>JBIKLJ010000013.1:0-46825 GCA_044359895.1 Pirellula sp.
TGGGGGGGGGGGGGGGGGGGGGGGGGGGGGGGGGGGGGGGGGGGGGGGGGGGGGGGGGGGGGGGGGGGGTGGGGGGGGGGGGGGGGGGGGGGTGGGGGTGGGGGGGGGGGGGGGGGGGGGGGGTGTGGGGGGGGGTGGGGGGGGTGGGGGTGGAACAGATATGAACGAGATCGACGGTACTCGTTCTGTTAATAGAGTAGTTTCAGCACTTACGGTTTTGTCTTTTGTGAAGATGGGGGCACCCCATTGATTCGCACCGAGAGGTACTTCCACCTTCACTGTTACCGAACCGGTTGTATCCAGTATCTTGCTAGGGGTGACCGTTACCGTCGCCCCCTCGATGTTGAGGATTTTCAGTAGATTCGCTGCGACAGTTTTGCCTTCTTCTGCTGTCGCACCAGGGACGATGATATTTCTGGCAGCTTCGTACGATGCATTCTCACAAAACTGTCGAACCATACTCGCGCGAAAGAATTCGATCGACGCAAAGAATAGCAGGAATATGAGTGAAGCAACAAGAGAAAACTCGACTGCGGTCGCACCTCGTCGATGATTGCTTGAAGCCCCACGCAGGATGATGCGTTCGCTTCGATCGCGTGCCTGCCGAAAGCGCACGTTCCCACTGAAAACGAATTCTAGTATTTTTTGATCCGCCGCATCAATCATGAAAGTTGGTTTCCTCATGGTAGATCACTGAGTGAGCACGGTTGGAAGCGTCTTGACGATTGTTTCAAAAACGGTAGTCAATGCACTTCCGCTGTCAGCGTGAAAATGGATTCCTAAACCAGCTTTTGCGACTTTTGACATTGTTACCTTGTCTGCCTCATTCGAGAAAGTCACAGTAAAAACGATGATCCCTTTCTTTCCTAGTTTGTCTGCAATCGGAATCGGATCAGGTCCTGCTGTGCGTATGCCATCGGTCATTAACACTACGACCTTAGATGCAAAAGCTCGCCCGCCAGTCAACGCGGATTCCCCGATCTGCAGACCTTGACCGATGTTCGTGGCACCAGAATTGAAGCTTTCTGTATACTTGTTCAGAGCTGTATTGATGGACCCAAGACCGCTGGTCATTTTCTGATCAAGGATAGCTGTGTCTCCGTAACTGACCAAGGCTACCTGTGCGTCAAAGGAGGCACCTTCCAATTGCTCCAGAAACACGGCAGAGGCGCTTGCCAAATCTCGCCATCGCGATGATGGAGGAGCTGCATTACCAAACCACCATCCAGAGGGTGCTGATGCTGGCAATGGCGGAAACGCAGCTTTCTCGTTCGCCGCATAAGCCATCGAGCCTGATCTGTCGACAACGAACGCAATGTCGACATCGACGAGAGTCGAAACCGATTCCTTCGAAAATACGAACTCAGTTGTTCCCAAGATATTTGGAAACAAGAGCGGCACGGCCCCATTCGTAGATCCTACCGATCGATCTATTTTGACCTTTAGTGCGTTTGTACTTGATCCTCCAGGTGTGAATGAATAGCGACCCGTTGCCGAACTCCTTACTGATGTTCCCAGGATAAAGTCTTTATCTTGTAACTTAAGTTCAGAAGAGACACCCGAATTATTCGTGGCTGCAATTTGTGCTTGGCTCTTTGCCTTCGCCAGATCTCCTGTCAAGGCATAGGTTCTCGCTGCAGCTCGCGTTGCCGCGTCTGCGGCGACGAAGGATTCGGTTCGAATCAACTGCATGTAAGCAAAGTTGATAGCAAAACCTGCAAATATTGCGATGATCGGCAGAAGGACAGCCAGCAGCGGAGCCGCTGCACCGACACGTCCTCCCAACCTTCGAGTCCTCGTTTTTTGGATCAGCATTTCAGTACTCTTTCATCATGGAACAACGACCAACGATAAATTTACCTTCAAAGAAATTTGCTTGGACCAATGAATTGCTATTGGCAGGAGCGGTGACACGGACCTCGATAAAACTCTGGATCGGAGCGGCGTCAAACGCACTCGGGGTAATCGTGACCACCGCATCTTTCACACCGCGGTCCGTGAGGATATTCTTGGCTGCTGCGATGACTTGAGCTGACGTCGTCTTGGGAACCAAGGCAGTCCTAGTAGCTTCGTACGCAGCAATCGTCAGAGTCTGCCTCAGATATATAAAGCGACACGCTTCGATCGTGCCAAAAAACAGCAAGACCAAAACGGGCGATATCACAGCAAACTCCACTGCGGCTACACCTAATTTTGAGCGACCACGATATTTATTTCTTAGCTGTTTGAGATTTTTCATTTTGTACATCTAGTTCGTCCTCTTGCGGGAACAGTAGCACGTGCTTTTAAGGTATGCGCTTTTTGAAGAGTCGTATTTGGAAGGGATTTCTTTCCCAGTCGGAAAGATCGGTACAATCCTCACGAAGCGATGGCAAAGGTATTCAAGGAACGAACAAAGATCCGAGCGGTAAGCTAGCAATAGCCAAGATAATGTCCGTCCTTGCACGTTTTGGATCTCGTACCAATACGCCGTACAAGGCCTTCTCGTTTTTACTCTTAAATACCCATACGGGCCCTGATGAAGTCAAAGCAGAGGTGGAAACCCTTGCGGACGTCTTGCGTGTTATGCAATCATCTCAGTCATTCGAAGACGATGTAATTCAATTGGGCGACTTAAATGCCAGCGAAAGTCAACTTAGCAAACTAGGGCAGATTCCAGGTATTCGATGGGCTGTCCAGGGAGCAATGACAAATACGCATTAAAACAAAGCTTACGACAACATCCTTTTCCATGGTTCATCCACGCGCGAGTTTCCAGGTAGATGGGGAGTTTAGGATCTAGCCAAGTCATTTCAATGAACTACGGAAGCAGCTCTTGAAATCTCCGCACATTTTCCAGTCTGGGCGGAGTTTGATATTTGGGAATCGCCACCACAGAGTCAAGTCGCCGAACGCGCACCCGGACCAATCCGATAGCGGTTCTGAATAGCCCAGATAATTTAGCGAAGCAACGGCCGAGGCTAACTTGACGCGTCCGGGTATATAATTTCAAAAACCATAAAAACTGAGAGAGGAGGAGTTACGGTCGCAAGGTTTGAATCAAAAATGGTATCCCGTTTTCCTATTCATCTGTAAAAAATTTCGAAATGATTCGCTTTTCTTTCAATAAGAGCAATATTTCGACATCGTTGTTCATATGTGAAATATAATGAAAGTATATCAAGATGATTCGGTTTACAAATCGGTTTCTTTTATTGGCGCTTTCGCTGCAAGTTTGTGGTTGCAGTGTTGTCCGAAACATCGAGCAATGGAAGTGCGATAAAATGGGGATGTGCCATTTTGGGATAACCCCTACCGCTCAGCCGATTGCTCCGCTTAACTCGATTCCCTATCAATACCCTCCTATCAATTACTCATCTGAGCCTTCGGGAAATTCTCTTCAGGTCTATCCTCAAAGTTCTCCCGTGTATTCTCAATCGCATGGCGTTCCAGCCAACAATTCCAACTGCGCACAGTGCCAAAAATAGGCGAACTAGTCACCTGAGGCCAAATCAGAACGAACTTCAACTGCCGAGCAGCACGACGAGTCGATCTTTCAACCGGTAAGCCGGACTGGTTGGTCCAATTCCCCCAATTTTGGCCAGATGCAAACAAATATCTGCCTCTAAGTTCTACGTACAGAGCGACCCCTGAGGGCTCCAATTACTGACGGCAAACACTCGGTGAGACCATGTATTTTGCGTCAAACTGACGCGGGGGCGGGCACACAAACGGAGGACCGTTGATGGGGTTCGAGCGAGGCGTTGCATTGCACGGACTTCGCATCGGAGCGGAGTTCCCCTGATAATACGGGGATGGAGCCGCAAACGTAGCGTTTGGATTTGTGGGCATTGTTCCTTGGCCCGCGATCGGCCTTGAGTTCATCGGTGGTATGTTGCCTTGCGAGTAACGCTCCGGAACGCTCGGTTGAGGAACGTACGTCGTGGGAGGCTGAACGTACGTAGGAGGCGGGACGTACGTGGGAGGCTGAACGTACGTAGGAGGCGGGACGAACGTCGTGGGAGGCTGAACGTACGTAGGAGGCGGGACGAACGTCGTGGGAGGTTGAACGTACGTGGGAGGCGGGACGAACGTCGTGGGAGGTTGAGCGTACGTGGGAGGTTGAGCGTACGTGGGAGGTTGAGCGTACGTGGGAGGTTGTGCGTAGGTTGCTGGAGGAATGTACGTCGCTGGAGGAGGAACAAATGTCGCAGCACCAGTAGCGGAAGGCACGGCATTTGGCAACACGGGACGCGGTGCAGGCCCGCCATTACCACCGGGCAAGACGGGTCCAAGTTGATAGTATGCAGCAATCGGTACGGATTTTCCAACAACCGGAATATTCTCGGCTGCATCCGAAGCGGGGGCTTGGAGAGTGGGTCGTTTGGTAGCTTCAACGTCGGCAACAAATCTTGCGGGTCGAGAGGCAGCCAGCGCAGCGTCTCTCACTTGGGATGGACGGACTTGTTGAATAATCGTGAACTTGGGGCCCGGTAGCAAAACGACTCGCTTGGATCGATTTGGTTCTAAAGTTGACTCCGGCGATCGATAGCCATTAGGGCTATCTTCCACTGCAAGTTTTTGTTTCGATTCCGTATCAACACCTTTTTCATTTTGGATCGACTGAGTGTTTCGTCGGAGAAAATCCCCGAACGTTTTGATAGAGCCTCGCGAGACGTTCAACTTGTTGATTTGTTCGCAAGGAGCTTGCGTGTCACGAATCGAACTAGAGTCAATTGCAGGTCGAAGCGCAGCGGCTTTGTTCTCCATTTGATCCAGCGAATGATTGCTCATGCCGAGCAAAAAAACCACAAAACCTACTAAAAACAATTTACCTATAGACAATTTCATTGATGCTACTCTTGACATTGGAGCCGCTTGCTCCTGGCACGTTATCTGTTCGCTGGATTGATCGGCACGCCGGCTATACGTATGTATTTCGAGGCAGCAGCATGGTTGAGTTCCTTGAGAAATGAGTCGCCCAAGCACAATCGGAGGAACGATGCAAAGCATCGATCCGATTTGGAGTCCATTTTGTAAGATTCCGCCAACTGCAGCTTCAAGGTTTTCCTCAGGGAAAAGGTCGTTTGCCTGATTCGCCAAGGATTGCCCCAAGTCGAGAATCATTAGTTTAGTCACGGACCAGCCACGACGAAGAGAATTCCCAACGATTCACTCAAAATCACATTCTAAAAGTGTTTACGCGAGGGAGTGACTTCACACATCATCTCTCTTACTTAATTTAAACCAAAAGTGTAATTCAAGGCTTGCGGACAATGGGACAACCGCTCAGCTAATAGGAACATCCGGCCCGTATCACAAAACTATTCTGCAAATCAAGATTACCTGGTGTTTGTATCCGGTAAACCAACTCTTGATCGAACGCGTAGCCAAATTCAAAAAATCCCATTCGGAGACCATTGCGAATTTGCTCTGACTTGCCGAACTCGAACCCCATCATGATTCGAGTATTATTGAGATCAATTTGATCACGTGAGCCGTCGGATTGTAGGATGGTCCAAGATCCACCGCCGTAATAACCGTACAAATACCACCAAACATCTGTGTTACCGTATGTTGAACAGTAATGCGACAACTTCGGTTCTGGGAAAAACAGATCAAAGCGGGTGTCGGGATTTGGGAAACACAGAATACCCCCTATAGGCAACAACTTGATCTTGACTCGGTCAAGGTAGGCGACACCCGCCCGTAACGTTGTCGTGGGAGTCAAACGGACCCGTCCCATTGCCTTGCCTTGGTAGCGAACGCTTTCGCTGTCAACGGCATCGAATGCCGAGAACACGCCGATTCGGACTCCAAAATCTATTCCAAAAGTTTTTTCTGCGTTAGTACTCCAGCCTGAATCAAGAAAGGCACTGAAGGCTGTGCTTGGCAAATTGAACCCAGGCGCCGAAGGACCGTCCCATACATGCTGCGAGTAAGACGGAATAACGTAGAGAGGGCTTTTACTACTGCAAAAATCAGGACATGCGAAGACAAGCGAGACGTCCGTGTCAAGTATTTGAATCGAATTGGCTTCTTTGCCCTCGAAATTGTCATTGCCAGTAAGCCAAGTCTGTTGAAATCGAGGTCCTTGGCACAATCGAACAATCTGGTCCGTGGTCGTAGTAACAGTTGTGCCCGTAGTGCCCATCCAGTTGGTAGGTGGTGGACCATATAGGCCAGGGTACATGGAGTTTGGGGCCGAGTTAGGATACGCGCCTGGAGGATACGCGCCTGGTGGATACGCGCCTGGTGGATACGCGCCTGGTGGATACGCGCCTGAAGGATACGCGACTGAAGGATACGCGACTGAAGGATACGCGCCTGAAGGATACGCGACTGAAGGATATGTGCCTGTAGGATACGCGCCTGAAGGATATGCGCCTGAAGGATATGCGCCTGAAGGATACGCGACTGAAGGATATGTGCCACCTGGAGGATACGTGCCAGGCGGGTATGACGGATTGGCATATGTCTGAGGCGGAGCTTGAAAAGGACCTCGAAAATAGGATGTCCGGGTACCGAAAGTTTGATCGCTACCCCCTAAGGGTGGGTAGACGCTTTGATCTGGGGAAGCTGTCGTCCACGGTTCCATAGGGTTGCCACTGGGTGGTGTGGTATCG
Organism: Pirellula sp.; assembly: GCA_044359895.1. Taxonomy (GTDB): domain Bacteria; phylum Planctomycetota; class Planctomycetia; order Pirellulales; family Pirellulaceae; genus JBKCUI01. The sequence continues at coordinate 6,606 of JBIKLJ010000013.1, forward strand.
TTGCTTGGTGGAAGCTGAACAACGATTTGACTCAAGCAAATCGCGGGAAAGCATCCAATGAAGGCTTGGACTAGAAATCGAATAATGAGTTGAAACGGGTGTGTATCCATGTAGCAATTCCAAGTTTTGCGAACCGTCAGCCCTCGTCATGGGGATTCACTCCAAGGCAATACTGCTTTTGATTGCTACCGTCAAGTTTCCTTAAATAAATACCAGTTGGATTTTGAAAATAATTTAGATTTGCTAGCAGTCAAGATCTGAGGTAGGTCGTTGTCCGGATCGCAAAATCGCATTCTGGACGGCCCCCTTCCATGAAAGCTCAGTTGATTGACGACTTCCGCCTTCGGTGCATGGAAAGAGTAGATCGAACCTTCCTCAAGCTTTTGATAGTCTTACGAATTAGGTTTTCTACCGATTGCCAGCTCAACCACCGAGAGTTTCGGCTCGGTTCCACGAGCGAAACCCCTTGTTGGTTTGGCTGCCAATTGTCAAGTCGATTGTTAAGCACCAATCATGATGTTCCCTGGTTTTAAATCGCGGTGGACAACTCCGTTTGCATGCGCAAACGCTAGGGTGCCCCAACTTACTCGCGATTCTTGCTTCGCGCAGAAATCGAAAAAGGTGCTGCGCGTTACCCTCATAATCTTTGCGAATGATCTTTATGGCCAAATAGCGTTGCAGATTCAAATCCCAACCTCGATAAACCTGGCCCATACCGCCGTTGCCGATTTCCTCACCGATCAAATATCGGGCATTAAAGCGGCGGAAGTTTTCAAGTCCTTCTGGAAACGTTGTTTTTTGTTGGTTGAGCGATCCATCGTCATCCTGCAACCCATGATCATAGACTGACGATTTCTCGACTGTTTGAACTGGGCCGATACCTTTAGGGAGGGGATTGGCCAATCCAGCAACGCAATTCCCAAGAATTTGCGTAGGTGCGGTGAGTACGGAGCCGTCGATGAGAGAAGCAAATGGATCCGGCGGAAAACCTGTAGATGTTTGGTCTCTTCCAGTAGCCGTATGATCGTTATCGACATTTGTCCTTGACCGTTTTTCTTCCATAGGGGTCAATCTCTAACTGGTGTTGTTACATTGGACAACTAATGGATAGTAGCCTCATTTACCAATAGTCCAGCCAAAGTGAGTCACTGATTGGCAAACCCTGAGGCGTTAGGCGAATATGGCCTTGGTGCCACCCCAAAAACCCCAATTCGATGTGTTTCGGAATCTGTTGTGCGATGGCTTCGATGGCCTCGGGTTCACCGAAGCTAGCAAGCGTACTCCATTCGACACCTTTTAGCTGACGCATACCGAAGATAAATCGCTCGCGAGTTCGTGTAGACCAGTCGAGTGCTTGCGACTCGGCGATGGGGGACAGTCCGGTTTCCATGCGTTGAAGGTACTTCAATGTGCTGCGATGATTGACCGAACGAGTGCCATCCACATAGGCTGCAGCGCCAGGTCCAAAGCCTAGCCAGGAATCCCCCTGCCAGTAAGTCTGGTTGTGAACGCATTCGCTACCTGGTTTTGCGAAATTCGAAACTTCATAGTGAATCATACCGTGCAGTGCGAGTGTTTCAATAGCGTAAAGATACATCTCCAGCTCGACCTCTTCCGCGACAGCGACAATCTGGCCCTTCTGCAATTGCGACCAGTAGTGGGCACCTTTCTCGTAGGTTAGGCCATAGGTGGAGAGATGGCTAACACCGCGCGACGTAGCCATGCTCACATCGGATCGCCAAACTTGCATATCTTCACCTGGGACGCCAAAGATCAAGTCGACCGAGACCTCATCGAACCATTTGGACGCGATATCGATAGAATTAGCAAGTTGATCGCCGGTATGATCGCGACCGAGCGTCTTCAGTTTGGCCGTATCAAACGATTGGCCACCAAGACTAATGCGGTTGATGCCTTGATCGCGAAGAAGTTGACACAGAGTCGGATCGATGTCTTGAGGGTTCGCTTCGATACTCCACTCTCCATCGTCGGCCAGTGGGAGCCATTGACGGATTATCTCAAACAACCGTTCCATCGGTTCGCGTGGAAGCAGCGTGGGCGTTCCCCCACCAATGAAGATCGTTTTTACAGAGCGAGGAGAACCAAGAGTCGTCAATTCTTTGGAAACGGCTTCGACATAGCGATCTACCAAATCCAACCGATTCGCGACTACCGTAAAATTACAGTAGGGACATCGCGAATGGCAGAACGGAACATGGATATAGGCAGCCTTCGGATCTGACAAACTCTCTTCGGCACTGAGATTGATTTCCATAGTTCCGATGACGCGACAGTCGCTTCACCATCATGAGACCATTCCACGATGAATCTCAATTAGCGAGTTGCGATGAAGCGGTTTCTCTTTCTAGCAAGTGACAACGAGAGGACCCGAAACGACATTCTAGCATCTTCAGCTAGAAGTCCAATTGAGCTCGCATGCATCAGGCATCTGTTTCCGAGGCGATAAACTGATTGCATTGGATGCTGCCATTCCGAATTGGTCGCGATTCGGCCCATGTATGAATGTAGTTGGCTACGCACTTGCAATACGGATTTACATACCAATTCAACCCCAGGGTGATGTTCTGCATAACAGCCCCTTTCGCCTCCAGACGAGCCCGACGAAAATCGGCACCACTTTCCACGCGTCCATAGGCCTCGCGGCTAGCGTCATCTTGGTTGAACGCAACGGCGTCTTCCTGGAAAACCCCACTGATTGCCACACTGGGTAGCTTGAGTTTAGGAACTTCCTTTTGCTTGTTCGAATTTTCCAGCTTTGCAATCTGCTCACGCAACTCATGCGTTTGCAATTCCATAGCTTGCATTCGCATGACAAGGTCATTCTGATCCACTTCGTTGACTAGCATCTCGTTCGGTTGCTGACATGACAAATCCGATGCTGGGACCAAAAGATAACTTGTTGCTTGAGTTTTCGCACTTTAAACAAGGGACATCATGTAGAGCATTTCGCCACAAATTTGGGCGCACCGCTCGTCGTATCGCTGGGTCTCTAGCTCGGTGTCGTCGGCAACTTTAGGATCCTCATACCGAATGGGCATACGCAAGTCGCACCCCATTACCAAGGGGCAGGCGTCATCTGCTTGTGAACACGTCATGACCGCACAGTAACCCGTACCTGGATTGGGTGCATCGCCGTAGGCCTTGGAAAAGCAAACCTGTGGCGTTCCGGAGTCCGAAGTTGACACCGCGTAGCGCGGGTTGGGCGCCGTAGGGTCATCGGCAACGATTTTGAGTCCGCATCGCTGCATGGCCGCGACCGCGCGAGGGTTGAATGCAGTCGCTTCTGTGCCTCCCGAATAGGTTTCAACGCCCTTCAGTCCATAGCACTCGGCCGCGACCTGTGCCCAGATTTGGGACAAGTGGCTTCTTCTTGAATTATGGGTGCATATAAAAGTCAGCTTGGCTGGTTCGGACTTCGACAGGCGTTCGCGAATGTAGTCGGCAACTTTGGCAAGGTCGACCTTGCGGTCATTAGGAATTTCATCGAACCGCGAAGCAGCTTCGTTCATGTATCGATCGAGCAGAGGGTAGAAAGCAGCCAGAGCAAATTTTGAATTCCCGATTGTCACGACTGTGCTCCTGTAGATTTGTGTATGCGCTCAAGCCCTAACCGCGTTTTCGATGTCCTTAGAAAGACGCCTGTTGAAGCGGTTGCCCAAGGCCTATATGTTACGCGGCGTTCTAAGCATAGTCAGAAGTATCGTCAAGGCAAACAGACGGAAATGGTGCTGGCTTCGCGATATCTTCAAATGGGATTGCCAACGGATGATTGCAATTCGGTTGGTAAGCAACTTTTCTCGAGTCATTCTAGTTCTGTTTGCAATGAAAGGTAGGCTATACCGCAGATTCGCGGATTCATTACGGTATACGTTACCATGCTTAGCGGAAGGCAAGATGAAGAAGCAGGAGCTAGTTTTCGAATTCTACTACGGCGGACTGAAATCGCGACGGCGAGGGAGCATTCGGTGCTAGTTTTTCCTGCGCAACTTTAGTTCGAGCAGTACCTCGGGTGACGGCAAACTGAGAATTCAGTTCTTTGAAGCAAGAGGTCATACCCAAACCGTTATTCCTAATTTTCGATATACTAGCCTCTTCGACGTTGCTTGCAATAAGATTCAGTGGCAACGTCTGTTGGGATTCAGATCGGACATTGTGAAGCATCTGCGTAAACGAGAATATAGGAGAGAATCGTGGTTGGCGAAGAACCCGAAGTGACGGCTATTTTTTTGCAGCATGAAGGCGTTTGCGTCATGCAGAGCCTTGATTCCGACACTGCGATTACGTTGATCGCTCTTTTGTCAGAGGATCCCGATGATTGGACCGAAGCGAAGAGCGTTTGGCCCCGGTATCGTACGCCGGCGGTACCCGAGTTCGTTGACAGCCTGCCAACACATTCCGTTTCCTTGCAAGAAGGATTGCACGAAATCGAAGCGGCCAATAGTTGGATTGCTTTGGACTTCGTTCACAAACGGGTTCTTACGGGCGGTCAGTTCATGACGATAGAACACGACAACGTCTTCGCAATGCACGTTGATGAAGCAGGTGATCATCATTGCCCCTTGAGTGTTCATCTGCCCCCTTGGTGGGAGCTTCTGACCGGTGTCGCGGTGGAGATGATCAGCCAAGAACGGCAACAACCTTGGACCAAACCCCATGTGGATCGCACGCTTCTGTTTGATGCCCCCTTGCTGGATTACATTGCAACCAACGTTCTGCAAGTTGTTCAGTCGGAGCAGTGGTTGCAAGAATCGGCGAACGACCAGCCTAAGAATAGATATCCTCTCACCGTACAAGTGCATCGTGACTGGTTGATGACTCCCCGCGAAGATTTGGATGGACGTATACCTAGGCAAATGTTGCACGGTGCGAGAGGCTGGGTCGACAAGGTTATATGGGGGCAAAGGCGGCGACGGGAAGATGGCGAGCCACTGGTAGCAATGCCGGTCGATTGGTCTAATTACCAGACCGCTCCCATGGGGACGGAAGAAGTTTCTCTCTATTTTGATCTATGTCGAGAACTGATCCAGGCCGGCTGGTTTTGGTGCAACAAGAACGAGCGGACTATCGATCCGGACAAAATCGAATCGGACGAAGCGACAGGTCTGCAATCCAAGCTTGTGTCGTTCCTGAAGGATGTTCGCGACAGCTGGTTGGAAAGCTCCTTCGAAGGTGGGAATCCGCCGAGCTTTATTATCGAATGCGAACGGCGTCGTGTTCCGCGGGGCATTGGTGTACCTATCGAAGGAATCGACGGGGTGGAAACCGAGCAGCATGTCATGGATTGCGATTGTCCAATTTGCGAGATGATGGCGGATGGTGCATTTGGCATCACCTTTACAGGCATTGATGGATATCATCTAGAGCTAGATGAAGAATTTGCTTTCTCCTTGTATGAGACTCGCGAGGAATGGGAAGAACACTTGAACGAGTTTGCTTCCTTCAGTGAAATCGGGAGATTTGTGAGTGAAGCCGATGAAACAGATGAAGCAACGGACCCAGAGGATGAATTTCCATCAGTTTGGTCCGGAATCAATACGACCGACGATCTGCCAGGGGATCAGAACGGCACGCTCAAGATAGCTTTCATGATCGCTGAAGTGATCTCGACTCTGAAGAGTTTGGATGCCCCCCACGAGTCAGTCCAGCAATTGAATCAGCTCTTCAGCAGCTATCGTCGCAATTCCCTCTTGGAAAAACCCGAGGCCGCTGTTGCCCTCCAAGAGTACCTGCAGGCATTGTCGGAAACCTATCCCGAGCTGGTTTCCATGTCGGCGGACTTGCAAAGCCAAATCGACGATATTCTTCGAACACAACAATAGTTCCTTAGCATTCCGGACCTTTGCAATTGATCAGCAGACAGGAATCCATTTGGGCAAAAAAATGTTGGGGCAAAAAAATTCAGATCTCCAGATCGATTCCTGATCATCTTTTTGCCCAGCCATTTTTTTGCCCTACTCCTAAGATTGATTCCGCTTAGCTTTTAGGAATCGGGGCTTGGCTTGGTTGCTCAAAGTCTGTTGGTTCCACCCAACCTGCATTGACTGCTTCGCCCCGCATGAACTTTTCGTAGAATCCATCACCCGTGGTTGGCGAATACTTATCAAATACGTCGCCCCGGCCATCCATGCGAGGGTCGCCTTGGGATTGGAGCATTTTTTCCATACGCTGACGCAACGCTATCGCATATGGCTCCATGCCCGAGGCCGATGCGACGTTGTGAATGCAATCTCTGTCGATATTCAGATCAAATAGTTCCTGGTCGGGGCGCAATCCAAAATTGAGCCGCCAGAATAAGTTCGCTCGGTCGGTGCGACCGATCTGAAGGATGTTCGATTTCGTTGGGCTGCCGTCTGTGTCAAGGTAACCGGTCTCGGGATTACCGGCGGGCCAGCGCGATGGTTCGTAATTGCAAAGATAAAGGAACTCGGAAGTGACAATTCCACGAATGGGATACCCTGCGTTATTTGGACGCCCCACGTCGGTACGCTCCTTACCGATAAGTACATGGTCGCGTTCCGGGACAATACGCCCGGACAAATGACTATCCAGAATCGGCCGCCAGCTTTTGCCAGTGATAGGCATCATGCCGCTGTTATTCCATGGAATGTCTCCATAATCCAGTATTGTCGCGGCTAGGTCCGTGAAATCCACGAAGTCATCGACCACACGGCCCGGATGCTTCATACCGATCGGCCAGCGAATTGCGAGAGGAATGTGATTCGAATCGTGGTAGGCATATCCCTTCACACGAGGGAATGGCATACCATGGTCGCTGGTGACAATAACAAGCGTGTTGTCGAGCAGCCCACGATGCTCAAGTTCGTCCAGCATCCGTCCAAGATGATTGTCCATATGCTCGACTTCGAAGGCGTAATCAAGCATGTCATGCCGAACGGTCGTGTTGTCGGGCCAATAGCTAGGTACGCGATCAATATCCTCGAGTTGCTTGCCACCCTTGTTGACGCCCACTTGAAACTCATACGGCCGATGTGGTTCGGTACTGCCGTACCAAAAGCACCACGGAGTGTCGGTAGGCGCAACATCGAGAAAGTTTTTGAAGTTTGCCGCATAGTCGTTGTTGTCCATCGCTTGGGCAGGTGGTGCAGACCTAAACTTGTCAAAGCGATTTCCCGTTATAGCGCGCGGCTTACCATGGATGTCGTTGGCGATGCCGGGCCCCCATCCCTTGCCGGTGATACCCACGTGCCAGCCCTTTTCCATCAGCACTTCGGGCCAACTTTTCAGCTTGGGTGGAAACACTGCCAAGTGATTACCCGCCTCTTCGTTCTGCCAAAGATGACGCCCCGTGAGCAAAATAGCTCGGGACGGAGCACATTTTGCCATCGGCGTATAAGCGTTACGAAACAGAAGCCCTTCGCGTGCAACCCGATCAAAAGCGACTGTCTTTACCCAAGGGGTACCATAAGCTCCCGCATGCAGGCCCCAATCATCCGCGATCGCAAATAGGATGTTCGGCCGCGATGCATCGGATGCATTCAGTGAAAGAGTACCACTAAGGCTAGCAAGTAGCAGAAGGACAAGTTTCGTGATATTGGACATGCGGGATCTCTTTGATGGTTCGCTTCGCTTTCCGACAATCGCACAATTGTAATCATCTTACCGTCGAGTTAGCATTCGGATTGCAAAAACGAACCTCCCTTGTTTCTACGAATTTTCAAAAATCTCAAGAGAGCAATTCTGCTATAATTCACGGAAATAGCAAAAGGTGACCGCAGGAGAAACCCACCATGTCTCATTCTAGGGTCCACGAAGACCAAGCCCCCTATCACTCGGCGTACGACTTTCCGTTGACATTACGCGTGAACGATTCGTTCGAAGAATTCGTTCGTCTAAATCCCGACTTGGTCGTTGAGCAGAATTCCAATGGGGAGATCGTCATTATGTCACCAACTGGCGGCGAATCATCCGATCTTAATTCTGAGATCAATTTCCAATTGCGTGGGTGGGCAAAGAACTTCGGCGGAGCAACGTTCGACTCATCGGTTATTTTTTGTCTTCCAGATGGTTCGAAACGCTCGCCGGATGCTTCTTGGATATCTTCAGAGCGGTGGATGTCTCTGTCACAGGAAGATCGGAGAAAATTCCCACCCATCGTACCTGATTTTGTGATTGAACTGAGATCCCACAGCGACCGATTAAAGCAACTCCAGGCAAAAATGCAATCGTATATGGGAAACGGTGTTCGGCTGGGTTGGTTGATCGATCCACAAACATCCCGAATCCACATATATCAACCGGGTACGGCGATTGAAATACTGGAGTCCCCCGAAACGGTTTCGCATGCGCAAATACTACCTGCATTCTCGCTCGACCTGAAACTCATTTGGAAGCCCTAAGAATCGCCCTATTTGCAGCTATTACCGAACAAGCTACTTCCTTCTCGTGTGTTTAGTGCCCCCCAGGTTTGAACTTGAGTTGGAGAGTTGTTGCAAGCTTCATAAACAGTTGGGGACAACTGTTCGACATTGTAGAGCAGTTGATGGCACGCTTTTTGTAATCGATTAGGCCTCACTGCGTTTGCTTCGTTTTAATCGATGGTGTCGTTCTGGTCGAGTATGCATGCCCCAGCGTAGAGCTTCATCTTGTTCGTAGCGTTTTCCAAGCGTCAAGGCGGTTAACGCTTTATTCAATTCGAATCCAAGGTAAAAAGCGTGCGATGGGTCAACGTTTCTTGACTCGGGAAGCATCATCAGCTGTTCCATGATTTCAAAAGGGTCAGTGCCCCGTAGATGAACCCCAGCACTGATCAAGTGAATTTGATCGTCATCAATCAAGATTCGATAGTTGTTGTCTTTGATATTCCGGGCTAATGCCGCAATCGCTTCCGCCGAAAAGGTGGTGGTCGAAGGATCTCGGAGCATCACCAAACGGTCTTCAAAGTGCTTGGGTGGGATTTTGTGACGCACTGCATAGTTCACTAGCCTTCGGGCCAGATCGCATTCACGAACACTGGAACGGGCCCAAGCGATAACTTGGGTCGTAAGCACACTTCGAATCTGCTGTTCTTCGCAAAAGCCCAACAGCAAGGTGTTGATTCCTGCCGAATCGCTATCGGTCAGTTCGGTTATGTTGCCAATCCCCATCATGATGGACGCTTCTGGAAATGCCTCACGGGTCGCTAAGTATCTTCCTAGCGAATTCGCAAATCCACAACCGATCGGCTCAAGGATGGGATCCAGTCGAAACAGGACCGAATGCTTCTGCAAATACTCGGCTGTTTCCATCATCCCAGGCATGAAGTCACCTAAATCGTCCGGCACCACCACCACTTCACACCCCCAATCGATTGACGCTTCACGATTCGTTTTGTTCACGGACAGCACAAGAGAGGAACCAGCCTTCGTTGCAGTTGCTGCTTCCCATTCATCAAACGTGTCGATCGAAGTCGGTATGCCTTCATCGCAAAGTGCTTTGACAGCGTCCGCCACCCCAGACCAACGTACTCCCGGTTCGCATCCAAGATCGATCCGGTTCGCTCCATCGCCAATCAGTACTTTTGCCTGTTCGACAAGCGCAGCAACGGTGAGTCGCGGTGCGTAGTTGATCTCTGCAATGATCTCGATCGAACACTGCCCATAGTCTTCGCCTTTGAATCGCTTCTTCCCAAAAAGCAACGGCAAATCGCGCACATCTTTCGGTCCGCACTCGATGGGAGTCGAGATTGCTGATCGAATTGCGTCGATCCCTGTCTGAAGATAACCAGGAAGAATCACTCGCGATGCCCCTGATGGGATCCGCATATGCTTTAGCAACCACTTTGGAGTCATCAATGCAGCGACCGTAATTGGTAGAACTTCGATCGTGTAGTCGAAGGACTGTTTGCTCGCAAGCGATGCAACAATCTCTCGCAACGAGGCTTCCGCAAGCTTGCCCGTCACAAAGTGAATCGATTCGCGTGTTGATTCGTTCTTCGATGTAGATTCCGACTCTGACTCTGACGCAGGCAATGACGAAGCAGATGATGATGATGAGGAGGAGGAGGACATGATGTGGTTCGATCGAGTGAAGAATATCTTTTGCAGCTGAAGCGTTTTTACGTCTTGACCTAGGTACAACAAATACTAGAACATGAATGTTAACGAGAAGCACTATGAAGTCGTAGTCATGATGACTCGAATTCGTGGCCGGTGCTTCTCGTTTTTTTTTGCACGATGAACACCATGATGATCGAACACCATGATGATCGAAATATTGATTGAACACCCTTGGTTCCTTGTGATCAATAAGCCAACAGGGATTTTAACTCAAGCTGTTCCCGGAATCGAAAGTGTTCAGACATTATTGGTTCAACAATTGCAACAACGGGATCCAACAGGGCCGGTTCCGTTCATTGGGATGCCTCATCGATTAGATCGCGTTACGTCAGGCGTGATGGTGGTCGCGAGAAACCAACGGGCACTGCGGCGGCTTAGCGACCAGTTTGCAACTCGAACGGTCCGCAAACTGTACCAGGCAACCATTCCCGCAATATCAGAACGATCAGGCCGCTGGATCGATTGGATCCGCAAGATTCCCAATGAAGCCAAAGCCGAGATCGTTTCGGCCGATACCGAGGGCGCAAAAGAAGCAATCCTTGCGTTCCAAGTCGTTGCCGAATCGGAAATGACACTGGGGGCAACTCTTGAAAAAGTGAGTACCGTGGAAATTGAACTGGAGACGGGGCGAATGCACCAAATTCGCCTGCAGTTCGCCCATCATGGATTTCCCATCCTCGGGGACTCGCTGTACGGCAGCCCTTTTCGATGGCAAGCTGCGATCCCCGGCCAGCGCGAATCACCTATCGCTCTTCACGCCTTCAGTATCGAATTCCGAAATCCACAAAACGCAGAGCATGTGAAAGCTGTCGCTCGACCGCCGCTCCCATGAAGCGGCTCCAAAACTAAGTCAATCAAGAGGACCCATTCTGCCGTTTAGTTAGCGACGGCTCGCAGAACTTCCATTCCGATTCGTGCAAAGATTTGGCCTCGGGATGGCCGAGCGGTATCGTTGCGTTCTACTCGGTATTGAATCGGACCAATTTCGCGATCTTCTGGAAATGCGTTCGGATCTTGGAATTCATAAGATCTCGATTCGGGTAGCTGTTCAAAATCGTAGGTGCTGGGAAAAGGATTCGGTGCGAACGGCCCATGCAACGAACCGTTTGGCCGAAGAATAACCCCTGGCACTTGTCGCCGAGCACGCGGTGGCTCACAGAACACCGGCTGAGTTTTTGCGTAGGCTTTATCAAGATTGCATCGCAATCGCTCAAGACGACGCGAAAGTTCATTCAAATGATCCCGCGTCCGTCGGTCATTGCGCACATTGCAATCGGCATTCACAAGCGCATTCACTTGGCCTGCCAAAGAACATGTTCGTTGAAGCGAACTTTGAACTTGGTGCCAAGGTGCTCCACGCGATACCGAATCAACCAGTTGGCAGGCAGCGTTGTCGAGCTGGGCGGCTGGTTGACATGCAATGCTATACGGAAATTTCTCGTTCAGTCGCTCGGCCAAATCTTCCGTTGTTCGACGAACCGCTCGGGCATCACCAACAGCACAAGACCAAACACCCGCAAACAGCGATGGCGCGAAGCACGAGCTCCATAAAACCATCATCGCCAACGACCTGATACGACCTGAGTAGGCGCTCGTTCCAATCAACATGACTTACCCCCTTATTCTATGCACAACGAAACTAGATTCGACCGGGACACTTGCCCCAGGGGGGGAAATACAAACGCCGTACCGCTCGACGGAAGAATTTTCACTTTTAGATTAGACGGGCATTTTGCGGGCACATTTCCCAATACCCAGCCGAAGCCTCACGTCTGGCGCCACAACATTGATCGCAGCGCCATCAAAATGACGGAATCGCTCGTGGGTTGCTAAGAATTTTCATCCAGGCAAGGCTTCACTTCGAGGGCTTATCGGGGGCTTTGTTCTCTTTCCGATAATCCCATGGAGCCACAGGAGATTCCTTGGACCATAGACCCTTCTTGGCCTGCTTGGCTTCCAATTCGATCTTGGCTAGCTCTTCTGATTTGTTGTAACGCTTAAAGTGCCATGCCATTCCAGATCGCAACATTTCGATGTTGACATGCTTGTCTGCCACGTAAACCTGAGCGAGCAGTCGATCGTAAGTGTCTTTGCTTTTCCAAGTCAGTTTGACTTTCTGGTCCTTCAGCATTTTCGTTAGCGCCTCCAGCGATTCCTTGCCGAATTCCTGCTTCATTTCCGGAGCGTCAATCCCTTCCAGCTGAGCCTCAAACTCCGTGTCGTTGCTGTCGACGACCAAGATCGAGTCTCCATCGATAACTCGCTTTACTTTTGCTTCCATTGTTTCATCAGCTGGTGCGATTGCCGAAGTCATGATGGCGAACGCGATACCGATGACGGTTTGGCCGAAAATTGGGTGAGTCATTTGCGAAAACCTATTGAGAGCAAAGTGTCAGTTTTTCTTGCTTGCCAGCCGCCAGCGAGCAATCATGCTGAATGCAGCAATGATTTCTACCATTATGCTAACAAAAAACCCTTCGATGGGCACCGAAGGGTTTGTGAAGATTCCTGAATTGTTTTGGAACTGGATTAGTCCGCTCGACGTGGTGCGTTTTTCATCAGGGAATCCCGGATCTCGCGAAGCAACAAGACATCCTCCGACGGTGCAGCTGGTGCTTCCTCCTGCTTCTTTTTCAGCGAGTTCATGACTTTGATCACCATAAAAAGCGCAAAGGCCACGATCAAGAAATCGAGTGTCGCTTGCAAGAAGGGTCCGTACTTTAACAGGTCGGGATCCGACAAGACCGGAACTTCCTTGCCGTCGACGAGAACTGGCTTACCACCTTCCATTTTCGGCATGGTAATCATCGAACCGAACAGATTGGAATACTTCAGCGACAGGCTATTGAACGTCAGGCCGGACTTTGCGGTAATCAGATTGAGAGGTGGCATAATGATATCCCCCACCATGGAACTGATAATTTTGCCGAACGCCCCACCAATGACAACACCCACGGCCAGGTCAACAACATTGCCTCGCATCGCGAAGGCCTTAAACTCTTGAAGTAAGCTCATAAGATACAAATCTCGGATTGGAAATGAAAACCGGAAAAAAACTCAAAGATCGAATGATAGCCTTTCCAGGAAGAGTGCGACAAGACGGGTTTCCACATCGTGTTTTGAAATTCAAAAAATTGTCATCCTGAATTGAATGCTCTTGATACAACCGGTAAGGTTTCGTATGCCCTAACGCCATGCGAAACCGTTTGACTTTCCACCAATTGATTTCCGCCGCAGCCACCACGCTAGCGTTGTGCTTGTGCGGGACTTGGGGCTCGTTCGTGTTTGGGCAGCAAGATCCCAACTCGCTGGTAACTCAGTACCAATTGGCTCGTCAGGCATATTCGTCGAAACAATACGACGAGTCGTCCAAGCTGTTTCGGAGCGTTGCTAGCCAATGCCCCGGTTCCGAACTGGCGACGCAATGCGAATATTATGGCATCATGTCGGCGTGGGCTGTGAAGCCTTCCGAAGAAACCGCCCAAAGTCTTTCGCGATGGATTGATGAATCGCAATCTTCCATAAAAAAAGCGAAAGAGTCCGGTAGGACTTTAGATAACCGGCTCCTGAATTCTTGGATTGAAAGCTCGCAATTGCTTTGCGCTCAATGGGATTCTCAGCATTCAAGATCCGGTGATGCAGAGAGACGACTGCGCTCGCTGCTCAGCTCCCGCCCCACCTCGTCCGAGCATGATATTCTTACCGCGACCGCTTGGTTCGAATTGGGAATGCTTTTGTTGCAAAACAAGTCGACTTACTCGGAAGCGAAAGAGTGCTTCATTACTTCCATGGCGAACTGCGCCCAACAGCTGAAGCATGGCCCGAAAGAGCGGGCGATCGTCCTGATCGAGAGCCAGGCAACCTTCGGCTCTGCGTTGGCTTCTTGGCACGAGAAAAAATGGGAGGAAGCGAAACAAACTCTCGCTCAACTTGAGTCAGCCACCCTTGAGGAAAACCTGTCGATCCAAGTGCGAGTCCTTCGGTCCCGTCTTGCGTTGGCGACCCAGGAGCTCGCAAGCGTTGCTATCGATCTTGAGCCGGCGGTTCAGCTTGCGTTAGCCGGCAATCCATCCGCCGCAGTACTTTATGAGCTAGCGATCGCATTGCTGGAAACTGGCAATTCCGCAAGCTCGGACGGCATCCTGCTGCAGATTGTTCATCGATTTCCGCAATCTCCTTATTCCGTAGAAGCCCGAGTTCGTTTAGCCCGGACGGCGGTTCAACGAGGCGAATGGTCGGATGCGATACCATTTGCGGAACAGGCCATCGCGCAAGGATGCTCAAACGAATTGATCCAGCATGCAAGGTTGGCCTTGGGGCAAGCCCAGCTGGAACTGGGTAATCCGCAAGAAGCACTTGCTACCTTAGAACTCATTTCCATCGAGGAGCCGATTGAATTGGAGATGCAAATGTCGGTTCGCTTCCAGTTGGCAGAGTCGCTGTATCAACTGGAGCGATGGCCCGAGGCGGAAAAGCATTGGCAATGGCTTTTGGACGCGTCCGCCCAGCCGAATACTCAAGGAAACGACCGTCCAGCCTGGATAGCTACCATTTTATTGCGGAAAGCTGAATCGCTAGCTTTGAACAGGCAGTGGCAGCAGGCTGAATACATCGTTTTGGGAATTCGTAAAGATTTTCCCGAATGCATTCGCCGTTCCGAGGTCGATTACCTATTAGCTCGCTGTCTGGTATCGAGGGCTCAGTTTGAGGATGCACGCGCCGCACTGGAACTTGTTTCTAAGCGGGTTGCTACATCTCCAGAACTTTCAGCCAGGGCGAACTGGATGGCCGGCGAGACCTTCTTGATGCAACGTCGCTACGATGAAGCTCAAGTTGAATATAGAAAGGTGCTTCAAGTGCCTGGGCAAAAATACTGGCATTCTGCGGCACTGCTCCAAATTGGGCAATGTTGCGAAGCCGTCCAAGATTCCCCTTCCGCACGTGAAGCATACTCACAGCTAATAGACCAATTCAGCGACAGCCCGTTTGTCTCTCTCGCAAGAGAACGGCTTCTGTTGCTTCCAAGCAGCACCATTGCAAAACAAACCGAACAAGATTCGTCAGGGACCAAGCGATGAAAAGGTGGCGTACCATCGCAACGACAGCGACAAACTCTTTTGGTCAGACGATGAAGTTTGTGCAATTTTGCATTCTCATGGGCCTGTGGCTGAATCTGCCGACTGCCAACCTGTATGCACAATACCCACCGAATGGCGCCGGATCGTTTCCAAATGCATTGAACGGTGGACCACAGAATCGGATCAATTACCAAAATCCGCAAATCGTGTCTCCTGACATTCAACGCTCTTCTGCCGCGCCCGTTTATGTAGCGTCCAACCCCCCGAGTTCAAATGCTCTGAGTTCCGCGGGGCAAGTGAATGCAGCATCGCCTGAACCTTCGAAGGACTCGACAATCCCTGTCCGAAATCTACTTCAGATTTTCCACGATGGCGGATTGATGATGTACCCCATCGCTCTTTGCTCATTCATTCTAACCGTCTTCACCTTCGAGCGTTTTATCCACTTGCGAAACGGTCGAGTGATCCCAAAACCTTTTGTGAAACGCTTAATCGAGCAATTGCAACAGCAACAAATCGATCGCGAGGAAGCAATTGAACTGTGCGAGCGCAACCCTAGCCCGATGGCTGCTATCCTGTGTGCTGGGGTAAAACGCTACGGCCGTTCTGCAGTAGAGATCGAACAGGCAGTTCTTGATGCGGGCGAAAGAGAAAGCAATCAATTGCGACGGTACATGCGCCTACTGAGTGCCATCAGCAACGTCGCTCCATTACTGGGGATGCTTGGAACAGTAATGGGTATGATTCAATCGTTTAATGACATTTCAGGTTCGCAAGCCATGGGGCGCCCGGAAATGCTCGCTGGCGGAATCAGCCAAGCCCTGCTAACCACAGCCGCCGGGTTGATTGTGGCCATCCCTGCCTATCTTCTGTACATGTACTTCTTAGGTAGAACCGATCGACTTACCATGGAAATGGATAGCTTTGCCCACAAGCTTGTTGAAGTGATCAGTGCGGAAGGATTGCAAGAACACGATAGCACGCGCTCACGAACTCGTACACGCAAGGCTGCGTAAAAGGCTAGGGTCTTCATGCCGCTGAAGCTGAATCAAGAAGAGGCACCCACCATCAACCTGACCAGTATGATCGACATCCTGTTTTTGTTGATCATTTTCTTCATGGTGGGTACACGATTCACGGAAAACGAGTCGAACATTCAGATCAATTTGCCTAAGGTGGCTCCGAATGGTGCGATGCTCACAAGCCCTTCCAGCAAGATCGTATTCATCAAGGCGGATGGTTCGATTCAATTGGATGGCCAAGTTGTTTCCGTGGACGAACTGACCATGCGTTTGGCTCAAGCAGTAAGAAACTATCCCGACACCTCGGTTCAAATTAAGCCTGATGGAAATGTCACCATGCAACAGGCTGCCAACGCCATCAGCGCGGTCCGGAACTCGGGCGCTCAAACAAACGGTATCACATTCGCATCGAGTCAGAATCTCAGTTCGCGGCGTTGAAAATGCTGACGTTCGATCCTTCACAAGACTTTATTCTTTCTCTACGGGATCATCCCTTGGGGCTAGCTGCCATCGGGGACCTAAGCAGCGGTCGCATTTGGGCCATCGTCCTGGGTGTTTTGTTTGCGATCGTTGCAATAGCGCTGCTGGTTGCTTCCTGGACTCGCTGGGGGCAAACGAAATCGCTTACCAAGTGCATAGCATTGGCCTTCCTAGCTCATGTTTGGTTGCTTATGTACGCGTACGGAACTCGAATCATCGTGCCTGGGTCTGGTGGTGGGACAGGTGGCGGCGCTCGTTCTGCCAACATGTCCATGACGGTAAACCTGCTTGATTCGACAGAGCCCGATCCAACTTTGATTGAGGGCCCGAATTCGCCAACGGTCGAGCCTGATTTGCAAAGGGAGCAGGATTCCGAGCCCCAATCGGAATCGACCGAAACGACGGTGTCCAGCGAATCACAGCCGAAACCTTCTCGCTGGGAAGCACCGCTGGCCAAGTCGGATCTCAGCGGAAACGCTCCGGAATCGGTTCCTGCACCAACGGTCCCCAGCATGGCCGCACCGGCACCCGCGAACGCGGCGGAAATGCCTGTCGCTTTCGAGCCAGAACTGCCTACCTCTGAATCGGCGGAGGAGATCATGCGGATGGCAGGCCTTTCGACGCCGGCTCTGTACGGAAGGGAAACCGCACCGAGCGCTTCTGCGCTAGCAGTTCCAAGCTCCAGGCTTGCGATTCTGCAGTCTGTGACAACGCAATCAAAAAGAGTGGACCAGCGCCCCATTCCTTCAAGCTACGCAATGAGATTGTCCCCAGAACGCCAAAACTTTGCGATGCTTAGCGGCGGCGATGCAAACACCGAAGCGTCGGTCGAGAAGGCACTTGCTTGGCTGGCTCAAGCGCAAGCTTTCGATGGAAGCTGGAATGCCGCTGCTCATGGTGCTGGGCGTGAAGTAGCCCAGGGACGGAATCGAATGGATGGAGAGTATCGCCATAACGCTGGCTTAAAAGCCAATACCGCCATGACAGGGCTTGCGTTGCTGGCATTTTTGGGGGCGGGACACACGCAGTTGGAAGGCCGGCATCACGACCAAGTCGCATTGGGGCTACGGTATCTGCTGTCGCAACAGCTTCCCTCCGGCGATCTTTCGGGACGCGATCAAGTTGGACAAGAACCAACGGTTTTGTTCGCGCGTATGTATAGTCACGGTATGGCCGCCCTGGCGCTGACGGAAGCCTACAACATGACGGGCGATCAAGCTCTATTGCCCGCGATCCAATCTGCATGCCGATACACACAACGAGCGATGAACCCACGAACTGGCGGCTGGCGATACTCCGTCCCAACCGAGGACCCTGGCGACACAAGTCAATTTGGATGGCAAGCGATGACTTTACACAGCGCAGCAAGCAATGGTGCGATATCGCTCGAGCCTCAGACTCGCCAGAGGATGCAAAGCTTCTTGGATTCGGTCAGAACAGGTCAATCGGGCGGACTTGCCGTATATCGAGTTCGGCAATCTGGGTTGCCAACCGTCGATGAAGCTACACCTGCGATGACGGCTGAAGCCATGGCAAGCCGCTTACTTCTGGGAATGCCCGTCACGCCAGCCGCAGCTGACGAAGCCCAACGAATGCTGCTCAGCCGACTCCCAGGGCGAAGCGAAGAAAATTTGTACTACTGGTATTATGCGACGCTGGCACTCTATCAATTGCAAGGTGATAGAGACGACTCCAAAAATTCATGGACTTGGAATCAATGGAACGACGCCTTGAAGCAAGAGCTTTGCGTTAGTCAAATTCCACAAGGATCGAATGCCGGTTCATGGAACCCAACCTGCATTTGGGGTGGCTACGGTGGTCGCGTTTACAGCACAGCTATCGCTTGCATGTGTCTAGAAGTTTACTATCGCTATCTTCCGATGTATCAAGCGGAACAGTTTGCAAATCAATGGAAACCAGCAGTTCGATAACCTGGTTCGGTTTGGATGTAAGTCAAGCTCGCGTAACTTGTGATGTTGGCTTGCAAACAATGCAGACTGCTTCACAACCTGGAGCGTCATCGAGACGCGATGTAGATCGCCCTCGCTTACGCGTCGGATTATGAATAATCCGCGCTAGGCCCCGACTTTGACTAAGGCTGGCCAGCAAGAATTGTCGTTCCGGTGGTCAGCAATTGAAATCGAAGTGCACCTTTGTCGTAAGGAGCGCGCTGACGCAAAGCCGGGGCAACACTACCTGGTCGGTAATGATCGTAGCTTGGCGAGTATTGTAATGGCGGATTGAGATACGACAGGTAGGGCATGAATGCAATGCCTGAATAGAATCGAGCGCCTGAAACGAGTGGCTGGAAGCAAGGAAATCGTTCGTGCCCATGATTTTCAAGCATGGTATCTTCCAGGTAGGTTGGCTGATGGCAATAGACGGGAGCAATCCACGTTCGCGTGCCAATGGCCCAGGGGCCGTACCGATCGGGTCCAAACGGCAAAGGAATAGTGCCTGGCAGACGTCCTGCGACCAAGTCTTCCGGGGTTGATTTGGTACCGATCTCTTGAATGGAGGTGTTAGGTATCAGCAACGCAGGAAGCCGAATAGGTTCTTTCTTTTTATCGCTTGCAGTATCAACGTTGTCCTGAAGAACAACGTTGTTCTGAGGAACAACGGCTGCATCTTGAACGGTTGGAGAAACCGGAATTCGGATGGAAACCAAATCCGCTGGGTGTTCAGGTTCACGAAGCTTGATCGGGCTCTCTTGAGCGAAGAGCGTGCTTGCGGAGAGAGACATACTCCAGCAAACAACAGCCGTCATTCTGGTTGATTGCCGAATCGTCAATTGCAGAGCCATCCTGGCTGACGTGAGTGACATCCTGCCACCTCTTGGTAAAGTGTTCGAAAAAGTCGACCTAGGGGTAAGCCAACGTGAAAACATTGGGGTCGACTTATGTGGAGTTCTCGGCAATTTCGAGGTCACGGCTTAAGGATTGCAACGAGAATTCAGTTCGCAAGGCAGTTTGTTCCCATTTTTGGGTGTTGTTATCGGCAAGGTTTCTCTATTTTGGAGTTCTGAAATTCTTCCGACGGTGACATTTTCGATCTGAACGAACGCAGATCGGCCTTGACCGGCCGTCGCAGGTCCATTAAAACCCTGAAATGCAATGGCATGGTGGCTCCGTAGCCAAGTGGCTAAGGCAGCGGATTGCAAATCCGCCATCGTGGGTTCAACTCCCACCGGAGCCTCTTCACTTGAAACCCAGCTTTTTGAAGGAAAAAACCTTTAAAACGCTGGGTTTTTTCATGCCCAGTGGGAATTGGCGGGTTTGTTGCGGATGCATTCTCATCGCACCCCGTCGCACGAAATAGCGACGTTTCGCGTCCTGACTGAGGTCCCTAAAAAATACAGTATTTCTCTGCGACTTCGATGTCTCTGCGTTTCTAAATATTGCACGAGAATCGAAACTACCCCTAATACCCCTGTCCAATCAGGTAAGCTTTGATTGACAGATCAAGTTTCGCGAACTGGGCGTGGAGTTCGGCGACTACGGTAGCCTCCGCGGACTAGGCTCTTAACCGGAATCCGAGAGGCAAGGAATCGCCTAGGATTGATTCCTCCATCGAATCATCCAGTTTGCCTCCAGAAGATACAAAATCGATATGTGTCTTGGGGGCTCCTGCTTTTTCTAAGCGATGCACAACCCGATCGCGTAGGGAGGACGAATGGTCGCGATAGCGATCGTGAGTCTTGACCGCCAATTGCATCATGCACAGGGACATCGGCTCCAGACAGTCCACGAAAGACGCATCTTCGAGCGACAATAACTTTTCAATCCAACCTTGGACAACCGAAGCCGGCACCACTTGTTGCAATGTTGCATAGACGGGACGGCGGCATCCAATTCGCCCGAGCGTCCAAAGCATGGCTCCACGAAGGTGTTCCAGCTTTTTCTTTTTGATAGCTGCCAATAATGCGTTGGCTACGTTCTTTTTGTCGCTAAGGCTGATCCACTCCAGCGCGCCGACCAGACGAAGCAATTCGATCGCCATGTTGGTGTTAACTGCTTGGTTGGAAGTTCCCCCTTCCAAGGTCGCTCGAACTCTTGGCCAGCAGTCTTGAAAGAGTGCTTGCTGCTGCCCAGGTGTGAACCCACCCGCGATGCGGCGCCAAAGAACGATCGCCTCCGATGCGTTGGCTACGGAACGGTGATTCAGTTTTCCATGAATCGTCCGCCATGTCATGTTGACTCGCCAGTCGTCCGCCGCCATGCCGAATCCCGGTCTCAAACACCAACCCAGCAAGTTGATAAAACGAGCCTCGTGTTCAGGCGATTTTTTCCGATAGTCTTGATTGTCGATAAGAAAACGCCACATTTCTCGCAACATCGCGGGATTCCATTCGCGACGTCCTTGGCCGATCTCGTCCGACAAAAAGGCAACGAAGTTCTTGGGTGAAACATGGGAGTGCTCACCGAAAGCGACTTCCATTTTTGCAACGGCCATCTCGATCAAGTTGGATTGGACCGTTGCCACCATCGGTCCTTGGAGGTCGCCAGCGCCCTGTCTTGGTGCGGTTGTGGAACGCACGTCCAGTTCCAATGTCCAGCTGTTTCTTGAGCCTTCAAGTGTAGCAGCATCGTTGTTGTGATCGGTCACTTGTCGCAATTGCATAGCAAGCGTTCCAATCTCGGTAAGCTCCGATTCAATCACAACGGGAAGAGTCGTCCGAAGCTTGCGATTCTCTGCTTCCAAGACCGTGCGAATCGAAGTCATCTCCGTCATGGTTTGATGATCCACCAAAACAATTTGCCCTGCTTGATGAACAAGATTGGTACTGCTTTGATAGATTGGAAACTGCACCGGTTGGCCCACGACCAGTTCAAATGGATGGTCATCCAACCGGAACCGATCCATTGGGGAAGCATTCGCTGGCATTACGCAAATCGCTCTGGCGGGGGAATCATCCACCAGTAGGTAGTACGCTCTTGCAAGTCTTGCATCGATTCGAACACCGTGGCCTCGTCGAACCAAGCCGAAGTACGCAGCCCCTTGTGCCACAGCAAGATCCAATCTATTTCCTTCCAGGACACCGAGCTTCCAAGGCTCGGCCTTGCCGCCTGCATGGCTCGAAACATGGCTGTTGCCGAACCAATAACGGATTTGATTGAGAATCGCCGTCTTTACCTGACTTGATTCAAGCACCCCGCCGTTGAATAAGATCCAATCGGGGCGAGCCGCCGCAACGTCGGACAACTCCGATTGGTCTTTGTCGTTTCGGCCCGCCCATCGATGCTCCCATAGAAACTTGGCAAGGTGTCGGTTCGCATTCGGATCCGCGGCAAATGGGAGTCCAAACTCTTGAAAGCCGGACTCTGCCAAGTCTGGCCGGTCGTTCAGCTCCACTTGGCCGAAGAACCCATCCACAAGAAGACTACGGGCCCATTGGTAGTCGATTGCGATCGAGCGACTGTTCTCGATCAGTTTGGACCCGGAACCAGGCAACGACAGCCAATAGGTATCTGGAGGCGAGCTTCCCAGAAGGGTCTCTTTTGCAACTCGGCAATGTGATTTGAGAGCATCCCACTGTCGTGGTTTCAGTTGATCCATGCCCGGCGTCTCAGCGAGCAATCGTTGCTCCATCGCTTTGGCAAGGGCCAAATCGAGATTGTCACCTCCCAACATCAGATGTTCACCCACAGCCACACGATGCAAACCGTAAGTTGCCTGAAGCGATTCGCTCACTTGAACGCTTGCGTCCGACGCTATGGTCTTCGAAGGATTCAGCTCGGTTTCGTTGGGTGTTGTTGATTGGTTGGTCTCCACCACGCGAATCAATGTAAAGTCAGTGGTCCCGCCCCCAATATCGCAAACCAAAATGGTTTGGCCTGGCCGCATCGTTTCCGTCCAGTTGTCTTGATTGCGAAAAAGCCATGCATAGAAGGCGGCTTGCGGCTCCTCGATCAAAACCACATTGGACAAGCCAGCGTCTTTGGCGGCTTGCAAGGTCAGTTGTCGAGCCACTTCATCGAACGAAGCGGGAAGGGTGACAATCACCTCCTGATCTGCCAATAAACCGGTCGGATGCTCTCGGTCCCACATGCGCCGGATGTGTTCTAGATAACGACGGCTCGCTTCCACGGGTGAGAGAAGCTTTACATCTTCGTCGTTGCTCCAGGGTAACAAATCGGAGGTGCGATCTACCAAGGGGTGGCACAACCAGCTTTTAGCAGAGGCGATGCAACGGCCAGGCATTTGCATCCCTCGTTGACGAGCGAACACGCCGACAACACTTTTGTGCTTACCATCGACAAATTGGAATCGAGCATCTAATTGCGATGCTTCCTGGGACGAAAGCTCGTAATGGAAAGAGGGTAGAGTGTCAGCGCGTTGGCTTGTTTGGAAATCGACCATTTGTTCGACCCGAAACAGCTCGATGGTGGGGGTGGCTTCATGAGAATCCATGAACGCCACGGCGCAGTTCGTTGTTCCTAAATCGATCCCAACGACATACCGACTCTGTTTCTTCTCAAAAGCCTGCTCCAGCTGCGACAATCCAGCTTTCGAAGCCCCAATTTGACTAAAACCAAAAGATTTTGACTCGGACACGAATGAAACAGTCTTACGAGTTGCTGAGGGGATGATGGATGGGCCGCAATGTCATTGCACCAGGCAATAACTGATGAAGAGAGAATGGGCCTTCCAGGTTGAGCCCTTCCAGAAAGCCATTCCAAATGTTCAGATCCGGAGCGAACTCATGCAAAAACTGCCGGCAGACTCCACAGGTGGTAACGCGCTGCGGTGACACGACGACAAGAGAGTCCCATTCTCGATCTTGATCGGCGATCGCCTGAGCGGCAGCGACACGTTCGGCGCACAAGGTTACTGAATACGAGGCATTCTCGATATTGCAGCCCGTGTAGACTCTTCCGCTTTTCGAAAGCAGAGCGCACCCGACCGTGAATTGACTGTACGGAGCGTACGCGCGGAGCGCGGCTTGCTGTGCGGCGAGAACTAAATTTTGGAGCACTTGGTTGTCGGCTGTACTGTTTATGTTGATCATCTTCATACTATAGGCTAGTTCATCGCTTCGACCATACGGTCCACATCAGTTTTCAGAGTGTTCATGTATTCATGAAACTTCCGTTCCACGGTACGAATATCACCAAACACATCCAGAAAGACCTGCACCAAGTCCGACCGCAAAATCTTGCCCTCCTCGTCCCCCTGCAATTCGGAGCAGCGGCGATAATAATCTACCAGCTTTTCAAATTCGTTTTCCATCAAATAATGCGTCAGCGCCCAGGCTTGACCGTAAGCATCCCCAAGCTGAACCGTGTCAGTCGCCCCGTCGAAAAGGGCGTCGGAGACTAGCAGTTCAAGCGGAGCTCGATTGAGATCGCGGGCTATTCGGCGGTACCCCATCAAGCGCGATGCATTGACAGCTCCTATTCCACCCCAACCGGCACCGGCGGGCGTCTCGAAATAACTTGCAAGTCCTTCTTGTGCCCATCGAAGTCCAAGCTTTTTCCTAGGCATCAATCCAGAATTGCCTGCCAACTGATGCGTTGCTTCGTGGGAGACCACTTCGATGTCCGATTCTTCCTTAGAAATTTTGATCAACAAATCGAATGAGTTGGCCAAATAAGCAATGTCGCGTGAATCCCCCTGACCGCGTGCCTTCTGCTTGGCAACTTGAAGCTTTTCAGCCATCGTGGACATCAACTGCATCTCTTCGGTCGAACCCTGATCGTAGAAGACACTAATGTTGTCCTTCGGGGACCAAAAACCAGACGCTCGTCGCAGCTGTGGATTCAATTCGGTTGCATACCGAAGGTACGTCTGTTCATCATTGAAAAGAAGTACCATCATGTGTTCTCGGGGAGGCTCCAGAACAACTCCGTCCAACGCAAATTTCATGAAAAAGGCTTCATAAACCTGCTCCAAAAGCTCCAGTCGCAATTCGGCTCGAGTCTGCTTCTTGCGGCCAATCTTCTTGTCAGGGGTATCGTGAAACATGACATAATGTCGGCTTGTCGCCAATTGCATCTGCTTCAGCCCGGTGGTTTCCTTGAGCTGCGTTGCCGCCAGTTCGTGATTCCCCAGTTCCTGCCTGACTCTCTTCCTAGCTTCGATTAAACGAACGACGGTTGGGTGCAAAGGATCGATCTTATAAGCTGCACTGCAGCATTCGTAGAACTCCTTCAGCATGCCTCGCTGCAATGCTTGTCTAGCAGCCTCCAAAAAGTCGTCGATATTTTTGGATCGATTCGCTTTTTGAAATAGCCCGCGAAATTCTTCCTGCCGGGTTGGTGCCTTGACGGACGTGGCAAACTCATTTCCAAGCGTAATCGAAGGGAAGCCTGGATAGGAAAACTCGATCAAGTTCGCACTGTGAACCTTGGTCTTCCCCTCCAACACTGTTTTTCGCTTTGTTCCAGGAATGCCAAAGATAACGAAATCGGCTAAGCAGGAATCAGCCCCAATGCTCAGAAGCAACAAGCATAAGAGTGGCCTCAACCGCTTGGAGAACATCGAATTCAATAAGGAATGATTCATCTTGGACCCGAGGCTTCGTGGCTTTCTCCCAAACATTCTGAACTTCTGTCGGAAAACAACTTGCGCCACAAGCGTTAGACGCGATTTGCGATTTTGCAGAGAATCCGTTTCGCGGCTAGCGCCCAATGGCACTCCCTTTGTTCGAAATGAGCCGCGGGCGCTAGCCGCGATAACCGTATTTGGCAGGGAAACCGTAACGCGGCTAGCGCCCGCGGCTCAGTAATTTGCTTGCGCAAACTACAAAGTGAGTGCCATTTGGCTAGCGCCCACGGCCCACATTGCACAGTCGGGCGTGAAAATGTTGGTACGCAACCTATGGTACATGATCGGGTCTTCATCCTAAACGCTTCTGCGACGAGATTATTGAAATACAGGGAACCCACCATCGAAGCGTCTAAATGGCGTTTCAGAGCCTTGACTGGTGAACGAATTCGGCATGCTTGGCTAGGTTAACTGCCGTTCATCGCACCCGAATGGTCGCAGGATACTCATTACCAGTGGATAAATTCACCTAATAATTTCGGGTTCTAGTGCTGCATTGAAGGTTCTTGTGGGTTACATTACTAGCATTAAACACCTGTTTGTGGTTGCCGTAAGCAACTTACCAGACCTGCCTCACTCAGCTCAAGATTGGATATCGGGCGTGACCAATCTAAGTTGGGTGGGGCTTTTTTATTGTTGAATGGTAGATGGCAAGCTGCCGCTACAACCGTCGCGATCGGAACTCTTCCAACGCAAACCTTCTAGGATCCACAACACTAGGATCGCTCCTGCGTTTACGTTGATTCCTTGTCTGATTAAAGTGAATGGCACTCGTTGTACCTATCACAAGATTGCCATGATCGTAACGTCCCCTCAAAAAACGGCCCCGACGGATCAAGAGGCCATTCGACTGTCTCTCGTGGTTCCATGTTTCAACGAAGAGATCGGCCTTGATCAACTTGCAGACCGAATTGAAGCCCTTCGAATCAAGTTCCATGATCGTTTGGATGTAGAAGTCGTGTTCGTGGATGACGGAAGCACGGACCTGACATGGCAGGGTTTGAAAAGTCGTTTTGAGCGTTTCAGCTGGTGCAAGCTTGTCCAACATCCGCAAAACCTAGGGATCACCGCATCCATTCAAACCGGGATACTTCACTCCAGCAATGAGTTTGTCGCATCGATCGATGCAGACTGCACCTACGACCCGATTCAAGTCATGGTCTTAGTGGAACTCATGACGAGCGACGTGGCGATGGTGACCGCATCCCCTTACCACCCGCTTGGGAAAGTCGTTGGTGTTCCAAGATGGCGGTTAGCGTTGTCCCGATTCGCATCAAGCGTGTATTCGTTTCTACTTGGAACCTCTTTGCATACCTACACAAGCTGCTTTCGCCTTCATCGCAGATCGATTATGACACAGTTGCCAATTCGCGAAAGCGGGTTTGTCGGCATCGCAGAAATGCTCTGGCAAGTTCAATTATCTGGAGGCCGGATTGTCGAAGCCCCAGCCTGTCTTACTAGTCGGAAGCTCGGCTTCTCCAAGATGCGCACTCTACCGGTCATCCTAGCTCACCTGAGGCTGATGTTGCGAATCTTCGCAACTCGCATTTCGAGAACATGAAAACCCAGGGATACCCTTTCCTTTCAATACACTCCGCATTAAATCACCAAGCTTGAAGAATCGTCTGGAACCTACATGATGAACACCGCCGTACCAACCTCGATCCTTCCGCTACCTTCGGACCAAGATATCTCGGGACGAACCTTTGGTCAGGAAGAAATCGAAGCGGTCACCAGGGCACTTGCTTCGGGAACTTTGACCAGCACCAAAGGGGAGTTCACGAAGCAATTGGAAATCCAATTTGCAAAATACATGGATTGCCTTCATGCTCATGCTTGCTCATCGGGTTCCTCAGCACTACATACAGCTGTCGCAGCCATCAATCCCGAGCCGGGCGAAGAAATCATTACAACCTCGATCACGGACATGGGAGCCTTGTCAGCAATCCTGTACCAAGGGGCCATCCCGCGATTTGCAGACGTCGACCCTCGAACATACAACGTGACTGCCAAATCGATCGAATCTTGCATCGGCGATCGAACACGAGCGATCATGGTCACCCATCTCTTTGGCAATCCCTGCGAAATGGATGAAATCGTTACACTGGCTACCAAGCACAACATCCCTATTCTCGAAGATTGCGCACAGGCGTTTCTTGCTGAATACAAAGGACGACTCGTAGGATCGATAGGGGATATTGGATGCTTCTCTCTGCAACAAGGGAAACACATTTCCACGGGCGAGGGTGGCTTGGTTGTGTCGAACGATTCCGATCTAGCTCGGCGAATGTTCTTGTTTATCAACAAAGCTTGGGGATACGGTGATGCGAATCCAGACCACTACTTCCTTGCACCCAATTATCGAATGAACGAATTGACCAGCGCTGTCGCTCTTGCACAGCTCGACAAACTTGATTTCAGCGTGAGTCAGAGGATTCGCAACGCGGATCAACTAACTGCCCAACTTCAAGGCATCGACGGATTGACCACCCCCACCATTCATGGCCAAAACAAACATACCTATTGGAAGTATTGTCTTGATATTCATCCCGATGTCATTCCTGGCGGTACGCTTGCCCTAGGAAAACTGCTTAAAGAGCAAGGTGTTTTCTGTGCTCCTCGATACATTCAAAAGCCAGCCTTTCAGTGCCAGGTGATTCGTGACAAGCGAACCTTTGGCAATAGCGGTTTTCCATTCAGTCTCGCAGCTCCGGAAGCACTTGATTATTCTCCGGAGCTATTCCCCGGAACCTTGGAAGCTCTATCAAGAGTCTTGGTCCTTCCATGGAGCGAACGATACGAACCCAAGCATGTCGACTACATTGGGGAAGTCATCCGGTCTTCCGTTGAAAGGCTTTTAGGCTAATCCTGTGATCAAGAAGTCTCCTCTGTCGTTTGCTATTGTGGGTGCGGGTGGCATCGCTCAAACCCACCTTCAAGCCTTTGCGAAAACCAATCTCGCTAAGCTAGTTGCCGTGGTCGATGTGCGTATGGAGGCCGCGAAGGCCGTCGCCGCTTCGATGCATTGCCAGGCCTATCCAACCATCGATGATTTGCCAAGCGATCTCAACATCGACGCCGCCATTGTATGCACGCCACCATCAACGCATCCCAACATCTGCGACAAGCTGGCCAGTCGCAAGGTGCATGTCCTTTGCGAGAAGCCGGTTGCAACGGATCTGCAAACCGCGATTGCCATGATCGACAAGGCGGCTCAGGAGAAAACCCTTTTCACGATGGCTTCCAAGTTCCGTTACGTTGAGGACATGATCTATGCGAAACAGCTAATCACGTCTGGCGTGCTTGGGGATATCTTGCTTTTCGAAAACACCTTTGCAGGCCATGTGGATATGACCAAACGTTGGAATAGCAATCCCCATGTGAGCGGCGGCGGTGTGCTTATCGACAATGGGACGCATTCGGTTGATATCGTGCGCTATCTGCTTGGTCCTATCGAATCGATCCAAACCATCGAAGGCAAACGATTTCAAGATATCCCCGTCGAAGATACAGTTCGAATCCACGCGAAAACGCAGAAGGGAACTCTGGCTGCCATGGATTTGTCCTGGAGTATCAATAAGCAAACACCTTGGTACGCCAGTATCTACGGAACGCAAGGTACCGTATTGGTGGGTTGGAAAGAATCCAAGTACAAGCGGTCGGTCGATACCGATTGGACCGTCTTTGGTCGTGGGTACGACAAAGTGCAAGCCTTCACCAGCCAACTCAATAATTTCTGCAATGCAATTCACGGAATTGAGCCTCTGTTGATTACCTCGGAAGATGCGATCGCTTCCTCCGAAGCGATTCAAAAGGCTTACGAATCGCTCCAAAAAGATGACTGGGTCACGGTTACGCCGCCAATCGCTCGAGCTGCTTCATGAGCCCCCGGATTCACGCGACCGCAATTGTCGAAGACGGATGTGTGATCGGTGACGGAACCTCCGTTTGGGACCACGTCCACATCCGATATGGAACTCATATCGGTGAACAATGCATCATCGGTGGTAAAAGCTACATTGCCTACGAAGTGCGTATTGGCAATCGTTGCAAGATCAACTCGGCTGTCTACTTGTGCACGGGGGTAACGCTAGAAGACGGTGTCATGATCTCTGCCGGGACCATCTTTACCAACGACCGCTTCCCGCGCGCAACCACCCCCGATCTATCCGCCTTGCGGCCAAGCGAACCGGATGAGTTCACCGAAAAAACCACGGTATGCGCGGGGGCCACGATCGGGGCTGGGTGTGTCATCGGAAGCAATTTAACGATCGGTCGCTGGGCTATGGTCGGTATGGGCTCCATTGTCACCAAAAGCGTACCTGCCCATCATGTCGTCTTGGGGACACCCGCCAGAAGCGTCGGGGCAGTATGCCGATGCGGGCAGTTGCTTTGCATGTTTTCGGACGAAGATGCTCAAACCGTGATTCTGACATGCGCCCATTGCGACGACTGTTACGTGCGGGATGGTCAGTCCATTGAACGGCTTGAATCACCAAGGGCTGCAGAAGGTAACTAGCAATTCATGATCGCAAGCATCTCTTTAGACCTAGACAACCAATGGTCCTACATGAAGACCCATGGCGATGCTGGTTGGGAAACTTTTCCTAGTTATCTGCCACTCGTTGTGCCAAGGGTGTTGAATCTGCTGAAGGAAATCGATTTGACGATCACGTTTTTCGTGGTCGGACAAGACGCGGAACGATCGGAAAACGCGGAAGCTTTGAGATCCATCGCGGACGCTGGTCATGAGATTGGAAACCACTCGTTCCACCATGAACCCTGGTTGCATCTATACTCGCGCGAAGAAATCGTGCGTGAATTTGAACGCAGTGAGAAAGCGATTGAAGGGGTAACGGGGCAGCGGACGCTAGGCTTTCGCGGCCCTGGGTTCAGTTATTCGGAAACCGTTTTGCAAGTCCTAGCGGAACGCGGGTACCTTTACGATGCATCGACATTCCCAACCTTTCTTGGGCCCATCGCAAGAGCCTACTATTTCTTGCACAGTGGTCTAGGCAAAAAGGAAAAGGATCAGCGCAAACAGTTGTTCGGATCGTGGAATGCAGGTTTCCAACGACTCAGACCCTTTCGCTGGCATCGATCGAACAACCAGAACCAACCGCTGATCGAAATTCCGGTGACCACGATGCCTTGGCTGAAGGTGCCGATCCATCTGAGCTATGTGATGTACCTAGCAACTTTTTCACCATGGGTAGCGAAGCGATACTTCTACCAAGCGATGCGGTTTTGTTGGCTGAATTGCGTCCAGCCCTCGCTGTTGCTTCACCCATTGGATTTCATGGGGTGTGATGATCTGAAAGAACTAGCCTTCTTCCCGGGTATGTCGCTGGAATCCAAGCCTAAGGTGGACATCGCCCGCGAAACACTGGGTTGGATGGCTCGCTCTTTCGAGTGTTTGACGATGAAGCAGCATGCATCCCGCGTCTAACCCGAATTTATGTACCCCGGTCCAGTAAATGGCGCATCTGTTCCGTCGCTTTTGATGGCGATTCTGCCTTCCAAACCGCATGGCTTACCGCGATTCGCCGTGCGCCGGTTGCAAGCACGTTTGGAAGATTCTCAATCGTGATTCCACCGATAGCAAAGGCCGGTAAACTCACTTGCTCTTGATTCAGGAAGTTAACGACCGATTGGAGAAAGTCGAGTCCCGAAAACGACTCGAACGCTTTGGTAGATGACGCGAATGTGGGCCCGCAGCCGATGTAATCAGCACCGACGACGATGGCATCTTTCACCTGTTGCAGATCATGCGTCGATAAACCTAAGACGCAACGGCCAGGGATAAGCGATCGAGCCTGAGTCACGCTGAGATCCGTCTGTCCAACATGAAGTGCCCAAGCTTGAGTGCAATTGAGAACGTCCGCGCGATCGTTGACGACAATGCGTGTCCGATCGGGATCAACCACAGCAATGGCCGCGTCGGTGTATGCAATGATCTGCTTTGCATCTATCTGTTTATCGCGAATTTGAATAATATCGACACCGGCACGGCTGATCGATGCGATTCGCGTTTGAAATTCTGCGATGGGCATTTGGCAATCGGCTAGAACGTACAGTTTTGACTTTGCCAAGAAGGCGAGATCACGCTTTTGGGCCAAAAGGAACTGAGCATTGAGGTCATAAACTTGATAGCGTAGGGACTCGATGCCAGCAGATGAATTGGGATAGAGAAATTTTGCGAATTCTTCGAGACAACGCAAAGATTGCTGAACACGTTGAGCGGCAGCTTCGGCGATGTCCGTTGCTCCGTGACTGCGCGAGCCTTCGCTTTCTGTTTTAGCCGTCCGACCGACGTCATCCGAAGCATTGCGACTGGTCAAGAGAGCGGATTTGTCCCAATCGGAAGTGAAGCGTTGAAGATCATGACGCAGGGTTTTGTAGCGGTTCTGAATGCTGCCATGGTTTTGGAAGCGAGCCAAGTCTTCCAGGGTCCGTAACCCTTCCATGGTCCGATTCAAATTTGCGTCCAAGATGCGATGGCAAGCTATCGAATCCGCTTGGCTTTTTCCAGTGTTTGATGAATCCATGTGGCAATGGGAGCAGATTGGGAAAGGGGCAAAAAGAGTGGACTCCAGGAAACGGAGCATGGCATGGCGTCTGCAAAATGGCTGCAGAACCACATGTGTCGACGGGGATCAGGAGGAATAAGGGTTTGATGATAAGGGAAATCGGCAGTTCTGAAAGGGTTTTCGATCAAAATGGCTTGTGCATCCTGAAAGGATGAAAGAGCTTTTCGTTGGGGCAGTCCCCATCGGAAGCAACAATGGGAAGCGACAAGTTGCACTGGCCGGCAAGCACTCTCCATAAAAAAACGGATATGGAACCACGGAATACACGGAACACACGGAACTGAAAGCAAAAGCAAAGGGAGACAGGCTTTTGTACGAAATAAACACGGAACTGCACCGGTGTTTCGAAGAAGACCCACGCCGGCTACCGCAATACTCGCACACCGTGGAGCCGTTTCTAGGTTTGAAGCCCAGTAGGTTTGAAGCCCAGTAGGTTTGACACATCCTCTGCCGGGGCAGATATGCCCCGGAAACGGAGCGAATTTTGGCCCCAGCCCTGGACGGGCGACACACCTCTCCAGAATTAGACCGGACCTACCCGTCAGAGAACGAAATGGTCCTGAGAACAGAAACCCCAATGTTTTCTCTTTTGCCGGTCATCAGCACATCTCGATTCGATACTGCTTTCAAAGAGCGTCAATGCCACCGCGAATCCACTGGAATTCTCAACATGCTTACCAGAATTTCAACCGAAGTCTGGCGACTCCGGCTACATCATTGTGGTGCTTCGAACGGTGCAGCTGCAGACCCCTGGAAGCAAAATCGATTATCAAATACAATGTTTTCATTGACGCCCTAGTAGCTCAGTTGGATAGAGCGCGGCTTTCCTAAAGCTGAGGTCGCAGATTCGAATTCTGCCTGGGGTACTCTTCGAGTACCAACGTTTTTATAGGTAAAGTAGGTCTTCCGAACTTCGTGTCGGCTGCTTGTCGCAACAATGAAAATAGAGACATCACCACTTGAGTTGGAATCTGGCTTGGCGTTTCGCCAACATTCTCTGAATGGCTTGGTGATTTGCCGACATCGCAGCTGCCGATTTTCTGGAACGCTGGAACAAGCTCAATCAGCCGTCGGGCGTTAGCCAAATGGACCGCGGCCCCTGCATTAGCGCAAAGTCCCGAAGGGACGATAGGAGCGATGAATCATGTCGCCCCGTCGGGGCTTCGGACGGGGCGGTTGCCCCGTAACCATGGGCTCACGCCGATGGCTACCACATGCCGTCCCGTTGGGACTAAACACATTTCGCCGTGGCATCATCGCATCGCGCAATGGCATCATCGCATCACGCAACGGCGTCATTGCATCGCGTAACGTCGTCATCGCATCTCGGCACGGCGTCATCGCATTTCGTCACGGTGCCATCGTTGTTCGCCGCAACGCGGCGACATTGCATCCAGCCGCAACGCGGCGACAGGATGTAGCCATGGGCGTGAGCCCATGGAACGCTTGCCGAGTTTCGTCGCAGGACTTTATCTAACAATTCGCAAACTCGGAAGCTTGCTTTGAAGCTGTTGCAGTGCTTCTTGCGTGACTGCTGTGTCGTTGACAATCAGAGTTTTCAAATGAGACAGAGCCGATAACTTTTGGATTCCAGTATCGGTCACTTGCGTCTTCCCAAGGTGCAAAAACTCCAACGACTTCACGTCAAGCAAAGAGTCGATCGACCTGTCGTCCATCGCAGAATTATCATCCAAATTCAGCTTCTTCAGCCTCGCATTGGCCGGGGACTCGCACAGGATTTTAACCGCATCGTTCGAAAGCTTGGTTCGCAACAAGTTCAGTTCTTCGAGCTTTTTCAGTTGAGCTACGGATGCAATCGCATCCGCGTCCAAATCATTCTCACCTAGGTCTAGGGCGTTCAGATTTTCAAAACGGGCTATCCCCTGAACGATCTGCGTCGATGCGATGCTGGACGATCGCAACTTCATTTTGGTGAGACTCGCTGGATACGGGATTTTTGCCAAAAAGTCGGACGAAACGGACGTACCATAAACATCCAATTCCTTGATTTTCGGAAAACTCTCCAACACTCGAAACCCCTCGTTGCTGATTGGTGCATGTCGCAAAGCCAACGAGGTGATGTTGGACAGGCTTTTCAATTTCAACAACACGGAATCGTCAACGGCCTTCCCGGATAACGTCAAGCTTCGAAGCCTGATTAACGGTGCAATGCTCTCAAGCCCCTGTTGGCTGAATCCAGTACAGTCCGTAATCTCAAGCAACTCAAGCCGATCGAGCGTAGCCAACTTGACCAGCCCCAAGTCCGATACGCTCAGAGACCGTAGACGCAAGCGTTTGAGCTTCTTCGAATCTGCAAGCACTTCGAACAATTGATCCGAACATTCGCATCTTTCTAAACTCAGTTCTTCCAAGGAAGGCAGCGAGGCAATCAGGGCTAATCCCTCGTTCGAAATCGGGGCTCCTTCCAGTTTCAGCTGACGCAACATGGGCCCCTTGGATAAGCTAGCGAGCCGATTCAAGTCGATTTCCGTACCCGAAAGAGCGACCGTCTGGGCCGCAGTTTGATCCTGGCTGATTGCTGGCAAGGCTGGGAAAATCCCTAAACCAACCGCCATTTGCAGGATCCCCTTTAGAAATTGCGTACGATGCAGCGGTTTTTGATTTTGTATGTTCACAGCTTCTGGAGTTTGTTGGAAAACTGACAATGAAAAAAGAACCAATCTCGGCTATCCTAAGGTGTTGAGCAGAAGGTTAGGCAAATCCACAAGGCGACCACAAGGCGACCAGGGCGACCACAGCAAGATCGGTTGCCTAACGTAAACGCTGGTGTGACAACCGACAAGCAAAGACTTCTGCAAAAAATGCAATCAGCACGAGCCTGGAAAGCTCGCAGAACCCATCCGCTTCAAGGTGAATGTAACGCATGTCGAACGATTTTGATGATAACCATGAAAATCAATTGGACAAAGCGTTGCTGGAATTTATGCGACGCTTCGACGCTGGCAAAGCGGAGGATCGAGAAAGTTTTTACCGGGAATTTCCAGATCTCGAACCGCAATTGCGAAAATTGCTGGACGCCGCAGACTGGATTGAGTCGATGGCCGGGCCAACTCTCGCAGAAAGCCTGAACAAGGATTCGTCGGTCCTGAATAGCGCGGACCAAACAGCTTCACCGTCAGCAATTCCGCCTGCGGATCCAAACGCCGTCACCTTGGCCCCGTCTGCCGTACCATTTCAGAACCGTAATCGCTTCCAGCAGATTTCTATTAACGATTCGACTTTGCCACCTTCGGGCAAGCCATCAGACAACAGCCTCAACAGTCCACCGTCGCTGGATAACTCCCTATCGATTTTGCCCTATCGATTTGGCGACTACGTTTTGGAGCAGGTCCTAGGTCGCGGTGGAATGGGGGTCGTCTACTTGGCTTTCCAAGTCCAGCTCGAACGACGTGTCGCGCTGAAGATGATCCGATCGGGATGCTTCGCTAGCGGCGACGAAGTCAATCGTTTCTATACCGAAGCTCGAAGTGCTGCCAGCCTAACGCATCCCAACATCGTCACGGTTTACCATTGCGGTGAAATCGATGGTCACCATTTTTTTGCTATGGATTTTATTCCTGGTACCGATTTGTCGAAGCGACTTGAAGCCGGCCCCATGGCACCTCGAGTTGCCGTTCGTTACGTGCGCGATGTTGCCAGAGCGATCGACTACGCACATGAACAAGGGGTCGTTCATCGCGACTTGAAGCCCGCCAATGTTTTGATCGACGAGAACGACGCGGTCGTGGTAACCGACTTTGGGCTCGCCAAGCAAATGGACTCGGATCAAGGGCTTACCGCCACCGGAGCCGCGCTGGGAACCCCCAGCTACATGTCTCCGGAACAAGCGGCAGGAAGATCGGAAGAACAAGGGGCATCGACCGATGTATATGCGATCGGCGCAATCTTGTACGCTTTGCTGACTGGCAAGCCACCGTTTCAAGCCGACTCCGTGTTGCAAACGCTAATGCAGGTCATCCATCGCACCGCACCCACCGTTCGTCAAAGTCACCCCAACATCCACGTCGATCTGGATACGATCGTTACCAAATGCTTAGAAAAGTCGCCAACGCGCAGGTATGCGACCGCAAAAGAATTGGCGGAAGATCTCGACCGGTTCTATCAAGGGATTCCCATCAAAGCCCGCCCACCGTCCTTTCCCAGAAGAATCAAACACTGGCTTACTCATGTGCCATTGATCGCAGCCATCACAGGTGTCCGAAATGTCGAACCGACACGGTCGCAACGTTTGGCGCAGAACGTCATGATTATCGGTTTGTTGACGATGGTATTGCTTTGGTTAACCAGCGGATCTTTTATCGAGTACTGGCGCAACAACTCGATGCCCCGGCACGTTACCATCGCGTCCGGAACCCCTGGCGGAATGTACTATGAATTAGCCGGCAGACTGGCGGATCGATTTCATGATGCCAGCGGTCATGATTCCCGAGTCATCGCAACCAACGGGTCGTTGGACAATCTGAAACAACTGGAGAATAGCCGTGCTCAAGTGGCGCTAATGCAAGAGTCTTCGGTTCGAGCTGACCAAGTCGCCGTGGTCGCACCTCTCTTTTATGAAGCCTTCCACATTCTTGTCCCCAGCAATTCCGATACCCATCACGTCAGCGAACTGCAGGGGAAGAAGATTGTCATGGGAGCCAAAGAATCGGGGACTCGCCAAGCTGCCACGCGTGTACTCAAGCACTTCGGAATCACCTCGGATAACTCGATCATCGTGGATGGCGATTGGACTCAAACCGCACAACTGCAACAAGTCGACGCCGTCATCGCTGTCGTGAGAACAGGGCAAGCCGGTATTATCGAGCTCTTGAAGGAAGGCCGCTTTCGGCTCCTGGCGATTGAGAACGCAGCAGAGTTGGCTCTCTCGGAACCGATGTTCCGTTCGTTTGTCATCCCTGGTGAACAGTACGGAACGATCCATAGTCAACCCATTCCAACGCTAGCTACCACGGCGCTTTTGGTGGTTCGCAAAGACGCTTCGAACCGTCTCGTGGAGGAATGCCTCAAGATCATCTACGAAAAATCTCCAGCCTCCGATGGCTTTATCCCCCTGGAACTAGCAGCCAACTGGCAAGGCTTGCCCTACCATGAAGCAGCTCGTAAGTACTTTGATCGTTCAGAAGGTTCTCGATAGTCATGCCAAACCCCAAACGCGATCGTTGGTATTCGATGGACGGCCAAAATCGAAGCCGATACCAAGCTTCCGAGGGTTCGCGCGGAACTCGAAAAATCATCTCGCTGGTGATCCTGCTGGGCCTGGTCTTGATTTTGATTCAGCAAACTTCGGACACCCAAAAGGTAGAACAGGTCGCTACCGCAATCGGACTGCTTCCCGACCCGAATGGCGTGCAGCAGACGGACAATGATCATCCAGCGGAATCGAGCGAACTGCAATCGCCCCCTCGTCTCGATTCGCCGCGCAGCCAATCGCCGCGCAGCCAATCGCCGAGCAGCCAATCCAAGCTGGATCGGGAATATGCCTTTGAAAAGATTGCATTGCAAACGACGAACCCTACGATTGACTCGTACGCAGACATTTGGCGTGCAGTTCTTGATCTCGCCCCTCCCTCCAGTCTTCCCAAAATCGCACGAGCAGCATTTTCCAATCCGCCTTCACCTGACGCAACTTTAATAGGCACAACTCCGACAGGCACAACTCCGGCAGGCACAACTCCGGCAGGCACAACTCCGGCAGATCTTTCCACGGTGGTTCAGTCCTGGAGCGAAGAGACTCGAGCCCAGCTCGATGCATGGCTCAAGATCGAAACGGAAAACACCGTCTCGCAGAATCAGACGACAACCAATAACGAATCAATTCTTTTCCGTTTCGCCACGCTGTTTCAAAAGTGGTCGAAACCATGGGAAGTTCCCTCGCCTGACACAACGGCTTCGGATTGGGAGGACTGGCAATTCTTCCAGCGTGGTTTTCAACTGGCTCTCGATCGAACTCTCCTGGAAGCGATTGAGGATAACAGTCCTTGGCGCTCCAACGAACGGCTTCCCTTCTTGCGAAGCTGGCAGCGAATCGCTGTTCTGCGCGACGCGATAGCTTCCGGGGAGACTGGTCCCGCCCAAATCCCCAAGGTGGAAGTCTCTCAACTGATGTCCGTAGCCGATTCGCTTCGCTGTATTCCGATACGCTTCCTTGGAACGATCGCACGCGTCGACCAGCCTGATTCGATACGCGAACCCGGATTCGAAACGACGGAGTATAAAATTTTCTGGCTACGCCCTGACGACCTGAGCCAACAACCCATCAAAGTGTATGCACCTTCAGCTAACGTGGATCAAGAGCTCGAGCTCGCCGAGAAAAAGCCAGTCATGATTTGCGGATTCTTCTTCAAGAGATTTGCATACGCAGCGCAACGCGGACCCGAGGTAGCGCCGATTTTGATGGCAGCCTATGTCGGACCGACAACGGCCTCCGCTGGTAATCCATCAACCACCTTGATGCAGTTTCATTCGGTGCATTCGAAGCAGGAGCCTTCATGGATGCCTCCGATCGATCTGTCGAAGCCCTATGGAATTGCCAAAGACCGGCTTGCTTCTTCCATGACTGGTTTGTTCATGGACAATGTGGACCTTGATTCTTTAAGCCGTCGCGACGATATGGAAGTGGTTCGCCCCTTGCTAGCCGTGACAACTCTATCGCCAGAAATTCGATTGCTCGCAAGGAGCCGTCAGGCCTGGCCAGTGACCGCACGGGGCTCGATTGCTCGAATCATCGGCGTGGTGAATAAGGTTGAGCTGATTGCCTTAGCCCCGGAATTTGCTTCGTTGCTTGATCGCGATGTGGCTTACCGATGCAGCGTCAACGCAACACTCCCAGATGGTAGCTCGCGAAAAGCAATTCTCCTTTGTAGCGCGGTCCCCAACGCTTGGCTTTCAGAGGCTGGTGGTGCCACGGAGAGATTGCTTCAGCCATGTCTTGCGGATGGATTGCTGCTTTCAGACGAAACAGGTTCGCCACTGATGATGTGGTCAAAGAGTCCTCAATGGATTGCACCTTTTGATTTGCCGGTCGACTCAATTCCCGCCCCGGGCAATCTTCGCCCCGAAGTTGCCTTGTCGCACTGGTTCTTGATGCAAAAGCAATGGGACCTCAGCTGGCTCGATATGATTCAAAGCATGCAAACAGAGCCAATTAAACCTCTAAGTCAAGCGGAACATGAGCCACTGTATACGCTCATTCGATTAGCAAAACAAACTCCATATGCGGACATACCTGTTAGTTCCTCGCGGACGGACACGCAAACGATCTCGGGCATCTTGGATAAGTTAAGGACAACCAACAAATCCAAGGAAGCTTCGGGGAAGACCTTTGAGTCGAAACAACGAACGGCGCTTGACCGAGTAGCGATGGAAGGAAGAATCGTTCGCGTTACCATGGTTCCAGTCCAGGAGCCGGAACAAGTGAAAATGCTCGGTGCAGATCATTACTACCAATTGGACGTGATGGCTGATGTTGGGAATCGCTCCTATGAGATCAAGACCGAGACGGATCCGATCTTGTATCACAAAGAATATCCCGTCACCTGTGTCATGGCGGAATTGCCAGCCTGGCTTCGCGAATCCAGCGGTGATGGAACGGAGCAATCTTCAGACCCATCATCTTCCCGGACATGGTATCCCAGAAGAAAGGCCATTTTGGGAGGATGGTTCTATCGGTTTTGGAAGTACAAGACTCTGGAAATGTCGCAGGCGATAGGTGACCGAGGTCGTCAGATAGGGCCCTTGGTCGTCATTGACTCGCTTCAAAGCACCCTTGCCGAGAAACCCTCGACCGCGGATTCGCTGCCCTTCGGCAACAACACTCTATCAATTTTGATCAGCGTGTTAGGCGTTGGCGCGATATGGTGGTTCGTACGAAATCGTTTGGCTGCGAAACCAAAATTGAAGTTCCAAGCATCACCCTCAGATCCCGGAAGCCCGTAGTGGATCTGGCCACAGATCCCGGATTGCCGTAGATCAAGGGCGGTTGCCCCGATACCATGGGCTCACGCCCATGGCTACCACATGCCGTCCCGTTGGGACTAAAACACATTTCGCCATGGCGTAATCGCATCGCGCCGCGGCATCATCGCATCCAACCGCGGCATCATCGTATTTCGTCACGGCGCTATCGCATTTCGCCGCGAAGCGGCGACATTGCATTTAGCCGCAACGCGGCGATAGGATGTAGCCATGGGCGTAAGCCCATGGACCGCGGCCCCTCCATTAGCGCAAAGTCCCAAAGGGACGACAGGACCGATGAATCATGTCGCCCCGTCGGGGCTTCGGACGGGGCGGTTGCCCCGATACCATGGGCTCACGCCCATGGCTACCACATGTCGTCCCGTTGGGACTAAAACAGAATCCGCGAAGCGGCGACATTGCATTTAGCCGCAACGCGGCGACAGGATGTAG
>JBIKLJ010000318.1:0-4859 GCA_044359895.1 Pirellula sp.
GCAACGAGGCTTGCTATGGTTCGAATCGATGAAAGCGGATTGCGAAGTTCATGCGCTAAAGATCCTGAAATCAGCCCAAGGGTCGATAGCTTTTCCTGCTGCAGACTCGACAGCTCCGCTCGCCTACGAAGTTGTTCATCCCGCTGATTCTGAAGTGTCGCCGCAAACTGATCGACCAGAACAGAGATGGCCATAATTTGTTCATCGGCCAGTCGATCAAAACGATTGCGACTTCCAAACAGCACCATTCCAAAAATAGTTTTATAACGCATCGGAAAAAGAACATCACAGCCAACCTGTTCCATGAATTCCGACACTTGGGGCGCGTTCGTGTCGCCACGCTCCACGGGGAGGGCCCTTCCCGGCATCAGTTCCAGCATCGACGTACTGTTTAAACTCGCTAAAGCGTCCGGACTTTTCGCGGTCGAGTGTCCCAGAAACGGCCCGTCAGGATCATCGATGTTGAGACAAATCAGACTGACCCACTGAAGCTCAAATCGACAGCACAACTCTTGCGCGAACCAACGGCATCTCTCCTCGAAACTCGGCAACGCATTCTGAGCGATTTCAATTGCGAGTTTTCTCGCTTCGTCCCTCACGCGAAATACGCTGGGACTCAATAAAAACCGAAGTGACTCACTGACCCGGCGCCTCAGTGGCCGAATCCACCAAATCAAACCTGTCACGATCAGTACCTCGAAAATAATCAAGTCGACATCGAATCGCGATCGCATTGCTAAAGCCATCGGAGTCACGATCAGCCGATGCATCAACAGGCAAACCAAAACGACCCCTCCGTAAACAATCGATTGCTCGAATACCACCGGCAACAATCGACATTTCAGCGTAAACCAAACGAATACTAAACCGGGAAATAGAGGGGCTATACCCATGAGGATCCGTGACGCAGGTTCCCAGGGAGTTCCAACGCCGAAGCATGCGTAGCCTACCGCCCCTGCCGTCAGCAAGATCAGAATGCCACTCATCAACCCAAAAAAATGTTTCGCGGAACGATCTTCAAGTCCGAATGCTACCACTACAAAAATGATGGCCGAAGTAAAATTTGCAATCGCCAACCAGCTCAAGTAGATAATCGTCAGCGGAGCCACGCTGGCCATCAAATCCCCCTGAGCACCTGAGACAATGAGCCAACATGCTGGGCCCATCAGTACTAAAGGAAGATACAGCATCCCAAACCAAAGACTCGGTCTAGCATTCAACATCGATCTCGATGTTCGATAGTTGCGAAGCCTCAGTGCAGCATGCAACATGGCGGATGGCATCAGCAAAAGACCAAAACACAATCCGCACATGGCTAGCCTGTCGGGCCAGACAGCGGACGACGTCTTCTCATTCTGGAGCAACAGTCGAAGGAAGTAGCCTAGATGGTACAAAAATGCGCCTACCAGGAGCCACTTCAGCCACGCAGCAACGTGCGTGCGGTTGATCGGTTGCAAAAGCAACAGCAACAAAACAATTTCAAACAGACCAGCAAAGCCGATCAAAAATATTTCTAATCGATCAAGCATGGCAACGATTTTTTACGAGCAAGCAGCACGATATCATCATTTCCCACTTCAATCTCATTACTTTTGGACCGATCATCCACCGATCGTATTCTTCCCACAAGACAAGCCCGAGGCAACGCTAGGGCGGTCAATGATAATTCATAACGAACGATTGGTGTTTCGAATACTCCTTCCAACACCAAAAGCACCTCGGATTCGGTCTCCGATTCATACACCACCGATCGTTCTTTCACTTCCAGAATGATTTCCTGCCACAACAACTGGTCCCCAACCACGAGCCGACCTAGACGGCCCGTTTGGTTGGGTACTCGAATTCGATCGGCGCCAAGCCAGTTCCAGAAGAGATTCCACATTTGAATCCGTTTCTCGCTTATTCCAATGCCCGCTTCATGGCTGCAAGCTCTGCATCGATTCGGGATTGCAGTTCTTGCTTAGCAAAGTCCCGTTCGATGTCGCTTTCTGGAATACTGTCCCCATCGATTTCTGACCAAGCTTGGATCTTTGCCTCCTGCCGATCCACTCGATCTTCTAGCTTTTGAAATTGCGAGAACGCAGACTGACTATCGGTTCGATCCATGGCCGCGTGGATCTTGGTGGTCGATCGCGCTCTGGCCAATCGGGCGACCAAAAGGGTTTTCTTGTGCTGAGCCTGACGAATCTTATCCTCCAAATCGCGAACCGAACCCTTGAGCTTATTCACTTCGAGCACTTGCTTGTTATGTTCGACAGTATACAGCTCCAAACGTTGGGAGGCCGCCACCCTTTGCTCCAATGCAGTTCTTGCGGTCGTTTCATCACCCCGTTTCATCGCGGTATTGGCCCGCTCGAGCCACTTGGATTCCTCGGATTGTTCGCGATCTAGTCTCTTTCGCATCAAGATTTCATCTGCAACCGCGTCCGCAACACTCGATCGAACGCAATCTAATTCCGATTGCATATCGATAATCAACTGATGCAACATTCGCTCAGGATCTTCGATTTGCTCACGGAGCGCCGTCACACTGGAACGCATCATCAACGTAAACTGAGATAGCCATGCCATATTCATTTTTCCTTTTTAACACAAAGACCTAAAACAAAACCACTTTTAGTTCCAAGTTGCGAGCTCTGAACTCAGCGTTCGCACCCTGGATAACAGCCGTTCGCGATACACTTCGCAAACAGCTCCGATAGCAATCACTACCAAACCTAGCCCTAATCCGCTTACCCAGAGCATGTTTGGATGATCCACCGCAGACCGCACCAACATGGCCAAAAAATCTGCGAATAGGAATGCTACGCCGGTGTACATCAAGACACGCACCCGCAACCCAATCGCAATCAACACGACAAGCACCGAAAGAAGCATCAAGGAAAACATGTGCCACCAGCTTCCAGCCAAAATCTGAAAGATTGGCGAGACCAAGATGCAAAATGCTCCTACCAAGCGAATAGGCTTGTGCCCCGATTGAGGTATCTCGCGCTTCATCAGTTCCAGCAAGCCTAGGATCGATAGCCCTATCGGTGCTAGATACAACTGCAGATCGAACCATCCTAAAGCTCGATTGATGTTTGCCAGCCCGATGTTGACCATCGCCAAGGCTAGCCAAGCATGCCAGCGTTGGCCGGAGCTCCAACCGCGCACCGCGTGCACGAACGCACTTAGGAAAATCGCTAACGATACCCAGGCGGTAGTCGCTGTCCCAAACACCATCGCCATCAAGCCGAACCCAACCGCGAAGCTTGGAGCAACCCATCCTACGATTTGCATCGGTCGCGAAGCAACTCGCAATCGTTCGGATTCAGCGAAACGATCTCCAAGCCATTGCAGCGTCACCCCCACCAGCACGATAGCCACTAAACCCACACCCGTTTGAACGGGTAGTATTCCGTTTAGGAACAGCAGAAATATCGAGAAGCCCAAGGCCAGCATGGAGC
Organism: Pirellula sp.; assembly: GCA_044359895.1. Classification (GTDB taxonomy): domain Bacteria; phylum Planctomycetota; class Planctomycetia; order Pirellulales; family Pirellulaceae; genus JBKCUI01. The sequence continues at coordinate 3,447 of JBIKLJ010000318.1, forward strand.
ACCAAACGCGATGTTCATTACGCCCGCGAATCGCCATCCAGAACTCATCCGCCGCAACGACCATGCAAGCCAGTGCTCCCAACAAAGTCTGAGCAACACTTAGATTCGCTGTCAAGCAAACATACAACAAGAGCCCTACGAAAACCAATCGCAAGGAAATAAGCCATGCCAGCAATACCCCTGGTTCTAACCGAGCCCCCAGCCTTTGAACCAAAAGTCCGTTGAGGGCTATCGCCAGAGTCAGTACTGGCAAGCCGTTCATTGAATTCGCATCCAAGGTCAAAAGTTGGAATACTGCTCGATAGTCATGAAATCCGATCGAAGGCAATATTAACATCAACCCAAGGGCATTGGCCCACATCGCGCCCAATCCAAAGGCAAGCGAAGATCGTTGTGGTCGATGAAAGACGACCAAGCCACCCAGGGATACCAAAGCGGCCAGTTGAATCAGAGCGGAGAACTGAACGATTCCACACGCCGTCAACATCGTCAACCATGCACTGCAAACCCACGGAACCATTGCAGTCAACGGAAGCGAATCCGAAGCCAGTTCCGTCAAAGCAACCTGGCTTTCGCGGCGATAGCGTTCTACCCAAAAGGGAACGACACCGACTGCGATGGATGTGAGTGCCCAAATAAGTACAGAGTAGTTTAGACTTGATGGAACAATGGCGTTCGACTGCAGAATAGACGACGCGAGCAAAGGAAACACTCCAACAAAGATGGCGGTGGCGATACGACTTCGAGTGACCGCAATCGCAAAGACGAGCCAAGCAAGCAATGCAAATCCACACCACGCAATTTGATCATGCATCATGAAAACCGACGACCGCACCAATGCAATCGATTGCCATGCTAAACCAAGGATGACGAACACCGTTGCTAAGTCAGCAGCTGGAATCAAGCACGCTAGAGATCGTTCTGCCGGCCGTTGACCTCGATGCGATTGCGGGTCTCGCCATACAACCGCCAAGCTTCTTAAGTCCATCCCTAGCTTGATACGCTCCGCTTCCCAATTCACAACAACCTGACGTCGAATCGCATGCGTGCCAAAGTACCCAAGTGTCGACACAATGACCGAAGCGGTGACTGCCAAGTTCAAGTTCCATTCAGGGCTCCAGTGTTGAGCCAGCGTAACATTGATGCACAGCATCATCAGAACCAACGCGAGAGCAAAGCCCGCAAGGTAATGTCGCGACTTGCAAACAACAATCCAAGCCCCAAGACTCACCAAAAGTCCGACGAGAATGGTACCCACGTTCAAGTCCGCCCCGATGTTGTTCATAGAATGACCAAACCAGAACACCCCGACCCCGATGATTGCAATTGCTCCAAAGATCATGCTTGCCGAAATGGCGTTGCCTTGCCGATTTAGCGGCCACGCCAAGTACACCGAGTCACGAACCGGGATCC
>JBIKLJ010000319.1:0-4822 GCA_044359895.1 Pirellula sp.
GCAGCCAGCGACGACTCAGTCTTCTTGCAGCAGGATTGCCTCTGTTCCATGGTCGCGCCCGCCGATGGTCGGTATGTCATCGAGGTTCGCGAAAGTAGCTTTGGTGGTAATGAGCGTGCACGTTATCGGCTGCATGTTGGTGGATTTCCTCGCCCTGTTGCGATTGTGCCTAGCGGTGGGCCGCCTGGTCAGCCACTGACCGCCACCTGCATCGACCTGCTCGGGAATCAATGGCAAGAGACATTTGATATGCCTGCGGGCGAATCGCCTTCACATCGCATTTGGTCCAAGAAGGATGGCTTGCAGTCTCCCTCCCCGAACTACGTTCGAGCCGCTGCGGTTCCGAATGTGCTGGAAAGCGAACCGAACGCGGACCACAACGCATTGGCTACCGTAAGTCCTGTTCCCGTGGCCTTCAATGGTGTTCTAGAAGTAGACAAAGATCGTGACTTCTGGGCATTCGAGGCAAAGAAGGACCAACAGCTAGAGATTCGAGTCCATTCCAGAACTCCTTTGCGATCCAACGTCGACCCGACCTTGCAGATTTATAAAATAGGTGGTGGGGCAATCGCTGGTAACGATGACAGCAACGGACCTGACAGCTACCTCTCTTTCAAAGTACCCGAAGATGGAAAGTATGCATTGTGTGTCTTTGACCATTTGGGCAGATTCGGCAAGCACTTTGCATATCGAGCAGAGATTCTAATTCAACGCCCCTTTGTCAATACAAGCGTCAACGAACAAGAACGCTATGTATCGCAGGTAGTCAACGTTCCTCGTGGTTCGCGAATGGCTTTGGAAGCGAGCGTACTGCGTGGGTTTGTGGGTGGTGAAGCGACGATTGTTGCCGCAGACCTTCCTTCGGGCATGACCCATGCCGATGCCATTTGCCCTCCCGACTTAGGTACAATTCCGATGTTGTTTCGGGCGGATGCTCAAGCCGTGAACGCTGGCAAGCTAGTAGATCTGGTAGCGACAATTCCTTTGTCTGCCGAAGCGAAATTGAAGGGGGGACTTCAGCAGCGATCCATGTTGGTGCGTGGTCAAAACAACGTCGATGTTTGGGGCAGGACCGAAGACAAGCTGGCCGTTGCCATTGTCGAACCTGCACCTTTCGATATCGAAGTCGTTCAGCCCCAGGTACCATTGGTTCGACGTGGCTCATTGGATTTGCGCATCAACGCCAAACGTAACCCAGGCTTTGACAAACCGATCAATCTTCGTCTGCTGAGTGCCCCGCCCGGTCTGGGGTTTTCGGCGGTGACCATTCCTGGTGATCAGTCGACCATCATTCTGCCAATTACAGCAAACGAAGGCGCTGCGATCCGAAAGTGGCCTTTGGTCGTCATGGCGACGATTGATTCCGGATACGGACCTGTCACCATCGCCTCGGAGTTCGTTTATGTCGATATTACCGATTCTTTGTTCGAGTTTAAGTTCGGAAAAACGATGGCAGAACAAGGGAAGCCTGTAGATATTGTTATTGAGACTAAACTGAGCAGACCTGTTGAGGGCACGGTTGAAATCGAAATTCTTGGTGTGCCACCTGGAACCGTAGCAACCACCCCTAAAGTTCCACTCGCACCCGACGCGACCCAAACCGTGTTCCCACTCCAAATCCCTGCTGAAGTTCGTGCTGGCAATTACAAAACCATCGTCTGCCGTGCGACCGTGACCAGCGACAAAGGAATCATTACGCAAGTCAACGGAAACGGCGAAATTCAGATCGACGTTCCTATCGCCCCACCTGCAACTACGGTCGTCGCAGCAACCCCAGCACCACCAGTGGCTGCAGCCGCAGCCGCTCCCGCCCCCAAAGTTCTATCACGCTTAGAACAACTAAAACAACAACGAGGAAAGTAATCATGCGATCCATTCTTGATTTGATTCAAATGAGTTCCCATCGCAGCTATCAGGCACCGTTGTTCGCTGGCCTTTGTGCGATGGCGTCCCTGTCTCAAGGTGCTCATGCGGACGAAGCCTCAGCACCGCCGGCAGCTGCTGCTCCAACGTCAGCGGAAGTGCAGCCTACGTGGCAGTCATTGAACATTTACCCACCAGCGGTGAAACTGACTGCGAAATCGGACAGCCAACACCTGATTGCTGTCGCGACGCGGTCCGATGGAATCACGCTGGATGTGACGGACCAAGTCGCCTGGACGTTTTCCGCACCTGACTTGGTGAGCTTTTCGGAACATATTGTTGCACCCAAGGCGGATGGTGCGACTTCCGTGACCGCTGCTTGGAGCGGCTTGTCTACAACCGCCAATGTTGAGCTTAGCAATTCGCAAGTCGAACGGACGATTAGCTTCGAACGCGATGTAATGCCCGTTTTGACCAAGGCTGGCTGCAATACGGGATCTTGCCATGGAGCAGCACGAGGCAAAGACGGATTTCGCCTGAGTCTTTTCGGTTACGATCCTGCTGGTGACTACCAGCGAATCACGCGTGAGATCGGAATTCGCCGGATCAACTTGGCCGTTCCCGACCAAAGTTTAATGTTGCTGAAAGCGACGGGCACCGTTCAGCATACAGGCGGGAAGAAAATTGAACTGGGCGGCAAGCATTACAAGACCCTTCTTACTTGGTTGCAAGCGGGTGCGCCTGTCGATCCCGTTAAATCGCCCGCAGTTACTAAAGTCGATCTTTATCCGGCGCAAGCCGTTATCGAAGGTGAGGGAGCCAAGCAACGTTTGGTGGCGGTTGCGACCTATGCCGATGGGGCCCAAAGGGATGTTTGGGATCTTGCGTCCTTTACCACCAACAACGAGCGATCGGGTGCTGTGGCTGTGGATGGGCAAGTTACAGGCGGGGTTCGTGGAGAGGCATTTGTGATGGCTCGCTTCGACACGCACACGGTAGGTACGCAAGTGCTGGCGCTGCCCGCTGGATTGCAATTCGGAAACCCAAGCTACGGTGGAAACTATATCGATAGTCTCGTAGGGGCCAAGTTGACCAAGCTTCGGCTTCCTGTTAGCCAGTTGTGCACCGATGAAGATTTTGTTCGCCGCACTGCTCTGGATATCACCGGACTTTTGCCAACCGAGGAAGAAACGGTGGCGTTCCTGACAAACACTGAGCCTGACAAGCGTGCAAAGTGGATCGACAATCTGCTGGATCGCAAAGAGTTCAGTGAAATATGGGCTCTGAAATGGGCCGACTTGTTGATGATCAAGAGCAAGAACGAGGTGAGTTACAAAGCGGCCTATCTGTACAACAACTGGCTGACCAACAAGATCGCATCCAATACTCCGATCGATCAAATCGTGCGCGAGTTGTTGTCGGCAAGCGGAGGAACATTTCAGAACCCTGCCACGAACTTTTACCAAGTGGAATCGGACCGGCTGAAGCTGGCAGAAAATGTGGCTCAAGTCTTTATGGGCATTCGAACGCAATGCGCTCAATGTCACAATCACCCGTTTGATCGATGGACCATGGATGATTACTACGGATTTGCTGCCTTCTTTTCTCAAGTAGGTCGAAAGCAGGGCGAGGACTACCGTCAGTTGTTGGTGTTCAATAGCTTCGGCGGCGAAGTCAACCATCCTGTTGGTGGAGCCGTCGTGAAGCCAAAGTTCTTGGGTGGCGTGCCCCCGGACACCAACGGCAAAGACCGTCGCGAAGTTCTCGCTCAATGGATGACCAGCACGGACAATCCGTTTTTCGCAAAAAGTGTTGCGAACCGAATTTGGGCCCATTACAACGGCGTCGGAATCGTGAATCCTGTGGATGACTTCCGAGCAAGTAACCCTGCTAGCAACCCAGAATTGTTGGATGAACTTGCCAAGAAATTGGTCGAATATAAATTCGACACAAAGCGTTTGGTTCGCGACATTTGCAATTCGATCACCTACCAACGCTCTTGCACGCCGAACGAAGCCAACCAAGCGGACGAAAGAAATTTTGCGAAAGCTACCGTTCGTAGAATCCCCTCGGAGAACCTGCTGGACTGCATTTCGCAAGTGACTCAGACCAAGGATAAGTTCCGAGGGTTACCGGTCGGCGCACGGGCGGTACAAATCGCAGATGGGGCAACCAGCAATTATTTCTTGACCTCCTTTGGTCGGAGTGCCCGGACTACGGTTTGTGCTGATGAAGCCACAACGGACCCTTCGTTGTCTCAGGCCCTTCATCTTATTAATGGCGATACCACCAGTGGCAAGATCAACCAGGGAGGCCAATTGGCCAAGTGGAAAGAATCGGGTCTGCCCAAGGAAGCCATCATCGAAAAAATGTATCTGCGATGCTTGAGCAGAAAACCGAGCCAAACAGAGCTTGAGAGTTTGATCAAGCTGATCGCAGAATCGCCCAACGAAGATCAAGGACTACACGACGCTTTCTGGGCCATTCTTAATAGTCGCGAATTTATTTTCAATCACTAATTGATAGTGTCATCCGAAACAAACCTACGTTCTGGTAATCCACCAAAATGATGCTGAGATCTATCAACCAATATTGTGCTGTTGCATGTCTGTGTTTTTTTGCGTCCGTTAGTTTTTCGCAAGAACCGGCGAAGATCACTTACGACGATCATATCAAGCCGATTTTCCGCGAGCACTGCACTTCGTGCCACAATGCCAACGATAAAAAAAGCGGTTTGGCGCTCGACTCGTTTCAAGCGGTCATGACGGGCGGCAGCGGCGGCGCATCCGTGGTTGCCGGTGATTTGGATTCGTCCCGATTGTATGCATTGACGGCTCACAATGAGCAGCCATTCATGCCGCCGAATCAAGATAAGATTCCGCAGCCGAAAATCGATTTGCTGAAAGTATGGATCGAACAGGGAATGCCAGAGAATAGCGGCTCTGCCATCAAGAAGCCT
>JBIKLJ010000320.1:0-4821 GCA_044359895.1 Pirellula sp.
GCTAGAAAGCATCCAAAGAACAACTCATCTCTATTTCGCCTGGCGAATTCAAACATCAAAGACCCTTCGAATCAAATCCACACAAACTTACATGAAGACTCGCCGGTTAAAGACGATCCATTCCACCACCAGCATGGCCAAGCCGATCAGCAAAATCCATCGCCACGTCTCTTGTCTAGCTTGCACTGTCGTGCCTGAGGCTGTGACTTTTTCATAGCCCATTTTGACGGTTGCTTCCGTTGCGAGATTGCTTTCCCCGGTCGAAAAAAGATTGACACAAAACGTCTCGATGGGTCTTTCCAGTCCGTCTGCAAAAACAGCGTAAGGTCCTGGCTGATCCGTTTGAGTGAACACAGAACGACTTTCGTCTCCTCGCACCAGTTCTGTTCTTGTACCGTTTGGGAAGGCAACTTCAAAGTTCTTGAAACGGCTGGACAGTTGCAAACCGATGGGCCAACCAGGTTGCACGGTCGGTGCCGATGATTCTGTAATGCCTCCCCCCAAGAATTCCACGGCGGAATAGACGAACACAGGGAAGCTACGTTTGATCCCCCAGTCGGTGTTGACAGCAACTCCTTGGTCCGTAGCTTGGACGATGGAAAAGCCCAAGACCGCGTCCTGGAACGGGCCTCGCGGTGCAATTCCAAACAAGGGACCAGCGTCGCCGATCATCAAAATGTCTCCTGATTCGGGGGGCCTTACCGTTCGAGCTTCTACGATTCCAACCGATCCCATTTCTAAATACTGAGTCATTGGGTTGGAACGATTCACGTCCAAGACGATGACGGGCCCTTGCAGTTCGCCAAAGACCCAATCGCTTTGCGGTTGGCTGGCAGCATCCGGATCGTCTTCTGGTTTCGCCTGGGTGGCGCTTTTATCAGTCGTAGGTGTAGCTTTGGTGGCATTGGAGGGATCCGGTGGTGGCAGACTGCCGATGAAAAGCGTATTCGATTGAGGCATGTCGGTGGGCGAGCATTGATCAAAAACGATCAAATCATAGACCGAGCTGTTCGCTGACTCGGAGTACTTCGGGTCTGTCAGGAAAGACACGCCCTCGATTCGCAGCGATGCAATTTGTTGGACTCTCGCTGTCTGTAATGCTGTTTCTAGGGCACTGTTGCCAGGCGTTACCAGCAGGACATTGATGGGTCTGTCCTGGCGGATTGCGGCGTACGCGATATTATCGGCTGCTAGGCTATCCGCGTAGTCCAAGATCATTTTCAACTGCCCTTGTTCCAATTCGCTCAGCTCGAAAAGAAGACCCGCTTCCGCATTGGGCTCAATCGTGACCGTTGATGCATCCAGTAGTTTTCCGTCCAACTCCAGCGAGGCGGTAAAACTGACTTGGCTCGTTCCGTGATTCATGATTCGAGCAAACGCCTCGAGCTGGTTCTCTTGGTCTTCGCTTCGTTGAACGGCAAAGCTAACGATACCAACGTTCGCCGTAGTCGGTTCGCCGATGGGGATGTATTCGATTTGCAGCTTCCCGATATCAAAATCGCCCAGGTCGCCAAACCCACCATCGCTAAGTAGGTAAACGGTGGCGGGAACCGGGTCTGCCACTTGGATGTCGGTGAGATCTTCGAAGCTGGAGCGGCCAGGATTAGCGAGCCCTGCGGCGGCTCGCAATGCTTCCGTAAGATCTGTGTTGTGCATGGTCGGTTGAATCGAATCTAAGGAGCTAAGTAATTTGTTTCGCTCCTTAGTGAACCCTTGCCGCACGTCGGCACGGTCGGAAAAAGCGATCAGCATACCGACATCGTCGGAGGAGGTTTCTTCGATAAGTTCCCGCACTCTTTTTTTTGCCGCATCCAAACGAGTGGGGTCCACATCCGTTGCTTGCATGCTCGCGGAGTTGTCGATGATATAAATGCGGCGCTCGCCAATGCGATTCTGGCCGCTCCAGCCAGGACGCAAACATGCAAGGATCAGCAGAGCTAGAAACAACAATTGCAGCAACAACAAGAGGTTCTTTCGCAGCCGTTGCCAAATGCTGTTCACATGCACATCCTCGACCGCTTTTCGCCAAAGCATCGTGCTTGGGACGGCCAGTTGCTTGCGTTTCAGTTTCAGAAAATAAAGACTGAGAACGGCTGGTGGAATGGCCAGTAGAATCACCCACTGCCAAGGGCTGAGCATGCTGATCCAGTTCATCGCACCAGTCCTCGGCCACGCAGATATTCGTTAACCAGATTCTCCGCTGGTTCATCACTTCGAGCAGGTACGTAGGCGATGGCTCGTTGGTTGCAAAAGGATTTCGCATTCTCAATAAAACCGGCGAGCGCCTGCTGGTAACGGTTTAAAAGGGAGGCGGAGATAGAAACTTCCCGTTGGTCGCCATCTTCGCAATCGATGAGCTTTAGATCGCCTTGAACGTTGGGCTCCAATTCTTCGGGACTCAAAATGTGAATTAAAAAGACATCCATTTCTCTTGCAACCAGCATTCGCATGGCAGTTTCATATCCGGACTTGCTCATCAGGTCGGTGATGACAACCACGATACCTTTGCCTGTATTCTTGAGGCAAAACTTTCGCATCGCTTCCTCCATGGTGGGGGACGCATCCACGCAGGGAAGAGATCCTAGATGATTCAGCAATCGGTAGGCGGACGTCTTCCCTCGCAGAACAACGGGACTGCCACAGGTCGCAAAACTGGACACGGACACCCGGTCGCCGCGACACAAACCAATGTAGGCTAGGCTCGCCGCGATTTGCTTGGCGACAAAAAACTTAGAGGGGGCCCCGAAATCCATCGAAATGGAATCATCCACAATGGTAAAAAAATGAAGATCTTCTTCTTCCAAAAAGATCTTCAGGTACAGGCGATCCATTCGAGCAAAAAGATTCCAGTCGATGAAGCGAAGATCATCGCCACTGACATAGTTCCGGAAGTCCGCGAACTCGACGCTTTGCCCCTTGCGCTTGCTGCGCCGTTCTCCCTTCATGCGCCCGCGGAAAATTTTACGGCTAACCAGCTCCATTCGTTCCAGCTTGCTCATCATTTCGGCCGTAAGGAGCGGCGACGAGTTCGTGTCGACAACAGCGCTTGAACGATCGATCATGGGGCTTTGCGTCAAGGAGAAGGGCGTCGGATGGATTCGTTACGTTCAGGAAAGTTCGCTCGCTGAAGTCCCTTCAGCAGGTGCGACTCCGCGTTGATTGTAACCTTGGTTCGCACTGGCCGGGTACTCCTTCGTGGAGGCATCCAGCGCTTTCCTAAAACAATTCCTTGATTTCGCGAAACCCGAAATCAACCAGCGGGAAAGGGCGGCCAGCCGGTCCCGGTAAATGGCTCTCTAGGTTCAGGCCAAGCGAATGAAAGATGGTTGCGACGATATCCGGTGGCTCGGTCGGACGATCGACCGGAACGGCACCGATTGGGTCGCTGGCACCTACAATTCTTCCCCCTTGGACGCCACCGCCCGCAAAGCACACTGAAAAACACTGAGGCCAATGATCCCGACCACCCGCTGGGTTGACCTTGGGGGTTCGCCCGAATTCGGCAAGATTGCAAACCATCGTATCGTCCAGCATGCCGCGTTGGCTTAGGTCTTCAATCAATGCGGAATAACCTTGGTCGTACATGGGGGCCACAACATTCTTCATCCCTTCAATCGAAGTAAAGGGCTTGCTACCGTGTATGTCCCAACTAATCTCATCAAAGACGGTAAGAAAAGTGTTGATGGTCACGAAGCGGACACCGGCTTCAACAAGCCTCCTGGCCAGTAGGCAACATTGTCCGAATCGGTGCATTCCATACCGTTCTCGAACAGAAGTAGGTTCTTGGTTCAGATCGAATGCAAGCCTCGCTTCGGAGCTGGTCATCAGTCGATAGGCGGAATGAAAACTGTCGTCCATCATTTTGGCGGATTCACTGGCCTCAAAGTTCTTCACGGTGGAATCGACAATGTCTCGCATCCTTCGTCGTCGATCGATACGAGCCGTTCCGATGGAATCAGGAGGAAGCAAGTCGGGCACTTTGAAATCCTTTTGGGAAGGGTCCGCCATCAAGGCAAATGGGTCATGGGCTTTGCCCAAGAATCCGCCAGCTTGCCCGTTGGGCAGATTGCCACCCCCACGCCCCATGGTCTCAGGAAGCACGACGTGGGCTGGCAAGTCGGTTCGTCTCCCGAGAAGATAGCTCGCGACGGAGCCTGCATGAGGCGTGTTCACACCGCCCGCAAACTGACGTCCCGTTTGCATGATCTGCCAACCGGCGTCATGGACTGCCGCCCCGCGATGAAAACAGGATCGGACAATAGAAAATCGATCCGCAATCTTGGCGTGAAGGGGCAATATTTCGGAGATCTGGACACCGGATGCATTGGTTGGGATCGGTTGGAAGGGACCGCGTATTTCCGCTGGCGCATCCGGTTTCATGTCGAACGTATCCAGCTGGCTCGGGGCGCCCAAGTTAAAAATCATGATGGCCGACCGTTTGCTTTTGCTCGGATCCACTTGGCCAGCTTTTGCCGCAGCAAGGTATTGAGGCAACCCGAAGCCAATGCTTCCTAAGACTCCGGCCTGCAGGAAATCACGCCGAGTCGCTCCATTGCAAGTTGGTGCGGACCCCCGCCCTTCGAATGTGATCATGCCGTAATTTCCTAGTTAAGCTGCGTTGGATTGGAGAGAACCACTTTCTTCGCATTCGAAGAGAAATTCGCTTCGAGTTTCGAATCGAAAGCTCGTTCTCGCCATTCTACACAAAAATCAAGTTTGATGATCGCGTTGAAAGTCAAAAGTCAGGGCGCCGCTTTCTGTCCGGTTCGGGCTTGACCCGACCGGACGCCGCTTTGGAGTTCTAGCACGGCTCAAGTTGGA
>JBIKLJ010000321.1:0-4807 GCA_044359895.1 Pirellula sp.
ATGCGAGCGGAATCGGGAGCGACAGCTGCCGGGTTACTATTGAACACAAACAAGGCTCGCAGCTTGTCTTGCTCCAGTTCCGTTGCTAACAAGTTCATGTTCACATGCCGCACATCAGGCTGAATTAGATGAGCGCCGCTGACTCGACGCGTGTTGAGCCCGAACGCTCCGCTAGTTGAAAGGCATGCGCCGCCACCTTTCTTCTTCCATGCTCCAATCAATGCAGGTAGTAACGCAATGGCTCGCATTGCGTTGCCGCCACCTTCATTGCGAGTCAGCCCGTAGCCAACCTTAATAAATGGGGCTTCGCTGGTTGCGAACTGTTGCACCGTCGAACGCAAAGAATCCAAGGGCAAGTTGCAATACTCTGCCGCCCGCTCCAACGGCCACTGGAGGCAAGCCTCGCGATACTCTTCAAGCCCACTAGCAAACTTATCGAGATACTCTTGATCGTGCCATTGATTCTTGAAGATTTCGTTTCCGAAAGCCAACGCGAGAGCAGCATCGGTACCAACGCGGATCTGCCAATGTTCATCAGCGAACTTGGAAGTCTCATTGCGGAACGGATCGATGTGCAAAACTTTGCAGCCGTTCTTGCGAGCTGCGTTGATGGGTGGAGCCGAGTGCGAATTGCTTCGCAGCGAGTTGATTCCCCACAAGATAATGTGTTTTGAATGAACTATATCTTCGGGATCCGTGCCCAATTTGTTGGGTCCGTAATTGGCTTCCCAAGCGGTTCCCCCTGTGGCTGCGCAAATGGTTTGATCGAGCTCTAAGGCACCGATGGCTCGAAAAAAAGATAACGGTGCTTGCGATTGAAGAACGCCCATGGTTCCGCCATAGGCGTATGGCAGTACCGTTTGAGCACCATATTTTTCTAGGACTTCCTTCAAGCGTTCCGCGATTTCATCGATGGCGGTTTCCCAACGAATCGGCTCGAATTGTCCAGAACCTTTGGGCCCAATTCGACGCATCGGTACGAGCACTCGATCCGATTGTTCTTGCCTTTGAGGGTACTTGGCCATCTTGGCACAGGCGAATCCCTTGGTGATGGGATGTTCGCGGTTGCCAGCAAGATGGGTGACCTTCCCATCCTCCACGGTGATATCCAATGCACAGGCATCTGGACAGTCTAAAGCACAGATCGTCGGCAAAACAGTCAGAGCCATAGTGAATTGTCTTATTCGGTTTGAGCACTTTCTAGCACGTACTTGGCGGCCTTGTCGCTGATGTCTTTTCGACACCACGCGCCTGGCCAACGAATGGCTTGCACAGCGGTGTAGGCTTGAAGCTTTGCAGCGGCAAGCGAATTACCCAATGCGGTTACGCCAAGGACTCGTCCGCCATCGGTAACGACTTGGCCATCCTGCAATTTTGTTCCACCGTGAAAGACTTTGACGTCAGCAATTGCGTTCGCCGCTTCCAGCCCAGTAATCACGCGTCCTTTTTCGAACTCGCCTGGATAGCCTTGGCTAGCCATCACGACACAGATTGCGGGTCGCGGGTCCCAAATAGGAGGATCAATTTCATTCAGGCGACCATCGACGGTTGCTTCCAAAATATCGAGCAAATCACTTTGAAGTCGCATCAACAACGGTTGGCATTCGGGGTCTCCGAAACGCACGTTGTATTCGAGAACCTTCGGGCCTGTTTGCGTCAACATGAGCCCCGCGTAAAGCACTCCGCGAAAGGGCTTTCGATTGCGCTTCATGGTATGAATGGATGGGACCAGGATTTGATCTTCGATCGTCTCAATCATCTCTGGGGTAATGACGGGCGTTGGTGAGTAGGCGCCCATGCCACCCGTATTGGGTCCTTTATCGCCGTCGTGCGCTGCCTTGTGATCTTGGGCTGGCGGCAGGGTTAGGATCGTTTTTCCATCGGTGATCGCAAGAATGCTTACTTCGGGTCCTTCGAGTCTTTCTTCGATAATCAATTGCGAGCCAGCTCGTCCGAACTCGTTCTTTCTGGCGATCCGATCGATGGCTTCGAGAGCGTCATCGCGTCGCGAGCAAACGATAACTCCTTTTCCGCTAGCGAGTCCGTCCGCTTTGATCACGACGGGAGCCTTGTCGCGTTCGTTGGGATAACGAGCCTTGATGTATCGCATGGCGCTGTCTGCATCGCGAAACGCTTGGTACTCTGCGGTCGGCACATCCGCTTGTCGCAACAGCAGCTTGCAGAATACTTTGCTTCCTTCAAGCTGAGCGGCCGCTTTGCTAGGTCCAAAGGCTCGTATTTTTTCTTTGGCGAGAGCGTCAACTAGCCCCAGCGTTAAAGGGACTTCGGGACCGACAACAACCAAGTCCACTTTTTCCTTTTTGGCAAAGGCGACTAGTCCTGCGATGTCATCCGCAGCGATCGGCACGTTTTCAGCCTCGAGTGCCGTTCCCGCGTTACCTGGGGCGACCCACAATCGGGTTAGACGGGGACTTTTGCTGATTTTCCAAGCCAATGCATGCTCACGCCCACCGCTCCCGACCACCAAAACCTTCATAATGCAATCCAAAACCCAACGAGATAGAACTGAAAGAAAGCTATTCTAGTCGTCACACTGGAACTCTACGAGATGAAAAGAAAGTTTGCGGATCGTTCAGTAACCGCCGGGGCTTTTGAAGTCGCTGTAGCTATTAAACTCTTCGTGCCGTTCAGGAGCTTTGTTGAGGAATCGGGTGTAGTCCCGTTCCCAAATAAGTTCTATATCGCCGACCGGGCCATTTCGCTGTTTTGCGATAATGATCTCGGCTTGTCCCGCGTATTGTTCAGCGTCTTCCCCGCGATGGTAATACCCTTCGCGGTGGACAAACATGACCACGTCCGCATCCTGTTCGATAGCGCCTGATTCTCGCAAGTGACTTAACTTCGGCTTGTGATCTTTGCTGTCTTCGGCTTGCCGATTGAGCTGGGACAGGCAAAGGATTGGAACATCCTGTTCCCGTGCGAGCATTTTCAGGCGCCGGGCGATCTTGGCAACTTGTTCCTGTCGAGGATCTTTCGGGTTGTCTGGGTTAAGAAGTTGTAGGTAGTCGATGACGATCAGCGCGAGCGGCCGCCCACCGGGTTTCCGCATTTCTTGTTGTGTGATGCGGCGAGCCACGGCCGCAACCTCGCTGACGGTACGGCTTGGTGCATCGTCGATATAAAGTGGGGCTTTGGCAATTTTACCGGCGTGGGCCAACAGACGTTTCTGGTCATCTTGAGTGATGGTACCAACCCGAAGACGCGAACCATTCACCTTGGCGACAGAACAAAGCAGACGATCGACGAGCTCGATCGCATTCATTTCCAGACTCACAAACAACGTGGGTGCATTTTCTTTCATGGCCACATGTTCTGCGATATTCATCGCAAAGGCTGTTTTTCCCATACTAGGACGAGCAGCCAAAATAATCAGTTCTCCGTTATGGAGCCCGCCGGTCATTTGGTCGAAGTCGGTAAAGTGGGTTGCAACGCCGCTTTGAAGCTGTTCCCCTTGCATCCGCAAGTCGATCCGAGTCATGGCTGCTTTGAGCACTTCCGACACGGAAGCGGCCGAGTTCGCATTGCGTTCGTCTTGAATCTGAAAAATACGTTGCTCCGCTTGCGATACGAGCTCTTTTGGATCTTGGCTTTCGTCATACGCGTCGGAAAGAATAGAGGTTGATGCATCGATGAGTCGGCGCAGCGTTGCCTTGCTTCGAACGATCTGGCCGTAGTAAACCGCGTGTGCCGCGTTAGGAACACTGTTCGCGAGCTTTGCAAGATACGCAGCCCCGCCGATCAGTTCAAAGTCACCCGCCGACTTCAATTCGCTGACCAGCAAGGTAACATCGACTTTACGGCCCGTGTCGTGCATATTGGTCATGGCCGTATACAACTTGCGGTGCGCATCATCGTAGAAGTCATCGGGCCGAATGGTCAGTGTCAGCTCATTGGCAACGTCCGGATTCAACAACAGACTTCCAAGCACTCCCATCTCTGCAGCCAGATCAAATGGGGGAGACCGATCCAAAATATTCGGAGCTTCCGCGTCCTTTTTCGATTTTGATTTACCATCTTTGCGAAAACGCTTTGGATCCATATCCATGCGAACACTCCTTTGAAAACCGAGAACAAGCAGATGAGTCCTGACCGACCACATTTTAGCCAAACATCCACAATGCGACAGCTAAAACTAGATTTAGTGTGCACGCCGTCGAAACCACAAAACTTGCTGAAAACAAAAAAGGCATGAAGGACTGGCTACGGGCTGCATTATCGCCAATTCCGCAGGTGCTAGTGCGGATTCTTCATGAAACTAGTTCGGGTTGGATGTAAGTCAAGCTCGCGTAAATTGTTACATTGGGTTTCAAACAATGCAGACTGTTTTCACAACCCGAAGCGTAACGGGCTGTCGATTGCATGGTACGACGGACTTCCTAGTCCGTCGAATTCCCCATGGACGGACTTCCTAGTCCGTCGAATTTCCCATGGACGGACTTGGAAGTCCGTCGTACCGCCCTGACCCAATAACGACTTCACTAAAGCAACAGCTTACCCACTTTTTTTTTCTGACGGATGAATGTCCATGGTGAAATCGCATAGCGTAACCGATGGAACTTTAGCGAACTTGGATGAGCGAAGTGTCGAGCATTGGCTTAAACACGCATCGCATTTGCTCCCTTCGCAAGGTCCCATCAAGGTGTTTGTGCACCACAATACTCTGCATGCATTCGAGGATTCCAACTTCGACGACGGGGTCTTGCAGGGGCTGCAAGTTTACGGCTGCGAACCTTACTTCAGCGAAGATCGCTTTCGTCAAGAAATGAAAGCCGGTCGAATTCAGGTT
>JBIKLJ010000322.1:0-4790 GCA_044359895.1 Pirellula sp.
TTCATTGGCTTGGTATTTTGTCCCATTTGGGTCCAGGACTAATCATCGCCGCTTCCATCGTTGGATCGGGCGAATTGATCGCGACCACGATCACGGGCGCCAAGGCAGGACTGAGTCTTCTTTGGTTGATCATCCTTGGATGTGTCATCAAGGTATTTGCACAAATCGAGATTGGACGGTTCACGCTTTCCAGCGGCATACCGACCCTATCAGCTCTGAACCAAGTCCCTGGTCCACGTATTCAAGGACGCGGCAACTGGCTGATTTGGTATTGGTTTGTGATGTGGTTTTGTAGCATTGGACAGCTCGGGGCAATCGTTGGCGGCGTCGGACAAACCCTTGCCATGGTTCAGCCCGTGACGCAACAAGGTCGCTTGTTTCAAGAGATTGCAACGCTGGAATCCAAACGGCAGCTCGGCAAGGTCATCGAACAGGTAGAGCAAAAGAATTTGGCCTCCGGTGCAAATCAGGCCACCATCGATAGCCCAAGCAAAGAAGCCGAAGCTCCCCTGCCGACCGAAGCGCAGATCCTTGCAAAACGCCGATCCTATATCGAGACGTACGGTACTGCGAAAGCATTGAACCCTTCTGAGCTAGCTTCGATCGATGACAAGACATTGATGGACATGCGTTTGCTCTCTCCCATCGACGACCGAATCTGGGCAATTCCCATCGCAATCGGGACATCCTTGATGTTGATTTACGGTGGATACAACTTTATTCAGTCGGCGGCGACCATCATGGTAGCCATTTTTACCTTGGTGACTCTTGGAAATGTTGTCGGCTTGCAGTTGCTTCCGGCTTGGCAGATACCGATGTCTCAATGGATGGATGGCCTCAGTTTTGGTCTGCCCAAAGGAGACCTATGGAAGTCCCTTGCAATGGCGTTTGCCACAATCGGGATCATTGGTGTCGGAGCGGCCGAGCTGATTCAATACCCCTACTGGTGCTTGGAGAAAGGCTACGCGAAGCGAACCGGCAAATATGATGGATCGGACGCATGGGTTCGGCGTGCTCGCGGCTGGTTGCGGATCATGCAAACTGACATTTGGGTTTCGATGGTCATTTACACCGTTGCAACCATTGGTTTCTTTGTACTTGGCGCTGGCATCCTACATCGCGCGGGAATTGAGCCCCAGGATTCCAAACTGCTTCAAACACTTTCGGTCATGTACAAGCCTGTTCTTGGAAGCTGGGCTCAAGTGACGTTCTTGCTTGGGGCGTTCATGGTTCTTTATTCGACCTTCTACGTTGCGAACGCTAGCCACGCTCGAACCTTTGCCGACGCCTTGAGCATTATGAGCGTGATCGGGGCCGACGAACCAACTCAAACACGCTGGGTTCGATGGTTGAGTGGCTTGTTCCCGATGCTCTGTTTATTGATTTACTGGGTGATGCCTCAGCCTGCTTGGCTTGTCTTGTTGAGTGGATCCGCACAGGCAATCATGTTGCCGATGTTGGGTTTTTCGGCCCTGTTTTTTCGTTACCGGCGGTGTTTGCCGGAACTGCGACCGTCCAAATGGTTCGATATTGGGCTTTGGGGCAGTATCGCAATCTTGTTCGTGATAGGAATTGCAACCCTCATTTTGGAAGCCAATAAGTTCTTTCGGTAAAGGCTCAGTCGGCACATTCGGAATCGTCGGCGTGCTCGACCAGCCACAGCGGGAGGATTCTTTGCAGTCCGGTTGATCTTTCTACCGATCGGGGTTAGGCCGACGTTACAATGGGGTTGAGTCTATTAGCCCCGGGTTTGGCCCCGAGTTTGACAAGGCGATTGTCTTGAACGGAACCACTTCAAAAAACAGTTGGATTGCATCCTTAAGCAGCTTTCTCATCCATTTGATTTTGCTTCTTTCGATGGCTATTTGGACGGTAGTTTCCATTGGCCGAGGCGATCGGATTTCGTTTGAAGCAAGCAACGCAGACGAGCCGGATCAGACCATCACATTGGAAACGGTCCAGAGCACTTCAGATGAAGTCTCCGGCGAGGCGGGGCTAGGTCCCGCCGATATCAGTTCTTCGATTCGCATTGTAGATACATTGCCCGTTTTGATCGAAGATGGGATTGGTTCCCAAGCGGAAATCACAAGCTCCGCCAGCAATCTTGCTCAGTCCATTCAGATTTCGGGAAGCGGAGGCTTTAAGTCCGCTTTTGTGGGCATCTCCCTGGAGGCCCGTTCACCCAAAAATCGCGCCGACACTGCCCTCAAGAATGGTGGGTCGGCCGCAAGCGAACAAGCGGTGGAGGATGCGCTCGATTACTTCGCAAGACATCAGCGCAACGACGGTTCCTGGACCATGTTCTTCGAGGATTGTCCGTGCCAAGGGGAATGCTCCCATAGCGCCGCAGGCAAAGATCCTCATGAGATCGCCGCGACAGGGCTGGCTTTGCTCTGCTTCTTGGGTGCGGGGCATACCATGACCGAAGGGGAGTATAGCGAACAGGTGAATCGAGGAGTTTACTATCTGATTCAGCGGCTAAAAATCGATTACGCCAAAGGAAGCTGGCTCAGCACGATTGCGGCTGCGGAAATGTACGAGCATGGTATCGCAACCCTGGCCTTATGTGAGGCCCTTCAAATGAAGGGTGACGTTTCCATCCAAGAATCCTGCCAAGCAGCAGTGAACTTCATCGTGGCGGCGCAGCACAGCGACGGCGGCTGGGATTACCATCCTCGATCACCCGGCGATTTGTCGATTGTAGGATGGCAAGTGATGGCACTGAAGAGTGCTGTCGGTGCTCAGCTCAATGTCCCCACAGAAACCATTCGGGGCATCGATTTGTTTTTATCTCGGCATGCATCGGGTGCATTCATGTACCGCTACCGCAATCAAGGGAAGCCAACCGCCAGCATGACTGCAATTGGAAATCTGATTCGAGTTCTTCGCGGAGTCTCCAAAACAGACGCAGGGATTCGAGCATCTGTTGACTACCTTCTTAAAGAACAGCCCTCTGATGTCGACGCGTACTTCAATTACTATGCGACCCAGCTACTGTTCCATTTCGGCGGGCAGCCATGGGAGAAGTGGAACGAGATCCAGCGGAACTACTTAGTCAAGAGCCAAGTTCAATCCGGACATGAAAAGGGAAGCTGGTGGTTCGGAGCCGATATCTCCAACAACGCGGGGGGCCGGTTGTACACGACGGCCATGGCCTGTTTGACTTTGGAAGTCTATTACCGGTATTTGCCCGTTTATGAATCCACATCCGACGACTTTCGTCTTTGAACGAGCGGTTTCCAAGCTGGATCGAGCTGATCCGTGATGCGATCGCTGACTAAGGCGACGGCAAGGGCACTTACCGAGCCGACTGGTCCACCCACCACAAAGCCCCCTATTGCCGTAGCCGCATAGGCCGCTTGCCGACTAGATCGGTGGGCCTTCTCGTGGTCGACATTCA
Organism: Pirellula sp.; assembly: GCA_044359895.1. Lineage (GTDB taxonomy): Bacteria > Planctomycetota > Planctomycetia > Pirellulales > Pirellulaceae > JBKCUI01. Next base: position 3,401 of record JBIKLJ010000322.1, read on the forward strand.
AGGATCGTGCAATTGTATAGCTGCTGCATCGGACTGTCTCGCCGATCACTGTTGGAACTAACGCACCAGCAGACATAGCAACCCTTGCGTTCGACAGAACGGTTACCGATTTCGCCAGCGACTGCCTACCCAAAAAGCAGCTGATTCCAGCCAGTGTCCCTCGGACAACGGATTTGATGGCGTCCTCCACTTGATGGCTTCGCGCAACCCCCGTCTTCATCTCGCGAGCAAAGTGTTCGCAGTTGTCCCAAATCAGATGGTACCCTGACTTCCCCACCGCTTGCAAAGCTCGCTCCGCGACCAAATCCTTGGCGAGCGACTCTCCCACCTCCTGCTCGATCCGAATCGGCTTTCCAACGGAAAACTGTTCGAAGGGTACACGTTGGACCGACATGCTCTTTCCGTCCGATTCGGTGGCTAGATGGACAATAGTGCCATCCCCCAAATCAATACCAAAGTGACGAAAGACAATAATGCCTCGCGTGCAAGCGACCGAGATCACATCACCAGTGGCCATAGGAACCCATTCTTGAGATGAACTTCTTATCACGAAAAAAGGCAAACAAAAAAAGTGCTCGAGGTATCTCTACCCACGAGCCGCAGGCGCTAGCCGCGGGCGCTAGCCGCGATGAACTTTGCAGTATTATTGTCGTAACGCGGCTAGCGTCCAATGGCAACTGTATTTGCTATCGCAGCGCCGAAAACAATATCGAATGTCGGAGGAAGTTGGCAGTTGGCAGTTGGCAGTTGGCAGTTGTCAGTTGTCAGTTGTCAGTTGTCAGTTGTCAGTTGTCAGCGGGCAGCGGGCAGTGGGCAGTGGGCAGTGGGCAGTGGGCAGTGGGCAGTGGGCAGTTTAGAGAAGACGACGACGTGCTCGTGCTCAGTGAAACGGTGCTCGTTCTCGTAATCGAATCGAGAATGCTGTGGCAGGGCGACGAGTTCGATTACGAGCACCGCGATGCTGAGCACGAGCACGAGCACGAGCACGAGCACGATGAAATCCTGCTTTCGGTAGCTTTCAGTTGTGCGCTCCGCCGAGATAAACTCGACGGAAGCGAAAGCTAGGCCGAGAATTTTCGAATATCGAAGGGAAATGCATCCTACTTCGATATTCGATATTCGTTATTCGGTGTTCGATATTCAGAAAAATCTGAAAGAAGTTACCAGAACGCGGCTAGCGCCCACGGCTCTGCAATCGTTTGACTTAACCATAACCGAAGCAAAGAACGTCCCTGCGGCTGCAAGCTACCGCAGTGCAAACGGAACGTTCAATCCAGCCCGAGTATCTGTGCACAGGCAGAGCTATGCACAGCCAAAACGCTCCGCCACCCGATCAACGGTCCAGATAGACTTGGGTGCTTTCTTCTTTGGCAACCGCGACAGGTCGCAG
>JBIKLJ010000323.1:0-4745 GCA_044359895.1 Pirellula sp.
TAGCCGCGATAACCGTATTTGGCAGGGAAACCGTAACGCGGCTAGCGCCCGCGGCTCAGTAATTTGCTTGCGCAAACTACAAAGTGAGTGCCATTTGGCTAGCGCCAGCGGCTCGAATTAGGACGAAATCATGGCCCGTCCACTGGCATCCAAGTAGCTACATTCCTCGGATACGCAAATCAAGGGCCTCAATCCTCCCTATCTGAAGGAAAGATTAGGCGAAGACAGGCGAATGCATCTCTACCACGGAATGCGCGACATTTGCGGTACGCAATGTGCACTTGCTCTGTGATCAGCCAGACCGCTCATCGAGCTTGTTGGAACAGAAAGGGCATGACACTGCACAGTGCTTGGAATTCGCCTCCAGCTTTTGATTTCTCGCAATTTCCGGAGTTAAGATGCTCAATACCTATCAGCATTTGTCATGGGCGATCGCCTGCCTCTTCGGAATTTTGAGCCTTGGAACATGCATTCGCTTTTGGATGCTTCGGGGTTGTGCCGATGCAAAGGCGCAATGGCATTTCGCCAGCGTTCGATCTTGGTGGATCCTGGCCATCGCTCTGTCCGCCGCCTCGCTGCTGGGCAACATGGGAATCATCGCGCTGCTTGCAACGGTGGGAACCCTGAGCCTTTGGGAGTTCCTACAAATCCTGGGATGGAAACGCGTTGGTAAAGCTACATCCTGCATTGCATTTGGTTTGATTACGTTCTTTTACTTCGCCCTCCTGTGCGGTTATGTAGAACAAATGCAAGTGTTTGCTCCGGTTGCGATTGTATTAGTATTCGGAGCAGTGCGGGCTTGGCTTGGTCTGGTCGAGGACTTCATTCAAGTCACCGCTGCAATGATTTGGGGAATGTTGTTGTTTGTCTACTGTTTGTCGCACGCCTACTTCTTGCTGGTATTGCCTGGTTTGCCTGAACCCTGGGTAGGAAAGCTGGGATGGTTTCTGTACTTGGTTGTGTTAACCGAATCGAACGACATTGCGCAAGCGCTCATCGGTCGCAAATTCGGGCGAACCAAGATTACCCCAGTTACATCCCCAAACAAGTCTCTCGAAGGACTCGTAGGAGGAATACTGGTCACAACCGTGCTCGCAATCACTTTGGCTCCATGGCTAACTGGTTGGATGCAGAACTCGAGCTGGTCGGGCGCGGTTCCCGCTGCGTTTTCAGGAGTCTTGATTGCGACCTTCGGCTTTCTCGGGGACATCAATAAGTCCGGCATGAAACGCGACGTAGGTATCAAAGACAGTGGAATGATGATTCCGGGACAAGGCGGAATGATGGATCGTGTCGACAGCTTGACGTTTTCTGCGCCTGCTTTTTTCTACTTCGTCAAAGCTGTGCTATTGTTGAATCGTCAAGTCAATTAGCGATGGGAAACCCAATGAAACCAAACGAAGCATTCACTCGTATCACGCTCGCGCAAGACAACTCCAACGTAATTTCCACCCAACCAATGGGAATGTCGAAACACAAGTATTTCACGATCCCGAACGTCATTTGCACCCTGCGCTTGATCGGGTCGATCTGGCTTTTTTGGGTTGCGATGCAAAATCATCTTTCGCTCTTCACATGGGCATTCGTTGCGCTCAACTTGAGCGACACCGTGGATGGTCGCATTGCACGATGGTTCAATCTGCGTTCTGAATTTGGTGCTCGATTGGACAGCTTTGCCGATCTCGTACTCTACGGCGCCCTCTTTTTCGGCCTGTTTTGGTTTCGCGCGGACGTGCTTATGCGAGAAGCACCATGGTGGATCGTTGGCTTACTGAGCTACTTGTTAACCACAGGAGCTGGGCTCTGGAAGTACGGTCGAGTTCCGAGCTACCACACTCGAGGAGCCAAAGTGTCCCAGTGGTTCGTATTGGCGGGCGCCGTTTGTTTGTTGCTCGATTACACCACTTGGCCATTTCGTTTAGCCATGTTCTTGGTAACGCTCACCAATTTAGAAGCGACAGCGATCACTTGGCTACTACCGAAATGGCAAGCCGATGTCCTCTCGATCCTTGACGTGCGAAGAACTCCATCGGGGGCATGACGAATTGTAGATGGTGCGCGAAACGTAGTTAACGACTTCACTAAAGCAACAAGCCGGTAATTGAGGTGCGTTGTAGCAATCTCTCGCTCACCGTGCTGTTGTTTTAACGGTACGACGGACTTCCGAGTCCGTCGAATTCCCCATGGACGGACTTCCGAGTCCGTCGAATTCCCCATGGACGGACTTGGAAGTCCGTCGTACTGCCCTTACTCAATAGAGGGCTACGAGTAAACGATCTACGACGCGTTCAGAACATACTACGCTCTACGAAAAAGCTTCTCCGTACTGTTTCGTCTAGGGGGAGAAATCGGAAGATACTACGAGTACGAAGGAAAGGCCAAACCAGTTTCTTCCATTCTTGCTCCCTTCGCCCCGCTTCGGGGAGAAGGGTTGGGGATGAGGGGCTGTCTTCTAACTCATCGCGAGAAAAACAACGACTTATAGTCGCCTACTTTTCATATCGGACAACGACGATTCGTCCGTCGTATTCTTCCCGACCAAGTTGATCGACCATGATGCTCTCAACGTGCGCCATCGATCCCCCTCCGGTCCCCGCCCCGATCAGTGGAAACGCGATCGATTGGAAACCATGCTCCTTCGCCATGCGCAAGGCATTTCGACAAGACTCGCAGATGGAGTACTCGGAAGACCGCCACCACATGCTGATACCAGCCACGTGAATGATCCCCTTAAAAGGCAAACGGCCGGCGCTGGTCAAGACGGCGCCACCGAGCGGTATTGGTCCGTGTTTCGCGACTTCGCGGAATGGTTGAAAACCAGCTCGCTTTTTGATAGCACCTGAAACGCCCTGAGGCAGCAGCAGCCACCAAGGAATGATATTGCGATTCCAAGCGTTAACGATCACTTCAACGTCTTGGTCCAGCAGATCGCCAGTCGTCACTTCAACAGTTGCCATAGGGTTTAGAAAAAGCGAAGAGCCATTGTCTCAGGTGCTTCAAGGAAAATCGATAAACGTAACCGGTACTGCATCCGTCAGCCAAACACCGTTTGCTGACAAGTAAAAAGAGTAACCAGATTCATGCATCGCTTGCGATTGAATCGTCAAAACGACAGGCGTCCCGCGACGAGCCCCCACCTTCGTAGCGGTCAGGGTATCAGCCGACAAATGCACATGATTGCGGGAGCGTTTCAGCAATCCTCGTTCGCGAATGCTTGCAAAGAAAGCAGCAACCGTTCCATGGAATAGTTGATTGGGTGGAACGACGGGTTCAAGATGGAGTTCCACATTGGGAATAGAATGTCCTTGGTTAGCACGGATCCGAAGGCCATCATTGCTCAGGGAATACCGTTTCTTTTCGCACGCCGCGACGACGTTATGTAGCAGCTCCATCGATAGCTTCTTTCCATGCCGATTTGCATTCTCGATCAACTCGTCGATCAGCAACCACCCTTCAGGATCAAGCTGCATACCAAGGACGCCCGGCCGATGCCGCAACACAAGGCTCAAGAACTTGCTGGTGGAAGTGAGGTTTTTCGGGGACGTGTTCATGTGCCGTTCGTTGCTAAGTAACGATTCCAAATTTCATCGAGTGCCGCTCCCGCTAGCATGTCCTATCGATAGTCCATTACTATTATGGCATATTTCCCGATCTAACCCGAACCATTCCAACATTGTCGTGCCCTTGCAAGCGTTTGGTAACAAATTTTCTTTAATGCGGGAATTCGTCGTGAGATTTCTAAGCAACCTCAACCCACTCTTTGGTGGTGTTTGCTTTCGATTGGTTGCCGATCGCGCCGCGATAGTCTAACGCGCTGCCGATCCGCAGCTTGCACATGTTCCCAAACGTACCCGTTCCCAATCATGCCCGTAGAGAACGCAATCCTTGGATCGCTAAAGCGTAGAATAGTTTTACCGTTTCGCGATCCCGACGTCGACGGTCGATTGCTCTGGACAACATTGGGACCACAGGTAACCATTTCGTCGGAAGAGCCGCTTGGATTGCATCAACCTTTCCCCTCCTTGTAGTTTCTGCTTATAATCTTACCAGCTCTTCAGTGTCGGGCAAGGAAGAGCTAAGAGAAACACCATTTACGAACGCAAAAAGAGGCAGCATGCAACTTGATTTTTTTGATTACATGGCCTTCGCGGTCTTCGGAATTATTACAACTCTCTTTGTCTCCTGCATCGTGGTGATCGGATCGCTTCCAGGAAAGATCGCTTCGGCGAGGAAGCATCCGCAAGCCAATGCAATCAATGTCGCATCCTGGATTAGTTTGCTGACCCTTGGTGTGCTCTGGCCCATCGCGTTCGTCTGGGCTTTCATCGAACTCCGTCCGTCTGCATCGAACAAACAAGGAACCTCTCCATCATGATGTGGATCTTTATTATCTTGTTTGTCTCTGCGATCGTTTTTGTTTACAAAGTGTTCAAGATCAAACCGCAACCATGGAACATCGCGATTTTCGCGACGATCTTTTTTGCAGCGGTGATCGGCATACTCACCTTGTGGACTCAGGCTTCGCCCTATTCGACGCGGGCCGTCGTCGGTCGCTATGTGGTGCCAATTGTACCTTGGGTACAGGGCCCCATCGTCAGTATTTCAGCCAAGCCAAATGTTCCGATAAAAAAAGGGGAAGTGCTATTCGAAATCGACCCCACTTCGTATCAATTCACCGTCAATCAAGCCAAGGCCGCACTGCAAGTCGCCCGAAGTGATGAGGAGCGTTTCGCGGCTGGTGTAAA
>JBIKLJ010000112.1:0-16336 GCA_044359895.1 Pirellula sp.
AAGCTTGCGAGGAATCTTGCCAGCGCGAAAGCCGGGCAAATCTGCTTTGGGAGCGATTTCGTTGAAAGCATTGCGAAAGTATCGTTCCATTTCACTGCGCGGAACGGTTACGACGACGTGCCTTTGGCAAGTGCTAGGTTTATCAATCTTTACGACTAATTCCAACTTGGAATCAGGTGCCTTGGTTTCAACGGTCGACATGTCGGTTCAAAAATCCTAAAAGTTACAAAAAAAGGCACAACCAAACAGAAAAAAGCGGGCGATGGGATTCGAACCCACGACAACAACGTTGGCAACGTTGTGCTCTACCCCTGAGCTACGCCCGCAAAAGGAACCTGTTCGATTATGCCCGTTGCTTTATTCTATTGAAACGAGTCGGTCGTTTCAAAACCGCGAGTAGAAGGTGCGGAAGCCGAAAACAGCATCTCTTCTCTCTTAATCGCGGGACGAGATTATAAGAACTGTCTTGTTCGCTGCAAGACCGATATCGCCTCAATTTCATTTTGATTCAGCAGGTTTCACCTGTTTAACCGCCAGAGCCGTTATCGGGTCCTGGGCTGGACGCACCCCTCAAATACCTGCTATGACCAGGAAAACCAAGTGTCTTTGTGTGCTGACTGGCGTATTTCCCTAAAGTTTTGAGGCGACTGGAGCCTGACCGGTCCTGTCAATCTGTAGTCTGATCCGTTTTATGAAGCAGGTTTCCCCAACATTAACCCGATCTGTCGCAAAAAGGCGGGACCAGATGCGGCGCGGGGCGCGATCGATGCCAAGCGAGATACTCACCCAATCCTGGTTGCCGTTCTTGTGCCTGACTGTATCCGCCTGTTTGCTTCTGTCCGCGGGCTGCGGATCGCCTGTCGTGAATCCCGGAGCCGCAAACCTGATTTCGGCGGCCCGGGAACGCGTGTTGCCGAAGGCCGATTCAGCTGAACGACTATGGCGTCCGGACTTGGCGATCATGCCGTTTATCGAATTCAAGGACGAAGATATTTTGATCAAGCATGTTCGCAACTGTCGCTATCGGACGGAAACCGATTACGACGTTCGGCACTACGACTTGCACTTTGCCCTGGATGATGTTCGAACGCTGGACTTTATCATTGTTCCATTCAACAACAATTCGTTGCTCGCACACACGATGTTTAGTTTTGGGCTTGTGGACGGAAGGCACTTCATCGTTTCGGTGGAAGCGCGTTTGGATCAGGGCGATTCCTATTCACCCATTCGTGGCATCACCAACAAGTTCCAGCTGATGTATGTCATTGGTGATGAACGCGATTTGATTTTGTTGCGCACGGACGTGCGAAAAGTAGAGATCTTGCTCTATCCGGGACGTGCGACACCGGACCGGGTTCAAGACCTTTTGGTGGACATGCTGGAGCGGGCCAACAAGCTACAACGTTCTCCGGAATACTACGATACAATCAACAACAACTGCACCACCAATCTCGTGGACCACATCAATAAGCTTAGGCCAGGTCGAATTCCTCGTGATCTTCGAGTCTTGTTGCCGGGCCATTCAGATCGCTTGGCTTACGAGCTTGGTTTGTTGGATGTGGTGGAGCCCTTTGCGATCGCTCGGCAAAATGCTCGCATCACGGATCTTGCTCAGCTGTACCGAGACAGCCCCGATTTCTCTGCCAAGATCCGCAGAAAATAGCCAATCACGATAAAACAGGATTTTCGAGTCCTGGTGCCGTATCCACGGACAGGTCAGTCTCTTAGTTTGGATCTTCCGCAAAATCAGTGGGTGAAAAAGCTTGAAATGGCTCCGCTTCAGCACGTTGGATTTTTCGCATTACTCAAAAAACAAGCCGACCTGCACGAAAGAAGTCAGGGGCTACGAAGCAGTTTTGGAAAACTCTCGATGGAGCATTCTGAAGCGACGTAGCAATCTGACTTCGAAGCAGACAGTCAAGCTTCGGGAACTGCTCCAATGCAATCTTCAAACGATGAAGGCGTATCTGATGCGGGAGGACTTCAATCGGTTCTGGGCCTATACCTCGCCTGGATGGGCGTCGAAGTTCCTTCGCGAGTGGTGTACTCGAGCAAGTCGCTCTCAAATCGAGCCGACAATGGATAAAGCTTTTTTTAAGATATCACGCTCTCGCTCCACACGGCGCCTCAACCGGCGTTTTCGAGTACGAGTACGAGGAAGAGTGAGATTGAAATCCATTTGCGGGATTTCAAAAAGCGCTTGGGCTAGCCGTCCAGCGTTGGTAGGATTCGGGATCCACATTCCGACCGCTTAGAACCACAACGATATCACCCGTCGCATCCAGGTTCACTTTTTTGGCGAGCAATGCGCCGATGGTGATCGCTCCCGAGGGTTCGGTTCTCAGGCCGTGGTGCTTATCGATCCATTGCATTGCCGTGCAGCTTTCTTCGTCGGAAACACTGACGGCCACCGAAACCTTGTCTCGCAAGATGGGCCAATTGTGTTGACCAACATCGTAGGATAACAACCCATCGCAAATGCTCTTGGGCTGATCGATTCGGACGCGATCCCCCTTGGCTTTGGACAGACTAAAGTCGTTGGCTCCGACCGGTTCGACTCCGACAATCGTGCATTCAGGGAATGCATCCGAGATGGCTAAAGCATGCCCCGCCATCAACCCTCCGCCGCTGATGGCACAGAAAAAGTAAGTTAAGTCGCGACCAAGTCGCTTCAGCTCGTCAGCAATCTCCAGTCCTCCCACCCCGTTTCCCGAAATCACATCGTTATCGTCGTATGGCGACGCTTGAACGGCATTCTCGTTCTCCGCAATCTCGCGAGTCAATCGATCGCGCTGACCGGTTTGAAAATCAGTGGCCTTGTTGTAAGTTCGAACTTCGGCGCCAAAAGAACGTGTACGCGCAAACTTCACCGCGGGTGCATCATCGGGCATGACAATGATCACGCGTTTACCATATCGCATTCCCGCAAACGCAAGGCCAGACGCAAAGTTGCCCGACGAATGAGCTGCTACAGGGCGATCGCCAATCTGTTCCAAATGATTGGCCATCCAGTTCAATGCTCCTAGCAGCTTGAACGATCCGACAGGTGTCCACCCATAATCTTTGATCCAAACGTGCCTGTCGGGAGGCAGACCAAGTTCCTTCTCCAGAGCGTACGATCGAATTAAGGGGGCGGGCGTCAGATGTTGACGGATGACGACTTGCGCCCGATGGACATCATCGATGTTGGCTATACGAATTGGTGTCATGAAAAAAAGACCAAGGTGGGAAGGAAAGAAAGGATGGAGTGTGATCGATGGAACGCTATTGGAATTCCACGATAAACTGGCGATAGATTTGCATGGCCTGAATCACTTGTTCGCAGTCAATATACTCCACCGAGGCATGGGCTTGGTCAATGCTACCCGGCCCCAAGATGATACTGGGGATACCAATCGCTCCGAATTTGCTTGCGTCACTACAAAACGGAACGCCCCGCAATGTACTGTCCAAACCAAACGAGTTCAAAACCCCAGCGATCACTTGAGCGGCACGCGTATCAGGAGCCGTATCCAGCGGTCGATCGCTGAGCATCGGAGGATGCATCACCACTTTCATTCCAGGATGCTGACTGGCAACTCCGTCAACCAATTGCTGGTAGTGTTGCAAGACCGATTCGCGAGTCTCGCTGGGAAGCAGTCGTCGATCGATTTCAATTTCGCATCGATCCGGAACCAAGTTGACTTGCACTCCGCCTCGAACAACCCCCACATTGCAGGTGGCACAACCCAGCAGCGGATGAGTAGTTTGCGATAGCAAGAGGGTATCTTGCTGCAATGCGACCAAGAGATGAGCCATGTGCTCGATCGCATTCGTTCCCAAATGGGGTTTAGCCGAATGAGCGGCTTTGCCAATGGTCTCGATTTTCCACCGTATCAACCCCTTGCTCGCGATGACTGCGGCCAGCGACGTCGGCTCGGCAATGATGGCTGCGTCTGCTTGCCATGGATCCTTGGGAGCGTGCTCGCCGATAAGAATCTCCGGATCAACGTCGCCTGGAGCCAACGAGTTGCATAAGGCAACAACTCCACGATAGGAATACTCCTCGTCGATGGTTGCGGCGAATAAGACCTCGCATTCGGGCACAAACCCATCTCGAGCAAGACTTGCCACGGCATGCATCATCGCAGCCATGCCGCCCTTCGTGTCGCAAGCCCCACGTCCATACAATCGACCGTCTCTTATTTCTGCATCCCACGGTGCGATCTCCATTCCTGTTGTTGAGACCGTATCCATATGAGCTTCCAGCACAATGCGACGATTTGGATTGCGACCTGGAAGCCGAGCGATCACATTGGGCCGATCTGCGTAAACTTGTTGCCGCCAAGTTTCGATTCCATGCTCCAAAAAGAATTGCTCGATGTAGTTTGCGATTTCCCCTTCGGGGACCCCTCCTGGATAGTTTGGGTTCACGCTATTGATGCGAACTATGTCTGCTAAAGTTTCAATGGGTTGGGTTTGGGCAGACAGATTCATGGCTTCATGAAGGGAGCGGAGAGAATTGCAAGGAAAGTAGTTGCCAAAGTCGGTGAACGGAAAAGTTCAAGCAACGGCGTCGAGCTGCCATTGTATCCAAGAACATCCAGTCATGGTCTTGTGCCTTGGCAAACCTTGCAATCCTTGACAACGCCTCTTTTATCAGCCAAGATTATGTTGCTGTTTATGGGTGACTTTTGCACTCGTTCGGTCCCGCCTACAACCACAGAAGACCAAGACGATGGGTTTCTTCTCTCTCCTTCTTATTCGGACCGTTGCCGTCCTGTCCTCGGCGTGGGTACAAGGTCCGGACGAATTTGAGTTCTTCGAAAAAAAAGTTCGCCCTATTTTGGTCGCTCGTTGCTACGAGTGCCATTCGGCAAGTGAGCAGAACGGCGGACTAAGGCTGGACTCACGGTCGGGGCTTGAACAAGGTGGTGAATCGGGAGCCACCGTCCGACCTGGCGACCCACAAGCCAGTTTGCTGATCGAAGCCGTCCGATACCAAAACCATGATTTGCAGATGCCTCCACAAAATCGACTTCCAGAATCCGAAGTCGAAATTTTAGAACGATGGGTGCGCGATGGAGCTGCCTTTCCAGGCGGAGCCCCCCAAGGAGAAGGATCAAATGAGAACGGATCGAGTGACGATGGGGCTCCCAAACCCACAGGCATGACGATCGAGGATGGGAAACGCTTTTGGTCGATGTTGCCTATTTCGGATCCCGACATCCCTGCGGTATCGAATCGCGGATGGGTCCAAAATCCCATCGACGCGTTTGTTCTGTCGAAACTGGATGCTGCCGGGTTACCACCACCCGCCAAAGCGGACCGACGCGCTTTGATTCGCCGCGCGTCCTATGATCTCGTCGGCCTTCCCCCTTCCGCCGACGAAGTCGATGCGTTTGTTGCGGACACATCGCCGGACGCTTTTGAAAAATTGGTAGATCGGTTGTTGGAATCCCCTGACTACGGTGTTCGATGGGGCCGGCATTGGTTGGATGTTGCACGCTACGCCGATAGCAATGGGCTGGATGAAAACGTCGCCTTCGGGAACGCTTGGCGATACCGCGACTATGTTGTTAACGCGATGAACCAAGACATGCCGTTCGATCGGTTTTTAATCGAACAGATTGCAGGTGATTTGGTCCCCTACGCGAACAAGGACACTCATACTGCAACCGGCTTTCTCGCGCTTGGGGCCAAGGTGCTTGCGGAACCCGATGTCGAAAAGCTCATGATGGATACCATCGATGAGCAACTGGACACGATCGGAAAAGCTTTTATGGGTATCACCATGGGCTGTGCCCGCTGCCACGATCACAAGTTCGATCCTATCCAACAAGCCGATTACTACCGCATGGCAGCGATCTTCAAGAGCACGCAAACATTCAGCGGCAAGAACTTTGGTGCGATCAAGTATTGGAACGAACATACTTTCGCAACCGAAGAAGAAAACGCCAAGATCAAAGAAGTGGATGCGGAGATTGCAAAGAAGCAAGCGTTGGCAAACAAGTTCAAATCCGACGAAATGGAAAAGCTGCGGGCAGCCGCTAAATCCAAAGCGACCGAATACATGATTGCGGCCTGCCATGTGTCTTCCATGAGCTCACTTCAGGAAATTGCAGCAGCAGCCGCACCCGCAGGTTTGCACCCTCGTATCCTGCATCATTGTCGCAAGCACCTGGAATTTCATCGCGACGATCCTTTCTTTTCCAAGTGGACCGAGCTTGCTGCTGCGGGCGATGTCGCAGGTATCGAAGCCCATTATCGCCCTTTGTTTGAGCTTGCTACCAAGGCATGGCAAGAAGGCTTGCAAGCCACCCCACCGCTAACCAAACTGCCAGACGAAACGCTCGAAACAGCCCGGCAGGTTTTGAATGATGCAGCTGGACTGCTAGCGGTTCCTGCAAAACCTAGCTTTGCATTCGATGATGCGACCCTTCAAGAATACTATCGACTCGCCGACGAGGCTCGGATCCTAGAGAGTTTCTCCCCGGATGCCTCAGCGGCCATGTCGGTTCGCGAGAATAAAATTGCAGATGGAATCCCGATCCACGTTCGAGGCAGCCATCGCAATCTTGGCCAAGTCGTCCAACGTGGTTTCCCTGAAGTCATGCGAGTTTCGAACGTGAAGCCGATTTTGCCCAAGCTGCAAAGCGGGCGTTTGGAGCTCGCGCAATGGATGGCCAGCTCGTCGCATCCTCTGACAGCCCGCGTAGCCGTGAATCGAATTTGGGGTTGGCATTTTGGAAACGCAATCGTTCGATCTACCGAGAACTTCGGACGGGTCGGCGATTCACCCACTCATCCGGAACTGCTGGACTGGCTGGCGCGATGGTTTATCGAATCGGGATGGTCAACGAAGCAGCTGCATCGCTTGATCATGAACTCCAGCACGTATCAATCTGCAGCGGGTCAATCTGCAGCGGGTCAATCTGCATCGGGTCAATCTGCATCGGGTCAATCTGCATCGGACGCATCCGTTCAGGCGGCGCAGAGCGACCCCGACAACAAACTCCTTTGGCATTTTCCGATGCTGCGTTTGGATGCCGAACAGATTCGCGATTCTATTTTGGAGGTGTCGGGTCAGTTGGATAAGTCGCTGCATGGCAAAACGGTACCGCTTCGGAATCGCCAGTTTGTGTTCGATCATACTTCTTGTGACAACACCAAGTATGACAGCCTGCGACGAGCGATTTACCTGCCGGTGGTTCGAAACAACTTGTACAGTCTGTTCGAGCAATTTGATTTTCCGGATCCAACCATGCCGACTGGGCACCGTAATACAACCACCGTCGCGCCGCAGTCTCTGCTGATGATGAACTCCGATTTGGTACTGCAGGCTTCCGATCGGTTGGCTGAAAAACTGCTGAGTCAATCGAGCGACGTGCATGAACAAACCAGCCTCGCATACCGATCGATTTTGGGTCGCATGCCAAGCGACTCCGAACGTACCGCGATCATGCAATTTTTGGTCAGTGCCAGAACTGCAGATTCGAATACAGAAGAACCGAATGCCGCAGAACCGAATGCTAACGAGATGAAGCCCCGAGCTCCGAACGATCCATTGGTTTGGTCAATGATCTGTCAAAGTCTGCTATCCTCCAACGAATTTTTCTATCTCAGGTAATCACGATGCGAAACGTTCCTGCTGAAGACTTCTTCGTCCGGCGAAACAACCAGACCTTTGCAAGCTCGCTAACAACACGCCGAAGTGTTTTGAAAAACTCGGCGGCGGGTTTCGGATTTTTAGCGCTAAGTGCGTTGCTGCAACGCGAATCTCGTTCGACTGATCCGTTGGTCGTTTCTGGCGATTCCGCCATGGATTCCAAAGCAGCCAATCCCTTGCAGGCGAAGGTCGCTCATTTTCCGGCGACCGCCAAACGGATTGTCTTTCTATTTATGAAAGGGGGGCCATCGCATGTCGATACGTTTGACCCGAAACCTTTGCTGGACCGGGATGCTGGAAAGCCGCTTCCATTTGCATTGCCCAAGGTTCTCTTCGCAGAAGCAGGGAACCTTCTCAAGTCGCCATGGAAGTTTCATCAGTATGGGCAAAGCGGCCTGCCGGTCAGCGAACTCTTTCCGAATGTTGCCAAGCACATAGACGACTTATGCATCTTGCGATCCCTGCACGGCACCAACCCTGCCCACGGCGGCGCCTTGCTGAAGCTTCATACGGGAAGTGACCAGTTCGTACGCCCCAGTTTAGGCTCGTGGGTAACTTATGGTTTAGGGACAGAGAATGAAAACCTTCCGGCATTTGTGACGATTTGTCCCACGTTGGCTCATGGTGGTGTGAACAATTGGGGTTCGGCATTTCTGCCGGCCTATTGCCAGGGGACTCCTATTGGCAACGCCAGTTTGCCGGCCGAACAAGCTCAAGTGAAGCATATCCGCAACGGGCGTATTGATTCCAAGATACAGCGTAAACAACTGGACTTGCTGCGTTCCATCAACCAAGAACATTTTGACAAATCAGATGCGGATATCGTGCTCGATGGCCGATTGAACTCTTTCGAACTCGCGTACCGCATGCAGTCCACCATGCCGGACGTGCAGGACCTTTCTCAAGAAACGCAAGACACGTTGAAACTGTATGGTATCGACGATCCTGTTACTGAGAATTTCGGTCGGCAATGTTTGATGGCCAGAAGGTTTTTAGAAAGTGGAGTGCGTTTTGTTCAAGTGACGCACAGCGACAGTGAAGTGCAATGGGATCAGCATGGTGGGCTTTATCAGGGGCACACCAAGAACGCGGCCGAAGTGGACAAGCCGATTGCAGGTTTCTTGAGTGATTTAAAGGCTCGAGGTTTGTTAGAAGATACCTTGGTCCTTTGGGGTGGAGAATTCGGCCGCACTCCAACGTGCCAGCAAGGCAGCGACGGCCGCGATCACAACCCGAATGGTTTTACGATGTGGATGGCAGGGGGCGGGGTCAAAGGTGGTTACGCCTATGGCGCGACGGACGAATACGGATACTATGCGGTCGAGAACAAGATGCATGTCAACGATCTGCACGCCACCATTTTGCATTTGTTGGGATTGGATCACGAGCGTCTAACATACCGCTATGCCGGCCGCGATTTCCGACTTACAGATGTTGCAGGAAAGGTCGCAAAAGATATCCTGGCGTAATCGCAGGCGATTCAAGTCGCAAACACGATCCACCGTGCAGTGCGCTTTAGTTATTAAAAAACAGTGTAAGAAAACTGTTTAACATCGTAGACCCACGACAAAAACGCCTATTCGACATCTATGAAGAGATCTTGTCGGATACCGCCAAACGT
The DNA here is from genome assembly GCA_044359895.1 of Pirellula sp. GTDB lineage: Bacteria > Planctomycetota > Planctomycetia > Pirellulales > Pirellulaceae > JBKCUI01. Next base: position 9,270 of record JBIKLJ010000112.1, read on the forward strand.
CGAATTCAAAACTCGTGGCATTTCCTTTTTCGACAAGCAATCCTCGAACTCATGCCCGCGAAGGAACGCGGCGAATACTTCGATCCTGAAATCGGTCGCGACTTTTTCCGTTTGTCCCACTCCTGGTCGGCATGAGTAAAGCGTACAACCGGCGCAGCTTGAATCAGAGCGTAAGTTTCAAGAATGGAGCCAACGCAAGTCGAAGACACAAGCGGAGGTATCATTCCTAGCTGTCTTAGCAACCATCTCTGTCTCGTTTTGTGATTCAAGAATTATGGACATCGATCGCAACCGATATTTTATGTTTGGTGTTATTCTGTTTCTGCTTGGATTGCAGTTCCGGCTCGTGGATTCTTTTGTTCTGAACGAGAGCAGTACAAAGGCGCTTCACAAGTTCTCGCAGCGGGCCAGCATTGCAAGCAACGACGCCGCATCGAACGTCTATATGCAGGTCGCTTCTCCGAAGAAAAGCTTACGGCCGCCCAATTGGGTTGGGTTTGTCCTTTTGACGGTTGGTGGAGTTATGTCGCTGCACGCAATGGTTCTTCCCAAAAAAGGTCCTTGAGGTGAGCCGATGAAATAGGCCCCCTTTTTGAACTTGTTCTTCGAATCACTTGCGATCTCAAATGCCGAGGTTTTTCGGCATGGCTTGCTCCAGGCGGGATCGCATCAAAAGAAAAATCGCTTCAATCGCTACGCTTTTACAGCAAACCGATTGTTAGCGAACTCTAGCTAGAAGTTACCAGCGTTTTAGCGTGGTACGGTTCGGGCACGTGATCAAGTGCACTCGATGCACCTTCCCAAGCCAAGTCCTGCGGAAACCAGAGCCGAAACATGAGCATTGCCTTACTCGATCCCGTTGAAACCACCTTAGAACCATCGAGTCGAATCGAGACGCATGCTGGAGCCTCCTTTTTTTGTCACCGTCTGAAGATGCTTGCTGGTGGCGATCTGGTTGCGCCGCGAATTCTCGTCGCTGGATGTGGTGCGGGACACGAAGCAGTCGCCATCCAACAATCGTTAGGGGGGCATGTTGATGCCATCGATGTGGAGAATTTTGTCTCCGAGAAGCTGCAAAAGCATCCAAGCGTTCACTTTCAGATCGGAAGCGTTTGCGAACTTCCCTTCGAGAGCAATTCCTTCGACGCGATTTTCTATCATCACGTGATCGAGCATGTTGACCGCCCACAAGCAAGTTTGGTCGATCTAGCCCGTGTGCTGAAACCGGAGGGCTGGCTGTTCGTTGGTACGCCAAACCGGCATCGACTGGCTAGTTCCGTTGGAGCCCATCAGCAATCCGAGTGGGACGCAACTTTCTCGAACAAATTGGCGGATAATCTCCGCGATTGGAAGGACCGATTGACGGGCCGTTTCCGCAACGAACTTGGGGCTCATGCCGGATTTAGCCAGTCGGAACTGGATGCGATGCTTGCGAAAGAATTTGATCGAAGAATTTGGTTGACCGCAGATTACCTAAAATACAAGTATTCCGATGGGCGCATGGCGAGACTCGTCTCCGTGGCGACTCATCCAGCGCTCCTGTGGTTTGCTGCGCCGTCGATCTATGCTTTCTGTACGCGACTGAAATAACTGTACGCGACTGAAATAACCCAGTTTCGCAAAGGGACGCGTGGGGGTTTGTCGATTCCCGGAACGGCGTGCGGAATATCCCTGGGGATGATTGCTTATCGTTTTGGTTGAACGAAGGCTGTCTTCTTTTGATACAGTCTGCCTCGCATTTGCAGTTCCGCCCGAAGCGTTGGGTCGGTTGTTGAACGCAGTGCAGCCGTAATGGAGTTCTGTGCAGCTTCGAAGTCGCCCGACGTTGCTTGAGCGGCAGCAAGTACATCTAACACTTGAGCGCTAGGTCCTGCCGACGCCAATTGCACCGCACGCTTCGCGGTTTTTAGAGCCGCGTTACCATTTCGATAGAAATCGTCGGGGCAGGTGGCCATCATCCAGGCGGCATTTTGAAGAGTTCTAACATTCGCATTGTCGAGCTGCATGGCTTGTTGATAAGCCTTCGAAGCTTCTTTCCATTTTCCCAATGCTTGGCATGTGTCGGCGTATTCCGTCGCGGTATCCACGGACTGTGGCGCCAGGGTCATGGCTTTCTCATAATCGGCAAGCGCTTCGTCGGTTTTCCCCATCGCGTAAAGCGTGTGAGCTCGTGCGCTGTAGGCGGACGAATCATCCTCAGACAATTGGACGACTCGATTGTAATCGCCTAATGCAGCTTCAAGCTGATTGGCCCGAAAGTAGAGCTCACCGCGATTGAAGTAGGCATTCGGAAAATTGGCATTCAGTCGAATGGTTTCCGTGAAACTGGCGATCGCCTCCTCCGTTTTGCCTTGGATGGCATGAGTAATTCCGAGATTGTGGTGCGCTCGCCAACGCGTTGCATCTAGCTGGATGGCGGTTTCGAAGTCTTTGCGGGCCATCGCATCCAACTTGGCGGCTTCGTCGAAATTCTGCTCCCGAACCATGATCGCCGCCTGATCGCTGCGAGCTTCGCCGCGGCGATTCATGCCCCAGCTCATTAGAGTTCTCGCGTAGAGCCGATCTTCCTGAGGCCGAGTCGAATCCCCCAACACCGTACGGCAAAACTCGATAATCGTCGAATAGTCCTGGATGGTCTTGGCCGACTCTGTTTTTCCATAGATCATTTCCAAGTCCGGAGCCACAACGGACTTCTCAGAGGCTTCTTCCAGGGGCAAAGGTTCCTGAGCTACCATAGACTGAGCCAGCACACCCGCCAAAATGCATCCAAAAGCCCAGCGATATTTGCTACGAAAGTGATTGTTCTGCGGTTGTGCCACTGACATTATGCCATTTCCATCCCATGGGTTGCGAAGCCTGTCTCGACCGAATCATAATTGTCTCTAGTTGCATTTCGTATCGCAATAGAGATATGAGGCTGGTTTCTGTGGGTATTTGTGGTTTAATCACAGAAAATCGTCGGATGAATCTTCTTTACCTGGAATTCGAATGAACGTTAGCGACACCCTTGTCAGGGCATTACACCAAACTTTATTGCAGATTGCCGAGATAAAGTCCCAAATCGAGCGCGGCCCTCGACAAATCAAGGCGGCTCAAATCCAAGTCGATTCCGCAAAAGATGCTTTGCAAAAATGTCGCGACACCATCAAACAAAAAAGAATGGATGCTGACCGAAAGCAGTTGCAGCTTCGAGAACGCGAAGCAAAAATCCATGACTGGGAAGGAAAGATGAATTCCGCAACCAACAATCGTGAATTTCAAGCGATTAAGGAACAGATTGCGGCCGATACTCAAGCCAATAATGTCCTTTCGGATGAAATTCTGGAGATTTTGGAGGAAAATGATAGCCTCCAGATTTCCTTGAAGGACTACGAAGAAAAATTGATACTGATCGAAGCGGACAAAGCCAAAGTAGACATCACCGTGGCTAAGCGAATCGCAACTTTGAAAGAAGAGCTGATTCGAGTCGAAGGAAATCTTGCAGGCACGGAGAAAGAGCTTTCGACCGACTTCATGGCCGACTACAAAAGGCTGGTTTCCAGTCGTGGCGAGGATGCAATGGCCGCCTTGGATGATGCATCGTGTGGTGGTTGCAACACAGGACTAACCCCACGTATCTTAGACAAGCTTCGGATGGGACAACCGACCCTTTGCCCCAGCTGTGGTCGATTGATCTATCGTCCTGGATAGCAGCGAATAACCACGTCAGCTACCTACCTCAGCGTCCATTGAGTATAAGCGTTTCGATTGCCAAATTGTCGCGACCATTGCGGCGCTGGTTGCGACCCAAACCATCCGTACGCGTAGGCGTCGGTCGGCCTTGATTGCAGCTGAACAGCGGGACCGGCATGCTTGTTCGGCGTGCGATGCAAAGGATGGCTTTTGGGTGGTGCTGGAAGAACGTGGTATGTTGCAGGCGCCTTATATCCCCACATGGCATCCGTGCTCGCCCCGTGCATTCGCCCGTCTTGCGCCGCAAGATTTCTGTCCAGCGGAATCGCGATCAGAGCGATAACAAGCAACGCCCACTTTGTTTTTCGATTTGACATAAATTGCCCGTCGGTTCAGTTCGTTCGTTGATTCAGCTTTGGAGTCGCCGTCGCGATCCGCGTCCCATACGAAGCGCCAAGAGTGCCTGATTGGCACCTTCTAAGGTTTCCGAGCATACCATGACCGCTTCACTATCGATCCCGCGCTTTCTCAATTCTTGAAGCGTGGACAAGCGTAGCTCACCTAGAGTGCCAAGCTTCTGCAATCGCAAAATATTCCGTAAACAAATTATCTTCACGTTCGAGTTTGCGGCGGACGACGGTCGTATGCATTACACCTGACGCAACAGCTTGAAATGCTGAAATGAGGATTTGCAAGCCTGTGCCATTAGCAGGATTTCTGTTCAACGCGCTACGAATTCGAAGACAGGTTTCGACCTGCCGTTTTCTAGAAAGCTACCCGAATATCCTTCGAAATCGGCAAAGTTGATTTGACTGTCGTTAGTCATAGCCAACATTTAGAAGTCCTGCCAAATCAGGCAAAATGGTTGAAGTTTCCTACACAAGCATCCGCCGATGCATCCAGAACAAAGCAAGAGAGACACTATGAAGGTATTAGTCGCCGACGATTCCGGAATCATGCGCAAGATTATCATTCGATCACTCAAGGCAGTCGGTGTCTCGGACATCGTCGAAGCCGCTAACGGTCAAGAGGCGATCGATGCCTACAAGGCCGGGCCAGTTGATTTGATTCTTACGGATTGGAATATGCCAGAAAAATCAGGGCTCGATGTGGTTGTCGAGATCCGAGCACTCGGTTCGCAAGTGCCGATCATCATGGTCACAACGGAAGCACAAAAAGGGCAAGTGATCGCCGCTATCCAAGCTGGCGTGAACGACTACCTTACCAAGCCATTCGAGGCAGACGATCTGCGGGCAAAGCTAAACAAATTCGTGACTGTGTAGTTGGCATTTGTCCGATTCGTGGTCACCACTCTGTCCCACCCAACGATTCACCATGATTGCTGAGTCTCATCTATCTGTTATCGAATTATCTGAAAAGCGAAAGAGACTGATTCTGCCATTCGTTGAATGCACGAAGAATGTCTTTTCGACGATGCTCAATTGGGAAACGGAGCTCATCGGGATCTTTTCAACCGATCAAGATGTGGCTTTTGCTGCGGCAGAGGCCTTTTTCGGGAACCAAGCCAGCCACCATCGACGAGGAAATCGTCAATGGTGGTTGGTGAACTGACCAACATGATTGCGGGCGTGGGCAAAGATCTGTTCGCCGTACGGTCCGCTCACCGTAGAAATCGGCGTACGCGGACTCTAGCCGCCCACGTCATTCGCGCGACCATCTTCCATGGCGTCTTCCCAAAGCGACTTGGCATCTTGCTGCAGTCTGGCACCAACTTGGGTGATCACGTTCATGCAAAGATAATTGGCACCTCGAGCGGCGATGTTGGGTGCGTAGCCATGCGTAATTCCATATAGGAATGCGCCCGCAAACATATCCCCTGCACCGGTCAAATCCTTCGGATGGCATGCAAATGCCGGTACATGGGATTCCTTACCTTCAAAACAAATCGATGCGCCATGAGGCCCATCGGTAACAACACAATTGGGAACCATTTCCTTGAGCTTTGAGAAGGCTTCTTCAATCGTGGCAGCTTTGGTCAACGCTTTGGCCTCGGGAGCGTTGCAAAAAAGCAAATCGCTTTGCGCCAACGCTTCATGAAATGCTTCGCCAAAAACCTCTGGTACAAATGCATCGGAACAGGTTAAGGCAATCTTGGTCCCTGCGGCTTTGGCAGCCGCGAGCGATTCGCGAATGGCATGATGCCCCGTTGCTGGATTTGCAAAAACGTAACCTTCGATAAACAGCCAAGTCGATTTTGCGATTCGACCTGCATCGACATGCCGCGCTGCTAGATGACTTGACACTGCCAAGGATGTTCGCATGGTTCGCTCTGCATCAGGCGTGATGATGGCAAGACAGGTACCTGTCGTTTGCCCCACGATGATTGGATTTCCCATGTTGATGCGAAGCGACTGAAATTCTTCCACATAGTGCAGCCCGTAACGGTCGTCTCCCACACAGCCTATAAAGGCCCCTTTTCCGCCCAATTGCGAAAGTCCGATTACCGAGTTTGCAACGGAACCACCGCTGACTAACTTCAGCTCTTCGTTTCGAGCTGAAAACTGTGCCAGCAAGGAATCCTGTTCGGCCGCCTCCATCAGTCGCATGGTCCCACGTTCAAAACCAAGCGTCGCGAACTCCGAGTCATCCACTTCCAAAAAGATGTCTACGATTGCATTGCCAAGTCCACAAACGTCATACTCGCGCGTCACGGCTAAACTCTTTCTAATTCGTACTAGAATTTCAACATTTCCTGCAACAGGCCACAATTCTAATCGGCCTGCCGACTGTCGATAGCCCAAGCCCCGCTGTCGGCGAAGTTTGAGTACAATTGGTTTGAGTACAACGGGAACGCCCGATCTTTTTGTTCTCGCTTGTGTTTTTCCTTGCTCCCACAATGAGCCTCTTCACCATGACAACGACATTGCCCCCGCCCAGCGACGATGAATTGCAACAAGCCAAGATTCTGCGTCATAAATTCCAAGAGATTCGGAAGCAAATCGGCAACGTCATCGTTGGTCAAGACAAAACGGTCGAACAGTTGCTGATCGCCATTCTGGCCGGTGGACATTGTTTGCTGGAAGGTGTGCCTGGGCTAGCGAAGACTTTGATGGTGCGATCGTTAGCCCAATCCATGAGTCTGGATTTTCATCGGATCCAATTCACTCCCGACCTGATGCCAGCTGACATCACTGGGACGGACATTATTCAACAGTCTGAGTCGGGAAGCCGCCAACTGGCTTTTGCCAAAGGTCCCGTGTTCACTCAAATTTTGCTTGCGGATGAAATCAATCGCACGCCTCCAAAGACGCAAGCTGCCTTGCTAGAGGCGATGCAGGAGCATTGTGTCACGGTCGGCGGAAAAACCTATACTCTTTCGGAGCCGTTTTTTGTTCTGGCTACCCAGAACCCCATTGAACAAGAAGGAACCTACC
>JBIKLJ010000014.1:0-46093 GCA_044359895.1 Pirellula sp.
TCGACGGCCACCGATTGGCAAAACGGCACGGCGATAGCCGACTGAGTAGCTACAGGAAACAGGGGGTGCATCCGCAATCGATACTAGGATACCTGGGCTGTTCGCTTGGATTGATTCCCTCCCCTGGACCAATTCTCATTCGCGATTTACTGGAGATCGCGCGCAGAGACAATTCTTGGGTGCAACGAGTTTCCCGCTGCCCATTGTTTTTTCAAGATCGATTTCAAACGGTAACCTTTGGAACAACATCGCCCCTCGCTTACCGGGCTGTTGATTTCATGGTACGACGGACTTCCTAGTCCGTCGAATTCCCCATGGACGGACTTGGAAGTCCGTCGTACTCACATGCATTGCTCGTTTTAAGGTTACGATCGGGTTAAGGATTAGCCCATACAATACATTTTCCAGAATAGATTTGTATACTTAGCAAGTCGAAGTCACTTCTTCGTACGACATCTCACCAATGACATCGCTTATTCCACGAAGATTCAAATGAAAGGGTCTGCACTATGTCCCGATATGGACTCAAAGAATTCCTTGCTGCCTCGATTCAAAAAGACCAAGGACAAGGTCTCTTCGAACTGGAAGGAGACCGTATCTTGGAAGTCAACCTGAAAGGGGAGGTCTGGACGAAAACAGGTTCGATGATTGCCTATCTTGGAACGGTAAAGTTCGAGCGCGAGGGCATTCTGCAACAAGGGATGGGCAACCTTCTCAAAAAGGCAATTAGCGGTGAAGGTACCAAATTGACCAAAGCCTCCGGTCGTGGCGTTGTGTACCTGGCCGATGCAGGCAAGAAGATCACGATTTTGAATTTGGAAAACGAGTCGATCTTTGTGAATGCCAATGATGTCTTGGCGTTTGAACCCTCGCTCAAGTACGACATTCGAATGCTTCGCAAAATGGCAGCCATGATGAGTGGTGGTCTATTCAACGCCTTGTTCCAAGGGTCAGGCATGATTGCCATTACGTCCCATTACGATCCGCTTACCATCCGAGTCACCCCGGATCGACCGGTCGTCACGGACCCCAATGCGACCATCGCATGGAGCGGGAATCTAACGCCTGAATTCAAAACCGATATCAGTCTCAAGACCTTCTTTGGACGCGGTAGTGGTGAAAGCATCCAGATGCTATTTCAAGGGGATGGGTTCGTGGTGATCCAGCCTTTTGAAGAAGTTTATATGCAACATGCATAACCCCCCGAAGACGAATCCAATACCCTCTCCCAATGTGGAAATCAGAAATGTTCACCAGACTGAATTTAAGAAACTTGTTTCTCCCACTTGGCTGCATGGGGCTTTGTCTTTTCAACGGTTTTGCGATGGCTCAACAAGCAAAACCGCTAATGGCCTACGTGGGTACATTTAGCTCTCCACTGAAAGACACCCTGCCGACTCAAGTCGATTTGCCTCCCGGAAACGGTCGCGGTATTCATCTCTTCCAGGTCAATCGCGAAAATGGATCACTGGTGGCTAGTGGCGTTTACGAGATGGGAAACAGTCCCAGCTGCTTGGCTGTCAACCAAGCAGGGACACACCTGTATTCCGCCAATGAAACAGAACGCGTGGGTGATGACAAACAGGGAACGGTGAGTTCGTTTTCGATCGATCCCATGACGGGATCGCTCTCGCTACTGAATTCGGTTCCTTCCGGTGGTGCCGGACCGACTTACATTAGCATTCATCCAAGCAAGAAGTTTCTGTTTGTCGCGAATTACTTCGGAGGGTCTATCGCGGTGCTCCCTATTCAGCCAGATGGGTCTCTTGGCAGCGCAGTGGATGTGAAGGTGGATGCTGGAAAGATTGGACCAACCAAGGCCGCCAATGCCCCCAAAGGCAGCTTTGCATGGAGCGGTCATGATCGCACGCACGCCCACATGATCCAAGCGGATCCGGCTGGCCGCTTTGTACTGCACGTCGACTTGGGGTTAGACAAAATCTTCATTTGGAAGTTCGACCCACAAACAGGAAAGCTTACTCCCAATGCCCCGAGCTTCGTGACCACTCCTCCTGGCGACGGACCAAGGCACTTTCATTTCAATCCCGATGGTCGCTTCTTTTACTCCATCCAAGAAGAGGGCTCCACGATCGCTGTATTCGAATACGGCCAGGATCTTGGAACGTTAGCCTTAAAGCAAACGATCTCCACCCTGCCGCCAGGTTTCGAGGGAAGCAATTTTTGTTCGGAAGTCTTGGTGTCCAAAGACGGAAAATATCTTTATGCCGGCAATCGGCTCCATGACAGTATTGCGATCTTCTCGATCGGTCAGGACGGACTCTTGACCTATTTGGGCGAAGAATGGACCAGAGGAAACTACCCCCGAAGCTTTAACTTTGACCCGACGGGTCAGTTTTTATATTGCTGCAATCAACGCGCGGACCATGTGACGGTTTTCCGAGTCCATCCAGTGCACGGGTCGCTTCAATTCACAGGCCATTACGCCGGTGTTGGCAACCCCTCGATGATCGAATTTTTAGATTTGGAAAAACGATAGCAACCGCGTTGCTGGGCCTCGTGTACGCGCGGCGTTCGCGATGTCTAGCACACCAAACCTATTGCGACGTGTCGGGGCGAGCCCAACCGTCGCGGTGGCGTGCACGCGCGGCGTTCGCGATGTCTAGCACGCCAAACCTGTTGCGACGTGTTGGGGCGAGCCCGACCGTCGCGGTGGCGTGCACGCGCGAAAGCAGAAAGGGGTCAGGCCTCTTTAACGCAATGAACATGAAGATGCCCCTGGTGGCGTTGCGTCTTTAGATGCATTATTAAGCCCCCATCGTCAGAGGCCAAACATGCATCGGTTCCTCATTGCTAAGCAACGAATGCGCATTGCTATCGCTGAAAGATTGGGAGATATCCAAGATCCAATTGCAGCATGATCAAATTGCAGGCGGTGGTGTAGATACTGTTGATTTGACCTTCCCAGGATCCGTCTTGGTTTTGCTCGTTCGCAATGCGAGTGTAAAGTCGATCGCGGAATGGAAGCCAATCTTCGTCCCCTTGTCGGTAAACGACTTGGCTGTAATACAGGTAAGTATAATGCCAATGCCCGAAGGACTCGTCTCCTCCAACCAAAGGGTACAGAGTTCGCCGAGTGTAAGCCAACATCTCCGGCACTTTCTTTCCTTCGTAGTCGCCTGCATTGTACAAGGCTGCTAAGCTAGCTGCCGTGATGGCTGGTCGAGAGGTTCCCATTTGCTGGCTGGAGTAACTGATTCCACCATCATCGTTTTGGCACTTATAAATATATCGCTTCGCGGACTCGATGATTTCCGATGGTACGGCTAACCCCGCATTGCGGCATCCTCGAAGACCTTGAACCTGAGTGATTGTGGTGGAACCTTCATCGTAGTCGTTCTGGTCCTTGCCACTCACGTACCCCCAGCCACCGGCAGGCGTTTGCGCTTTGCCACAGAACGCGACGGCTCGATTGAGAACGTCCACCAAATCGTCGCGTCGATCTTGCAGGCCTTCTTCACCAAGCACTTGCGAAAGAAAGAGCATAGAAAATCCATGCCCATACGTGTACCGAGGGTCGGTTTCCATCGGATCCCCAATGAGCCCATTGGATCGGCTTTTGCTGATCAAGTAATCCGCGGTTCGGCTCAAATACTTCGCGTAAGGCCCTTGCGTGATGGTGGAACCACTACACAGCAATGCGGTCCCAGCAAGCGCTGCGATGGCCACGGGATAGGGCGGCGTATTCCACTGCCCACGAGCCGATTGCGACCGAGCCAAAAAATCGAGCCCATTGCGGGTGGCTTCATTCCAAGCCGGATCTCGCGAAGCGGATCCCTTGTCAGCCGCTCGAGCTGAAGAAAGGAGACCGCCTGAAGACGCCAATGCGGAAAGCCCAACAGCACTTTGTCCTAGATGAGTTAGAAATCGCCGTCTTGGAAGGAACTGCTGGTCGTTCATACATGCTCTCGCAATAGAATCGATGTTGATTGGATTTAGGTACCTAAGTCACCGAACAACGGTGTGGAGAGATAACGCTCTCCCAAGCTGCACATGATGGTCACGATACGTTTCCCTTTGAATTCAGGGCGGGCGGCAACTTGAGCGGCGGCCCACATGTTGGCTCCGCTGCTGATACCCCCCATGATACCTTCTTGCTTGGATAGTTTTCGGCCCCATTCGAAAGCCAACTCGTCATCCACTTGGATCACTTCGTCGATGATCGACTGATCCAAGTTCTTAGGGATGAAACCAGCTCCAATGCCTTGGATACGATGTTTGCCAGGTTGACCGCCGCTAATCACAGGCGATTGCTTGGGTTCGACAGCGATCGCTTTAAAGTTTGGATTCATTTTCTTTAGGTATCTGGAAACGCCTGTAATCGTCCCGCCCGTTCCCACGCCTGCCACGATCGCGTCGATGTTGCCTGCGGTATCGGCCCAGATTTCGGGGCCTGTTGTCCGTTCGTGAACGGCGGGGTTGGCTGGGTTCTCAAACTGCTGAGGCATCCAGCCGTTAGGGTCGTTGTTGACCATTTCGGAAGCTTTGGCAATGGCACCGCGCATCCCTTCAGCTGCAGGTGTCAGAACAAGATTGGCCCCTAAGCCTCGAAGCAGCGATCGACGTTCAATCGACATCGATTCAGGCATCGTAAGAGTGAGCCGATAGCCCTTGGCGGCGCAGACAAAGGCCAGGGCGATCCCCGTGTTTCCGCTGGTTGGTTCAATGATATGGGTCTCTTTGGTGAGTTTGCCGCTCTTCTCGGCATCTTCCACCATGGCCATCCCGATACGATCTTTCACGCTGTGAAGCGGATTGAAGAACTCGCACTTCGCGAAAACCGTCGCGTGATCCGCAGGAACCAAACGATTGATTCGAATCATCGGAGTATTTCCAACGGTGTTCACGACACTATCAAAAGTCTTACCCAGCGCCATATTCTGTAACTTTCTTGCTTGAAAAGGGAAGCATACGGATCAACAGTTGTCTCGTTCTTGTCTTTGTTTCGATCTAGAAGCGAATCAAAAAGGGGATTCGATCCCGCGTCTCCTGGCTTGCGGTAATGACCCGGGTTGATTCTATACGACTTAATCGGCCAGCTTCTCCGGCTCCAACGGAATCTTTGAATCCAGATCGGGCCCTTCAGAAACTTCATCTGATTTTGGTTCAGCGGATTCAGCGGTGAGCGGGGGTGCTGCAAGGTTTGGATCGGTAGGGATCTCTTTTTCTCGCCAACGAGGCTTTCGTTGCCGAGCTTTCGGATGATGAGAAGCCTGCATGAAGGGGATCGATTTTTCGTCGAGCGATTTGCTTAAAGGCCTAGTGGCTGGTTTGACCAAAGTCGCCTCCAGCTTTTGTTCATCTAGCCGCAAAATCTCATTGATCTCGAACTCGACCTCTTGGCCTTCTTCTAAAAAACGGCCCTGAATTCCTTCCAGCTTCGAAAAGTGAAAGAAAACATCGTCGCGGAAGTGGTCTGACTTGATGAAGCCAAATTTGCGATCGTAAATTACCTTTGCGACAAAACCAACTCGCATGGATCAACCTGGTCCTTCCGGACGGAGTCGTCCAACGCTGCTTTGAAAATATTTTTTCCTGCGAGCCGTCACGGCATCGCGATGATGACTGTCAGATAAGTCCTCGAGATTCGATTGGCAAAAGCGACAGCCGATTTGTTCTAAATGGAAGCGAATATAGTCGGCCTGTTCATCCATCATGGCTCCGAGGAGATAGCTGCCCAGCAGTTCGCGACTGGGGCAGGTCAAGCGATGTCGTCGCCAGATATCGCCCACGGTGTGAACGCCGCTATCCCGACGCCCAATCAACTGTGCGAGCCGGTTCCGAAGTGAATCATCCGTGCGTAGTTCTGTCTCGATGCTTGCCATCGTTTCGCTTGGTAGCGATTCTTCAATGTAGGCCAGCAGCATCTGATCCGTAATCACCACGTTAGATATTCCTTAGCGCGCCAACGGCTAGCGTAACGTTTTGGCCGCCGAATCCGAAACTGTTATTGAGAGCCACTTTGAGCTTAGATGGGCGAGCAACATTAGGAATGTAGTCCAAATCGCAATCCGGATCGGGTGTTTCTTGATTGATCGTAGGTGGCAAAACTCCGTCGCGGATAGCCATCATGCACACGATCATCTCGGTGACGCCGGCGGCAGCGATCAGGTGTCCCATCATGCTCTTGGTGCTTGAAACTGGGGTCAGTTTTGCGCGATCGCCAAAAACGCCTTTGCAAGCCAACGTTTCGGTTCGGTCGTTTACCGAGGTGCTCGTTCCGTGCGCATTGACGTAACCAATCTCATCCAAGTTCAATTTTGCATCAGCGATGGCTTGTCGCATGCAGCCGATAGCACCGCGTCCTTCAGGGTGAATGTCCGTGATTCGATAAGCATCTGCGGTACTTCCATAGCCTAGCACTTCACCAAAAATGGGGGCACCACGTTTGCGTGCATGTTCGTATTCTTCCAGAATCACGATTGCGGCACCTTCTCCCAAGACAAATCCATCCCGATCTTTATCAAAGGGGCGCGATGCTCGAGTTGGGTCGCTGTTGCGTTGGGACAGGGTGGTCAGCAGGCTGAAGCCTGTTAAGCCAAAGGGATGAATCATGCTGTGGGCTCCGCCGGCAATCATGGCGTCGGCGTCCCCGCAGCGAATCAGTTCGGTCGCTTCACCCACGGCTTGGCTACTTGCGGCACATGCGGTCAAACAATTGCTGTTTGGTCCTTGTGCATCAAAGAAGGCCGCCAAGTGGGCTGCAGGCATGTTGGGTTCTTGTTCCAGTTCCGCTTCCACATCGAGAATCTCGCGACCCCGGCGAAGAAACGAAGCGAGGTCGAATTCTCCGTTCTGGACTCCTGCGGCGATCATGTTGGTGAAGTTCGGAAAGTCTTGGTTGCCTTCCCCAGCGCCCATGTAAACGCCTAGTCGGGTCGGAGCTAAACCGGACTCGAGAATTCCAGACTGAGCGATCGCTTGCTTAGCTGCACCGATCGCAAACCGCGTGTGCCGACCGCGATGCTTCCAAACATTCAGGTCTTCGCCCGCTTTGGAGATGTCCCAATTTTTGACTTCGGCAGCGATGGTGGTGGGGTAACCTGTCGGATCGAACACCGAAATTTGCCCCACGCCACTTTGGCTTTCCTTCAGCGCGGACCAAACCGTCTGAACATCATGCCCAAGAGGATTGATCATCCCAATCCCAGTTACAACCACACGGCGTCGCATCAACGCATTCTCTCCCAGTTACCAGTGTTGGAGACTGATGCCCGCCGCGGGGTTCATTACCGCGTGCGAAACTTCGGTCTTGGAAAATCGAATCGGCAAACGAGTGCCGATTATCGAACGCGGGCAAATCGAATATCGCGAGCCGCCTGACGTTCGGCCTCAAGCATATGCTCAGGGGCCTGTATTCTATTCCCGTTTTGATCGACAGCAACGTCGAACATCTTCAGAATCCGAAGGGTTCGCAACAAATCCTCGGGTGGGAATAGGGTGGTGTCTCCGAACCGATCGTCGTCGAGAAACGCGAAACCAAGTTCCATCTCAGCAAGTAAAACCCCTCCGATGGTAATTTTTCCTTCGACAAGGGCGCCCGCAGGCTGCTTGTTTTGGACGATCGCTTCCAGGACCATTTGATCGCCGGGGAGTGCCACATGATGGAAAATGGCCTTGGAAACTTTGGCAAGAACGGTTTTCTTTCGAAAACCTTCAGCCTCAGAAACAAGAAGACCTCCCGTTTGAGCCATCCCTTCAATCATCAGCGAATGCGGATAGTGCGGAAAGCCTGGCAAATAATCATCAATCGGTTCTTCACCGAAACAAATGTTCTTGATCGTGGTCGCCCGCGTATCGCGAACGAACTCTGTAAATCGATCGATCCAGAACCATCTCATTTCGCATCCGTTCTGAACTACGCAACCTTGGAGACGACGTATCGGCACAAATCGCTAACGGTTAGCAAATCGCCGAAGTCTTGAACGCGTGGATTCTTTTCAAAGTTGGACAGGTCTGCCCAGGGCATGCGCTTCTTGAGCTCTTCCAAACCAGTTGCAGTCACTTTGCCGTCTTGAACGTAAGTGCTTTCGGTCAGAATATCCTTGGGAAAAAGATCTTCGGTGGCAATCTTGATACCAAAACTTTTTTCCAACTTGAAAACGATATCCAAAAAGTCAATCGATTCTGCTCCCAAGTCTCCGACCATCGTCGCCTGTGGCGTCACTTCATCTTCGTCGACCCCTAGTGCATCAACGAGGGCGGATTGAACCTTGGCAAAAACATCTTCACTAACTTGCATTTTCGTTTGTTCCTCGAACAAAAATCGTCAAATTTCTTTGAGAATTGGGAATAGGGAATTGGAATCCCACCTATGGGGAACCATCTAAATAACGTTTTTGCTGGGAATTGGCTAGCCCAACCTTTTTTTTTCTTTCGCGACGACTTCGCTATATCCAGCGTTTAACGGTACAACGGCGAGCCAGGAGGCTGATAACGCTGCCAAGTGCCAGCATTTGGTTGGATACCATTGAATTGCGAAGCGGAGTAATTGGTCGGGGAGTAACTCTGGGAATAACTGGGGGCCCCATAACCCGAAACCCCAGTCGAACTGCCCAGCGGAGTCGCTCGGCTCCAAGTATTGTTGGAATTGTAGGAATTCGTTGCTCCGCCGGGACCTGGCGCCCCATAAGGATTCGCGTTGAGCGACGAACCTCCGTAATAAGGCTGTTGATTGGATGACGGTACGCTGTTGGTGGGTAAAGAACTGTTGGGATAACTGTTCTGATAGCCGTTCTGATACTGAACGTTTGGGTTCTGGGCTGCATTCAAAGGCTGGCCGTAGCCGGCTTGAGCATTTCCAAATTGCCCGTAGTTGGATTGCCCATAGTTGGATTGCCCATAGTTGGGCTGGCCATAACCGGGCTGGCTGTAGTTGGGCTGGCTGTAGTTGGGCTGGCTGTAGTTGGGCTGGCTGTAGTTGGGCTGGCCATACCCGGCCGCTGTCTGGCCGTAAGTGGCAGGTTGCTGCGCATAGCCCGCTGCTGTCCCGTAGGTATTTTGCATTGGATAGGGCTGCGTCATTGGCTGCGAGGCCAAGTATCCGCTGGGCGTGTAGCTCGTCGAAGGCAACGCTCCGGTCGCTTGAACCGGGACCGGCGCCCAACCATTCGGAGTGCTCATGGGACCTTGCTGCGAATGCGGAAGCAAACCGGTCAAATGGGATGTTGTCCAGTCACGAATCGCTTCGAGCGACTGAGGTGAAACGGAGTAGCCATTTTGCTCCGCATAGTTCGCCACCTTTTCCGGTGTCCCCTGAAGAAGGCTCATGAACAACGTTGGCTGCAATCCAAGCAGTCCAAGGATCATAAAACCGAGCTCGGCCCAGTAGGTTCGAGCTTGCCGTTTCTGGCGTCCAAATATTGCCATCGCGATGAGTCCTTCCAACCCGGTTGCGACCAGTAGTGGTCTCGAATCCACCGCTCAAAGATAGCATGCGACTCGACTAACCCATCGATACTACAAAATTTCTTCTCCAAAAATATAGATCAATCTCAAGCTCGAAAAAAACATCTTGCCTTGCGCCGCTTCTCTATTTGTTCGTACAATACCCGGAATATGAATACACCCAATCAGGATTCCCAGACCATCGATCGCGACACGATCGCCGCAGAGTACTTTGATCGCCTACTCTACCCACCTTACCCGGTTCAAGAGGAAGCGCTTTACGCATGGTTTTCCTGCGAACAAGGCGTATTGGTTTGCGCTCCTACCGGGACTGGCAAGACGCTCATTGCGGAATCCGCCATCTACGAAGCACTGCGTACCGGCAAGCAATGCTATTACACCACCCCGCTTATTGCTCTCACCGACCAAAAGTTGACGGAGATTCAGCAGGCTGCCGTTCGATGGGGATTTCCTGCTTCCAGTGTTGGCTTGATTACCGGCAATCGTCGCGTGAATCCCGACGCGCCAGTCCTAGTGGTGGTTGCTGAAATCCTGTTGAATCGCTTGATGCAGAATCGTGAGATGTTCGATTCGGTAGCTTCCGTGGTGATGGATGAATTCCATTCTTTCAACGACCCAGAACGTGGGATCGTTTGGGAATTGAGCCTTGGAATGTTGCCTCGTCACACTCGTATCATGCTTCTCTCTGCAACCATCGGCAATAGCGTCGAATTTTGTAGCTGGCTGATGCGTGCTCACGATCGAAGTCTTGAATTGGTTCAAAGCTCGGATCGAAAAGTCCCTCTTCAGTTTGAATGGGTGGACGATGCTTATCTTGACGAGCACTTAGAAAGGATCGCGGAAGGGGACGAAGCCAAACGACGCACGCCAGGTTTGGTTTTCTGCTTCAATCGAGATCAGTGCTGGCAAGTTGCTGAACTTTTGAAAGGGAAAAAACTGATCGATAAAGAACGACAAGCCTTCTTAACCAAACGTCTCGAAGCCTATGACTTTACAACGGGAGCAGGCCCAAAACTCAAGCAGATTCTGATTCGAGGTGTCGGCGTTCACCATGCCGGCTTGATGCCTCGCTACCGACGCATCGTCGAACAGCTCTTTCAAGAAAAGCTCTTGAGCATCACGGTTTGCACCGAGACATTGTCCGCAGGTATTAATCTGCCCGCCCGCAGCGTTATTCTTCCAAGTATTGTCAAAGGCCCCTTCGGTAAAAAGAAGATTGTCGAACCCAGCACGGCTCAGCAAATTTTCGGACGTGCAGGACGACCGCAATTTGATTCGCAAGGATTCGTTTACGTGCTGGCTCATGAGGACGATGTCAAGTATTTGCGATGGCGCAAGCAATACGACATGATCCCAGAGGATACCAAAGACCCTAACTTGATCCGAGCCAAGAAACAGCTCAAAAAGAAAATGCCAACCAAACGGGCTGGCGAAACTTATTGGACCAAAGAACAGTTCGAAAAACTTCGACTCGCTCCGTCCGCTCGGCTGGCCAGCAAGGGACTCCTTCCTTGGCGACTGCTTGCCTACGTCTTGTTAAATGATGCGAGGGTTCAGCCATTGCGCGAACTGGTTGGGAAACGTCTCCTGCCCAACAATGAAATCGCCCAGGGGCAGCGGGATCTGAATCAAATGCTGATCACGCTCTGGACCGCTGGCTTTGTGAATCTTCATCCAAGACCCGAATTACTGGCGGCTCCCACGAAGTCGGAAATCGTCGCCAACCAAAAAGCCAAAGAACCTGAACGCAAACCGTGGATCGCTTACTCCGCCGAAAAAAACCCGAACTCGGAAGGTGGGGCGGATGACATCGATGATGACGATGACACTCTTTCCGAAGAGCAACTTGCGCAATTGGTCGCTGCCGAGGAAGCGGGCCGAGGCTACGATCTGGATAACTACCGACCCGATCGCGCGGAACCGACCGATCGGCTCGAACTGGTATCGCAGCTGCGCAGCATGAACCCCTTGTACGGTTTGTTCATGATCCACTTGCTGCAATATGCTAACGAAGCCGAGCGGATTCAAGCGCTGGAAAGCGTTTTGGAACTACCAGCCAATATCTCCAAATTGGTTCAAGTACCGACCTCTGAATATCTACCCGTCGGCCCGCTCGCCTCCGAAGTGCTCCATCCAAAATTGCTGGAGCTTGGACTCGCCGGGGTTTCGGAACTGACCGGTCAATGGCCCGACGACGAAGAGGAGCCTGATGCGGAAACGTTAGCTGCGACCGCCGGTGGCACATCGCGAACAAAATACGATGACGATCGATTCAAGCCGCCGCCGCCACGTCCGATCCCGTTGGCTGAAAAAATGCGGAGGCTTTTCAATTACGATTTCCCTCGTGTTCATGATGTGTATACACGCGGTGTTTGGGTCGTGGGAGAACTGCTGGAGTTCAACTGCGACTTCCACAAGTACATCGCTGCCCGTGGGTTTCAGAAACAAGAAGGGGTCTTGTTTCGACACGTATTGCGATTCATCTTGCTGGCCGAAGAAATCAGCCAAATAGCTCCTGAGAATAGCACTCCGGAAACTTGGGAAGAACCTCTCGATGCAATCGTGGAAAGACTGATCGAATGTTGTCGCCGTGTGGACCCTGAAAGCACCGATGAAGTGCTTCAAGACGATCGGGAAAGCAAACCCCGATTACGCTCGGATTCCAAATAGTATGCCTTGTTAGCAAGGGACGATGCTGCCGCTTCATCCAAAACGATCGTGACATCAGGGTGAAGCTGAAGGGCAGACGCTGGCACCGACGCCGTGATCGGGCCTTCGATGGTGTTCCGAATCGTTTGCGCTTTTCCAGCACCGTGAGCCATCAACAAAATAGATTGGCTCTCCAGTATGGTCGCGATTCCCATCGTGAGTGCCGTACGAGGAACATGTTCAAGACTCTCGAAATACCGAGCATTATCCGAACGCGTTTGATGGGTCAGTGTTTTTACTCGGGTGCGAGAGCCCAGCGACGAACCGATCTCGTTAAAGCCAATATGCCCATCCACGCCTATCCCCAAGATCTGCAAGTCGATGCCGCCAGCTTGTTCGATTTGGCGTTCAAAACGGCTCGCACTTTCCGACAAATCAACGTCGTATGTTTGCGGCACATGAGTTCGTGCAAGATCGATATCGACATGCCGGAATAAATTCTCCAGCATGTAATGGTGATAGCTGCAAGGGCTGGTCGGGGCGACTCCTACGTATTCGTCCAGATTGAAGGTGTCGACGTTGCTAAAAGAAATTCGACCCGATTGATGTCGGGTGATGAGTTCGCTGTACAAACCCAGAGGTGTTCCCCCTGTCGCGAGTCCTAGGACGGTGGGTTGCTGTTGCTTTTGACGCAACTCGACCAAAGCACAAACCATATCCGCTGCAAACTCATTGACCTGTTTCGCAGTTTCAAGAACAACAACTCTCAAGATCGTTTCTTTCGCAAGCGTCCAAGGTGGGAGACGGCTGTCGCCAACACCTTCTTCATGTACCGACTTTACTTCATTTACTTAGCGTCTTGGAGCTTGATCTCCGAAAGCATCTTCATGAAACCTTCTTTCATGCCACCGATGATTTCAGCTGGGCCAGTCGCTTTGATGAAAACTTTTTCACCATCCTTCAACTCAAGAATACTACCAAGCATCTTGTAGTTTTCCATTTTGGTGACCTTACCGCCCCCTGGAGCGAACGGACCACCCATCGACTCTTTGAAAGTGCCTGCAATCTCAACGATATGAACAGTGGTGGTCTCGACTTCTTTTTTCTCAACTTGAATGTCTTCTTTCTTCGCACCTTCAAATTGGCCTACCCAACGTTCGATGTTGCTTTCAATAGATCCACCCGCGGACATGATCGTAATACGAGCGGACTTGTCCCCTTCGACAGGCGTCTTGAACTCGTATTGAACGATGTTCGACTTGGGGGGCATGGTCTTCCAAGTGGTTGGCTTGATCGCAAGAATCTTGCCTTGTGCTAATTTCAGCACTTCTTCTTTGGCTTCGGTCTTTTCTTGAGCGAATCCGGCTTGGCACATCAAGCACATCAATGCAAAAGTAAGGTAAGCACGCAAATTCATAGCCTGATCTCCGGCAAAATGGTTGGTAACGTAGTTGAAGGTGGGTGGGTATCCGTCGAACGCTCGTTTTTGACAACAGCAGCGCCGAGAAAACCTTGCTGAGCGGAATACTGTATCCCCGAGCATTAGTTACACTATACGATTATTGCGTTCCTGACCAGTCTTTCACTGGTCATTCCAGCCTTCTTCCCATAACCGTAACTGCGCCCAGTTTAATTCAAAGCATGCCAGCCGACTATCGCACACAAACCATTGATGCCGCGTTACGAGACGACCTTTGCCAATTGGTTCGGCTTGCGATTCGCGAAGATTTAGACCGAACCGCCGATCTGACCACCATGGCTCTGGTTCCTCAAGGGGGACAAGGCTCGGCCTATATTTTGCCCCGAGTTCACGGAATTGCAGCAGGTTTTGACTTGATCGAAACCATGCTGGAAGAACTGGACGCCCGAATCTCCGTCACTCTGCATGTCGCGGATGGTGACGAATTCCAACCCAAGCAGCCGCTGGCAACATTGTCGGGCGAAACGCGTGATTTGTTAACTTGCGAGCGAACCATTCTCAACTTCCTGGGAAGATTGTGCGGAGTCGCTACGCTAACCAGCCGCTACGTTTCAAAATTGCAGGGAACGCAAGCCCGAGTCTATGACACTCGTAAAACGACCCCAGGTTGGCGCCGCTTGGAGAAATACGCCGTGCATTGCGGCGGAGGGCACAACCATCGGCTGGGATTGTACGATGGCATCCTGATCAAAGACAATCATCTCGCTTGTCGAGCTGCCGCCGACGGACAGTTGCTCGACGCCGGCGCCGCCGTAGAAACCGCCAAAGACTTCGTGAAAAGCGGCGCCTTTCGATTCGAGAATCCAATCATGATCGAAGTGGAAATCGACCGAATCAGCCAGCTTGAGTCCGCTTTGTTGGCTGGCCCTGATATCGTCTTACTGGACAATATGAGCTGCGAACAGCTCCGAGAATGTGTTGCCCTGCGGAATCGTATTGCTGCCAATGTCGAACTAGAAGCGTCCGGCGGAGTCAATCTAGATACGATTGCAAATATCGCTCAAACCGGCGTCGACCGAATCAGTGTAGGAGCCCTCACTCATTCGGCCATTAATCTTGATCTAGGGCTCGACTGGGTTTTGCATCATGGCTGAACATCGTTTTGAACCAAAAAAGTTCCGGGTCAAAGAAAACAAACCACTTAGCCTCGGCAAGTTATCGACCAAGGCCGGGAACGAACTGCTCAAGAAAGAGGACGGGGTCGAAGCGCTGCGTGTCGACAACTCCTCCCTTCAAGAAGCTCAGAACAAGTTGTTTGCCGCGAATCGCCAGAGCCTTCTCGTGATCTTGCAAGGCATGGACGCGGCCGGCAAAGATGGAACGGTTCGGCACGTGATGAACGGGGTTAATCCCCAGGGCTGTCGTATCCACAGCTTCCGAGCTCCGAACACTGAAGAGCTCCAACATCATTTTTTATGGAGACCTATGCGTTTCCTGCCCGCGAAAGGAATGATCGCGATCTTCAATCGTTCTTACTATGAAGAAGTGATGGTGGTCCGTGTCCATCCCGAATTCTTGACACCTCAAAACCTGCCTCCATACAAAAAACTAGAAGATGTATGGAAGCGCCGCTATGAAGAAATTCGAGCCTTCGAAGAAACGCTCGTTCATAGCGGGACCAGTGTCCTGAAGTTCTATCTTCACATCTCCCGGGAAACGCAAAAAGAACGCCTCATGGAACGATTGACCCAGCCGGATAAACGCTGGAAGTTCAATGAACGCGACTTGGATGAACGCAAACTCTGGAAACAGTATCAAGAAGCCGTCGAAGAAGCGTTGCCAGCGACAAGCACCAAAGCAACGCCCTGGTTTATTATACCGGCAGATGATAAGTGGTACGCCCGGGCTGCGGTGGCTGATATCATTGCCGGTCATCTCGAATCACTGGGTTTGCAATACCCAACGGTTTCTGCTGAAGACGAAACCAAGTTTGCGGCTCTTGCCGAGCGTCTAAAACAAGATTGATAATGCAAAATTGATAACAATAAACATAATTGTTTGATAGAATGTGAACTAAACGGAGCCATTGGAACCCTCTGAAACCATTTCGTTTTCTCAGATACAAAAGCTAACAATTAGATTCATGGGGAATTCTGTGATGCATGACTTCGGTTGCATTTTGCGCTTCGCATCTCTCGCGAGCTTGTGTTTTTTCTTTGCGTCGGAGGATGCTTTCTCACAGCCCGTGGAATCCGTTTCGATGGACATGCCGCTTTGGGATGGGCCTGCTCCCGGTGCCAACGGAAATGACCCGGAGGATGTTCCTATGGCAATGATTCGATTGCCAAGCTCCAAAGTGCCACCCACGGCCGCAATCATCATTTGCCCCGGTGGGGGCTATGGTGGGCTGGCCATGGGGCACGAGGGACATGAGATCGCTCAATGGGTGAACGATCTTGGGATGGCAGCAATCATCTGCGACTATCGACATCGCGGGAAAGGTTACGGGCATCCAGCGCCGATGCTGGACGCGCAGCGCGTTGTCCGGCTGGTTAGAGCGAATTCCAAAAATTGGAATATCGATCCCAAGCGAATTGGTATGATCGGTTTTTCTGCGGGAGGACATCTTGTTTCAACGGTTCTGACCCAGTTTGACGCCGGGGATCCTGAATCCAAAGATCCCGTAGCACGCCAATCCTCGCGTCCTGATTTCGGCATCTTGTGCTATCCCGTGATTCTGTTTGGAAAACCAGAATCCCACAAAGGAAGTCAAGTCAATCTGCTCGGCGAGTCGCCTGATCCCAAAGTTTTGGAATCGCTACAAAATGCTTCCCGAGTCACCCAAGAAACACCTCCAACATTCTTGTTCCACACCTATGAGGACAAAGGTGTTCTGCCACAAAATTCTATCGAGTTCTATGCAGCCATGGTAAGGAATGGTGTCCCAGGTGAACTTCACGTTTTTGAAAAGGGAGCACATGGTGTTGGGCTGGGCCGAAGCATACCAGGCACCTCGGAATGGTCGAACGCATGCGCCCGTTGGCTTCGCGCTCGTGAAGTGCTCAGGTAAGCAGCGTTAAAAAGCATAACGCAAAATCTCAGTGAGCGATTGAGGAGCGATTCACGTTCATTTGCATCTTTCACGAGAAGTTCTCCTCGCGAGGCTTCCTTGGATCAGTGAGTCGCTCAAGGCGAGTCAAGCGTGATCGCAAAAGGAAGAGGATCATTTCAAGCTTCAGGATGAGCTTGTGGCAACCACAGAACACACGGAACACACGGAAAAGGAACCTAATCTTCCCATGTCTTCATTTGTTCCGTGTATTCTACTGGTTCTAAAATCGGTTCTCGTCTGTAAGTCCAACCGTGGCTAAAGCGTTATATTGCCTACTTCGCTGCCCAACTAGACGTCAATTTCCTCGATATCCTCGGCGCGTTCCATGATGAAGCGAAACCGGGCAGATGCGTCGCGACCCATCAAGTCGTTCATGATGCGGTCGGTTTCTAGCTGGTCATCAATCTCCACCTTCAGCAACCTGCGGGTCGCGGGATTCAATGTCGTATCCCACAAGTCTTTCGGCATCATCTCTCCCAAACCTTTGAACCGAGTGATCTCCGGCTTGCCGCGTTTGCCATGCTTTTCCAAGATGGTTTCACGCGCCGCTTCATCCGCCGCCCAATATCGCTCCTTGCCAATATCGATTCGAAACAGCGGCGGCACCGAAATGAACACTCGCCCGTTGCTAATGAGTGGCAACATATGCCGGTACAAAAAAGTCAACAACAATGTGGTGATGTGATGTCCATCCGAATCCGCATCGGCTAACAAGATGATGCGCTCATAGCGAATACGAGCCACATCCATCGACTTTCCGATCCCGCACCCAAGAGCCGTTACCAGATCTTGAAGCTCTTTGTTCTCGAGTACTTTCGATAAGGCCACCGATTCGGTATTCAGCACTTTTCCTCGCAAAGGCAAAATAGCTTGGAAATTACGATCGCGACCTTGTTTGGCACTGCCACCTGCCGAGTCACCTTCGACGATAAACAGCTCGGACTTACCTCGACCCGACGACAAACAATCGCTCAGTTTTCCCGGCAGCATGGCTCGCGATGTACTTGTTTTGCGAGACACCGATTCCGATGCTGCTCGCGAGGCCGCTCGTGCGCGTGCGGATGCAATGATTCGAGCTACGATTGATTCCGCCACCGATCGATTGCTGTTCAGCCACTGCTCCAAAGCTGGCCGAATGGCATTGTCGACCGACGTTTGAACCTCGGGATTGTTCAGCCGATCTTTCGTCTGTCCTTGGAACTGCGGGTCTGGAATAAAGGTCGACAGGATCGCTACCAAGCCTTCGCGTATGTCTTCATGACCGATCTTGACGCCTCGAGGAATCAGATTGTGCGTCTCGAAGAAGTTTCGTAAGGCCTTACCTAAACCAGCTCGGAAACCATTTTCGTGCGTTCCACCGTTGGCGTTTGGAATACCGTTGCAGTACGATCGAACATGTTCATCCGTCGACTCGGTCCATTGCAGGGCTATCTCGATGCGATCGTCACCCTCTTTGCGAATGGAAAAAGGAGCTTCGTGAATAGGGCTCGCGTTGCGTTCCTTCAAAACCTTCCCAAGATAATCCGTGATGCCATTTTCATGAAAGTAGCTGTCTTTCTTGCCGGTCACTTCGTCCACAAACATGACGCGAACCGCCCGATGCAGGAAGCTCGTAATTTCTAATCGCTGACGAATGGCATCCGCATCAAATTCGGTCTTTGGAAAAATCGTCGGGTCAGGCGTAAACGTGATTGATGTGCCGGTGCCTCGCGCGCTGGACGCGGCCTTTTGCAATTTGGTTGTCGGCTTGCCTTGCGCAAACTCCATTTTGTAGACCGCACCATCGCGACGGACCATGGCCACAAGTTCTTTTGACAAAGCGTTCACGACCGACGCGCCCACCCCGTGAAGCCCACCGGACGTTTTGTAATTCTTCCCTTCAAATTTCCCACCCGCATGCAGCACGGTGAGCACAATCTCCAAAGCGCTTTTGCCGGTCTTGGCATGCTTATCCACCGGAATTCCACGCCCGTTGTCGGCAACCGTGACGGTTCGTCCATTCTTGTGCAACGTGACAACAATCTCGTTGGCATGCCCATTCATGGCCTCATCGACCGAGTTGTCCAGAATTTCCCATACCAAGTGATGCAAGCCTGCCGAGCTGACACCACCGATATACATCGCAGGCCGCTTGCGAACAGGCTCTAGCCCCTCCAGGGCGACAATGTCCGATGCAGTGTAGGATTGGGATGCAGTGCTCATGGGTCAGCTATCGTGTTCGTGAGAAAACTGTTTCGATCAACATGCGGTTCAAGTTTAGCTTGGTTCCAGCTTAGCTTGGTTCCAGCGGGTCAGGTGCCTTGATGGGTTCAGTAACAATTGCCGATATCTTGCCGTTCTTCTGAAGCTCGATACCACGTCCGCCCCGAGCGGTGACGCGATACTTGGCCGTCGAAATGGTCTTTTGAGCACCTCGATTTGTTTCGACAACCAAGAGATCGCGATCCGCAGTCGACGCTTTGAACCCCAGCAACCGATCGGTCTTGGCCGTCTTGATCAGAATGACCCCTTTACCCGCTCCAGACAAATAGTTGATTTCAACCGATGGGCAAACCATCGCACGGCATTCGGCCGTAATCGCCAAAATAGTCTCGGAACCATGAATGGCCTCTACGCCAATCACTTCGTGCTCCGGGGCCACTCTGGCGAATCGTCGACCACTTCGAGTGGACGGTTCAACAAATTGTTCAAGCCCGAATCGCATGGCGTATCCGTTGCTGGTGGCCGCAAACCCGTGAACCTCGGGACAAAGGTCTGGCTTTTTCGGATTCTCTTGCACATTGCCGATGACGCGCGGATCCAAGGACATCACTGTCACGATTCTTTCGCCATCCTTCATCTTGAATAGCTTTTGAACAGGCTCCCCGTGACCAGTCGATGCAGGAATATCGATGATACGCGCCGTATAGCAGACACCGAACGAAGAGAAGAATGCCATCGTGGCGCGCGTCGAACCCGCGACAACGCCCAAAATCGAATCTCCTTCGCGAAGCCGGCTCTTGCTGGGGTCTGCAATCTGCTTTTGCCGTTTCACCCAACCGTCTTTGGTTACCAGCACATGGCAATCTTCATCAATGATGAAGTCTTTCTCGCTAAATTCTGGCTCCTCTGCAATCGTGATGATCTCGGTACGTCGAGCCCCTTCCTTGGTCTTCGCGTAGGTACCGATGATGGCTTCGATCTCTTCTCGCACAATGCTCCATCGACCTGAGTTGTTGGTGTCGCGGGTACTTTCTTTCAACAATCGCTGAATCTCGCGTGCCCGCTTTTGCTTGGCCTTGAGTTCGTCTTGGATCAAATTGATTTCCAAGCGAGCTAAACGGTAAAGTTTCAATTCCAAGATGGCGTCGGTTTGCTCTGCGTCGAGTCCACCTTTGGCAGCCGGAAAACGCTGCATGATCTTCTCGGCAGCATCCGCTTTCCCTTCCGACTTTCGAATGATCCGAATGATCTCATCCAACGCATCAAAGATGAGAACAAAGCCTTCCAGGATGTGAATGCGTCGCAGCAACGCTTCGAGCTCATGCTCTAGCCGCTTGGTCACCACTTCCAATCGGAACTGCAAAAAGAACCATAGGATCTCTTTTAATCCCAATCGACTCGGTGCACCCACTTCGGGATTCTCAGTTGGAATCAAGCAAGTCATGTTGACCGAGAAGTTCGTTTGCAAAGGTGTATGCTTATAAAGATAAGCAAGCACCTTGGCTTCGTCCGCGTCCTTGCGCAGCTGCAAATCAATGCGAATGTCTTCGGTCGATACATCCCGCACGTCTTCGATCAATGGCATCTTGCCACCGACAACAATATCCGCAATGCGTTCTACCAAGACCGATTTGTTCACGCCGTAAGGGATCGCTGTGATGTGCAATAGCTTGCTTGTCTTGGTCTCCTCACCCACAATCGTGGTGCCGCGAACCTTCAGTGTCCCTTGGCCCGTGCGGTAGATTTCTCGCAATTCTTCTTTCGAATTGATCAGCATGCCACCGGTCGGGAAGTCCGGACCATTGACCGCATCGTTGGCGACCAATTGGTAGTCCTTGATGTCCGGGTCCGCAAGCAACTTCAACAGCGCTCGGCAAACTTCCCCAAGATTGTGCGGCGGTATGTTGGTCGCCATACCAACAGCGATCCCGGTCGCCCCGTTCACCAGCAGGTTCGGAACGCGACTGGGTAGAACGACAGGCTCCAATCGGCTACCGTCGTAGTTGGCTTTGAAGTGAACCGTGCTACTGCTCAGGTCGGTCAAAACCTCGCGAGCAACCGCCGACATACGGCACTCGGTATATCGCATGGCAGCAGCATTGTCGCCATCGATCGAACCAAAGTTACCGCTGCCATCGACCAGCGGCATTCGCAAGGAGAAGGACTGTGCCATACGCACCAACGCGTCATAAATGGCGGTGTCCCCGTGAGGGTGATAATTACCCATCACATCCCCAACCACCTTCGCGCACTTGCGATGCTTGCTGGTGAAGTCCAACCCCTGCTGGTCCATGGTGTACAGAATACGACGCTGGACCGGTTTCAAACCATCGCGAACATCGGGCAAGGCGCGGCTTGTAATGACCGACAAAGAATAATTCAGGTACCTCGCTTGAGCCGC
The DNA here is from genome assembly GCA_044359895.1 of Pirellula sp. Lineage (GTDB taxonomy): Bacteria > Planctomycetota > Planctomycetia > Pirellulales > Pirellulaceae > JBKCUI01. The sequence continues at coordinate 21,211 of JBIKLJ010000014.1, forward strand.
ATCGCGAAGCGAGATTCCGGAGATTGTTGCGTCAATGTCTTCCGAGGTCGGTTCCTTGGGATTGGCACGCCGGCGCTTTGGCTTGTCGGGACCATTGCCGGATTGTGCATTCTCCGGCAGATCGTCTGGACCGACATCGTCATCGTCTTGCGGGCTTCGGCGCTTGGCCATCCTTAGTCTTCCTCCCTGAAATGGAATCCTGGTGCTGCTCTTGATTGCCAAAAAATGGCCTAAAACGGACCGCTCTACAGCGCCACACTACGCTGTTTGCGTCGACTGGGCAAGATTTTAGTCTCAATCGTGCGTCCGTCTAGTTCCGTATAGGCCCTGGTGTATCGGCATTTGCTTAGGATTAGACGAGCCTGCGAGATTTTTTTTGAATCGTCCTTGAAACCCAACCCATCGCAACGTGCATCCTGCACCCGAGGGGCCTACTTTAGCCGAAGAACTACGTGCTTGATCTTTTGACGCTTCCAGGTGTAGGCAATGTGCACGGTGTCGTCAGCCGCTTGAATCACGGCCGGATAACTAAACTCCTGATTCGGCTCATTCTCCAGCTCCAAGACGGATGTCCATTGCGATCCATCGGTTGAAATCGCCACGTTGAGTGGCGAACGCTCTCCACCCCACTCACCCGACTTCTTCGTTGCATGGTTGTAGACCAGCAAGTGCCGACCATCGCGCAGCGTAATCGCATCCGTGCCCGAATTCGGGTTGGGTAAGGACGTCAACTTCATTTCGGACCATGTCAGGCCTAAATCCGGTGATTCCATCTGGAAAACAAAGCCCTGCTGCGTTCTGCCAATGGCGGCAAGTCGGTTTCCTCCGAGCTTCAAGACGCTTGGCTGAATTGCACCAATCTTCCGAGGATCGTTGAGCGGTTTGGTTCGCGACCAAGTCCGGTCCTTCACCGACAAACGCTCAAAATACACGGTCCACAAATCGCTTCCGTCGTCCGTCTCATGGCTGGTTGGACACAGAATCGAACCATCCTCAAGCTCGATCGGCTTGTTCTTGATCGGGCCCAAAATACCTTCCGGAAGCCTGACCGGTTCGCTCCAAGACACTCCTTGATCCGCCGAGGTTGTTACCATTCCCCACCAGGACTGAGGGCTAGGTCCCGCTTTATAAAACAACATTAAAGGACCCGCTGATGGTTGGAACAGAACAGGATTCCATGTTGGATACCGTTGCACGGATGGGTTTAGGGCGCCACCCAAGTCGGTTGCTTCCGTCCAGCGAAACTGGACGCCATTCGCAACCTCCACCGGCGATGTCCATCCATCGGATCCCTTTCTGGAAATCCAAATTCCAACATCCTCGGACTTTTCATACTTGCCACCAAACCAGGCGATGACGATCGTTCCATCTGACGCTTGTACGACGGTGGATGCATGACAGCTCGGGAACGGGACTTCATCAAAGACAAATTCGCTGACGACCACCGCTGCATCCTGAGCCCAACCATCGGTACGCATCAGTGCAAAACACGCACATAATAAAAGAGACAGGGTGAACGCGCCCCTGTGGATCGCATTGCGAGAACACTGCCGTATCATGCTTACTGGGCCTTCTAGGAAAGGAAGAATGTGACTTTCAACACCTGTCGCAAAACAATGACCATGGTAGACGCTCGTCTATCGTAATGGACCATAGCGCAACGCCCCGGGAATGAACATCGGATCGTAAACCGAATCAATCTTCCCAAAGTCGAACGGGACAATCCCTTCCGAAACGGTCGCAGTTCCAGGCCGTAGCTTCTTCGCTGCGATAGCCAAAAATCCGGATTCCTCTTTACCATCCAGCGTCACTTTGGTTCCTTCGGTCTGGGCGTTCAATTCATCCAGCACGCGAACCAAGACGGCAACCTTGCGAATGGCCTGTGGTGCGTTGTAGCCGTAGGTGTAGCTTGCAGCAGGTCTCGGATTTTTAACCCGAGGCTGCTCAGTTGCCATAGGAAACCCATTAGCATCGCGAACCCACATCACGGTATCGCGACCAGTCGTGGGCTCATTCACCAGCCGAATCCTCATGGTTGACTCCGTACCAAAGTCTTTGGCTACCATTAATTCACCCACAACGGTGTTGACCGAATTTTTTACTTGGAAGCGGGTTTCTCCAGAATCCGTCACGGACTTGGTCACACTCAACGATTTCGCAATCGTGTTGGCAGGCTCCAAAATGGTGCTCCAACCTTCCACGGAGATTTCTGGATTGCTCTTGATCTGTTGTGCCACATCCGCTTTCCAGTTCGCCAAAAGCTTTGCTTCCCAGTTGACACCGCTGCTTGGGGTGGGATGCTCTTGATCCCAAACGGTCAACGCACTCGGATCGAGCACTTCGAAGTCCTTTTCTAGAATCGGCTCTTTGAATCCAAGGCCAAACGATTGATTGATAAATCCATAAAGAGCGACCCGCGAGACATGGTTGAAGTTATGCGGGAAGTGAACAGCAGGAAACAACCGCACGCGATCTTTGACGCCGAACAACTCATAGATTTTTTGTAATTCTGGGAAACCGTCTTTAGGCATGGTTCGCGTCCAATCATCCGCCGCCGTTAACCCCATAGGTCTTGGAGCAATCAGGGAAGCAAGTTCGATGTTCCCAGTTCCCACGCGAAGGCTGGATGCGTTCTCGCACGTGCATCCACCTTGCATGCCCGTGCTGACCATCACAGCCGGAAAAGCACATGCGATTCGAGGTTCCACGGCTGCCGCAACAAAGGACTGAGTGCCACCACCACTTGCGCCGGTGATAGCGATCTTGGTTGCGTCAACGTCCTTGCGATTCGCTAGAAACTCAAACGCTTGCAACGAGTTGATCGTCTGTAGAGCCATGGTGCTCTGGAAGTGACCTTCCGCGGTCGAACTGTAAAGCAACCATTGGTCCGTTCCCAAATCTGGATTGGGGCCCTTCAAGCCAAACAAATGCGATCGATTGTGATCCATCTGTTGGCTGTCTGCATACCCTAGCATATCGTACTGAAAAACAACGCAGCCCATACGAGCTAACTGAACGCATCGAGCTTGCATGTGATTCCGAGCTGCCGATTCAAAACGTTCTGCTCCGGTCGCCAGTAGTTGCGAGATCTCGTTATCTGGAGCTTGGTAAAAACGGCCATTGATCCAATGCCCATGCGGACACAAGACGGCTGGATATCGTCGGCCTGATTTTTCTGATTCCGAACCTTGCGGCACAAACAGACTGCCTGTTACAAACAAGCCAGGCAGACTTTCAAAATAAACTTTGGAAACGGAATAACCATCCATCTGCCGTGGCGAATGAATCACGGGTTGAAGGGGGGCCATGGTCGGCTTAGGCCAAAGTCCAAGCGAAACGAGAACTTGCTTTCGAACCACTTCGGCTCGTTCTTTCCATGCATCTAAGCTTGCGGGCGGTTGGAAAGGAAAATGTCCATCCAGATCTTTCAACGGAACGACTTCTGCTACTTTGCTAGCCTCTGCTGTTTTTTCTGTGGGAGTCTCTGCAAGCGTTCGATTCCAAGACGATGGAACGAAAACGATAGAGCCGACAGCGATCAGGGCTATCATGCAATGAAGGGTACGTAGCATACTGGCTTCCTTAGGTGGGACAACATGTTGGCAAGTGACGGGGTTGGCAAGTGACGGGGTTGGCGAGAAATTGGGTGGGCGAGAAATTGGACGGGCCACCTATTGTAGCACGCGACCTGGGAGCAAACTTCAATCACTTGGATAGAGTCGCAGGTTTTTACGCCGGTGTTTCGTCAGGCTTGCATTTAGACTGCAACAAGGCGGCGGTGTATCCCACGATGTCACCTCGTTCCTTGGCATGGTTCATCATGGGCTCAAACTGACCCGACAACTGTGCTAATTCAATCAGGGAAGGTGCGATGCCGAAGGGACGCATTCCGCGTGGCATCTTTTTGATCAAGAACTGCATCGCCTCGGCCGGTCTTCCGACACGAGTCAGTAAGTCGGCATACGTTTCAATCGCGACCGTCCCATGCTCTTGTGGATCGAGCGATTCTGCTTTTTGAAGAAACATCCGCAAAGCGGCTTCGACGTGCTCGCCAAGCAGCGCCCGGAAAAAAGCCAAGGACATTGGATACAGTTCCGCGAACGGCTCGTCACTTGCATACTGGTACTGAGTATGCAGCTGACGACCATATTGCGCCAAATCCACCGCCAGACGTAATAGGTGAGCATCATCGAGAATTCTTGCGAACCTGACTGTCGACGCCAGGTGCGTTGTGTCCAAATGATACGACCCATCGCGCAATAGGGTAGTGCGTGTCGCAAGCAAGGCTTCGATCGATTTCGATGCATGAACATCGCTGGTAGCATCCAGTTTCTCACGTCGCACGATATCCGCTTTCAGGCTCGCTAAAAGCTCGCTGTGCACATGCTCCACCAACGTCCCGACAGCAGCTTGCTGATCGGCACGGCCTCGCATCGATACCACCGACTCCAACATTGTTATCGTGTTGCAGGTACCTCGCAAATCCAGCGAGAGCTTGGTACCTCGGCCGATATCGACTGCTTCATGCACCAGCAGCCCCAGGACCGTATCCAGATTTTCGTGGGTGACTTCAATGTCGGCCATGGCCGCCGCAGCAGCCGCTCGATCCCCAACGGCTCGCATGTACATCCAGCCTTCCTGCAAACTTCCCTGTCGGAGCAATGCAGTTCCTACTTCGCTGCATGCTTCAATCAGTCTCTTATCCAGTTGGTCCTGGATCTCCGAATTCTTGAGTGTACCGGAGGCCTTATCATCGTCCTCACCCGACGGGTTGATTTGCACGGCAGGTAAGCCAAGCTCAACGCGATGAAACATCTTCAGAGCTTCAAAGAGCTCCGAGTAACGTTTCTCATTTCGCATTTGCTCCACCAGCAGCCGTGCCGCTTGCGATGCGCCCTGGTCTTTGGCTGTGCTTTCCAGTTTGTCGAATAGCTCGTTTGCGTTCAATTTAGTACTAGTGGTTGTTGAGAGTAACGAATATCAAGTTCAAAGTACGAATAGTTCGGCAGTGCAAGACCTGACGGTGTGTCACGTCCGAATCTACAAGATGGCCAGTGGATTGCGAGGATGTTCTAACGTGCCGCGGGTAACGCCGACACGGTTTTCCGCTTGGAGCGATTTCCACACGGTTGCCCCATCTATTTTTCCCTGAAGGAGATCGCGATACAAGGACAGAAGACGCCGAGTTTCGTCGGCAGGAGCGTCGCGCAGGAGCTCAATTCGAAAGTGTTGTATGCCCATCTTGATAAGCTTCTCAGCGGCCTCGGCACCGCTCTGGGCGTGCCCGTTGTACAACGTGTTGCGACAGCCGATATCGGCATGCAGCACGTGCTCCACCCCCAGCCGATCGCGAAGTTTGACATCGTGTCGGTCGCATGGTCTACCGCAGTTGGACTTGTTCGTGCCCGGCGAAAGAACCGTACAAAACACACAATGCTCCATGTGAAACATCGGCATATGCTGATGAATGACAATCTCCAACCAACCGCTAGGCATCCCCTGAACCAATTCGGTCAATTGATCGCGATTCAAATCATACGAAGCAGTCACGCGCTGGACTTTGCGATTCATCAACCAATGAGCTGTCAGAGGGTTCGTGACATTCAGCGAAAAGTCCCCGACACTTGGTATGTTATTTTGCTCTGCGTACTCCAAGGCAGCTAAGTTCCGGACCAACCATCCATCGGCCCCGTGCTTGGACAAAGCTTTGAACAGTCCCAGCTCGCCCGGCTTTTGAATGCGGAGCGTTGCGAGAAACACCGTCGCACCCGCTTCATGCGACATCTGAACAGCCTGCCGGTATTCACGGATATCATGAAAATCGACGTAGACTATTTTCTGCCCGGCTTGCAGCACTTGCTCCAGCTGCTGCAACGAGCGAACCAACACAATAAGCTCGGGATCCGATGGCGAAGCTTCCGACGTCACAGGAATCGATTCCAACATGCGAGCACTAACGCCAGCATCCGAAATCGTTCGCGTCGGCAATTCCATGCGCGCCGCATCCAAACGAATGACCATTTCCTTTCGCAGCTCGCCCAGCACGCTTAAGGGAATCATGGGGCCACCCGCCAATTCGGCTTGCAAGTCACGCAACTGGTAAGGAGTATTGCCAAGCCTAGACAGCTGCTTTTTGAGATCGTCAACAGTCGTCGGATGCTTTCTTGCCTCCTCCGAAACATGGTTGCTATGCAATTCGAACTGATGCTGGCTGCCGTCGCTAGCTTCCCACCGAACCACTATGGCAACCGGGCTGCCAACACTTGCACGAACCTGAATATCGATCGACAAACGTCGCGAGAATTGCTCGGACGCAAAGCTCGCTCGAAGTCGTTTGCTCAATTGAGGTGCATCGGTTTGCCAAATGATTTGTCCGGGATGAATTTCTGCGTTCTTCAGAAGTCCATTTTGAAAGGCCAGCTCCACTCGTCCAGACGCCGGATAGTCGGTTGATTTGCCTTGGACGAAAACTTGGAAGATGCGTCCCCCAATCTCCGCGCCGGCAATTCGATCCCCTTGCAAAACAATGCCGTCCCCTTTGATAATGGACGAGTCGAGGTCGGCAACCAAGCGTTCGCCATGGAGCGCAACCACCTTGCCGATTGCGACTCCTCGCTTGGAGCTGGAAAGACCTGGGACCAATCGTTTGTGATCACACCCCTCCAGCCATCCAGGTGTGAAGCCTCTCGAAAAGCTCATCTCCATCTCGCGTTTGGAGTCTTCCGTCCACTTCAGACGTCGACCCACCATCGCAGCGTCGATCGCCTTGCGATAGTGCCCTACAATATTGGCTACATATTCCGGAGTCTTCAGTCTCCCTTCAATTTTGAGCGAACACACGCCCGCTTCAATCAGGTCTGGAATGTGTTCGTAGCCAGCCAAATCCTGTGGAGAGAGCAAGTATCGATTGTCGCCAAGGTTCTGATCAACACCATCGCAGATAAGATCGTAATTCAATCGGCACGCTTGAGCGCATTGCCCCCGATTTGCGCTTCGGCCTCCCAAGGATTCACTGGTCAAACATTGACCGCTATATGCCACACACAACGCACCATGCACAAACGTCTCCACCGGCATCGTCGTCGCTGCCGTGATCTTCCGGATTTCAGCAATAGAAAGCTCCCGAGCAAGCACAACTCGGTCGATCTTCAGCGACTCGATGGCACGGATGGTTTCCGCCGAAACCATAGTCATTTGGGTGCTTGCGTGGACGCTGAGCGTGGGACAAATCTCATGAATCAACCGAACGGCACCCAAGTCTTGCACCAGCACAGCATCGACACCTGCCGCAGCGAGCTGGGCGACGTGATGCTCAAATTGCGCAAGTTCATCCGTGAAGATCAGCGTATTCAGCGTGACATAGCCCGCAACCCCGCGCCGATGCAACAGCTGCATCAACTTTGGGAGATCCACTAAAGAAAAATTGACCGCTCGTGCGCGGGCATTGAACCCAGCTTCCAGTCCAAAATAAACAGCATCGGCTCCGTTTTCGATCGCAGCATGGATACATTCCCAGTTTCCTGCCGGCGCCAGCAGCTCGGGCGCTGGCCTCGTACAGGACAATTGACTTGTCATGAATTCATTCCAAAAAAGAGCAACAGTTACTCGCTTGCCCAATAGTCGAGCACTTGCACTTTGTCCAAATGTGGTTTTAACACATCCACAAATTCTTTGTGTTTCGGGTGAGGCAAATACACTTCGCGGTCTGCTTCGGACTTGAAAGTCACCAAAAAGCAATGAGTGAACCCGCCAGCAAGACCCTCGGGGCTATTGTCCGTTCCATATTCAAATGCAGCCACTTGCGGGATGCTTGTCTTGAGCGAGCGGAACGCATCCACCACTTTCTGAACATCTTCCTTGCTGCTCGATTCCTTAAACTTGAACATGACAATATGGCGTAGCATCTTGGACGGTTTCTCTTGAAGGTTAGCAAACCCCAAAGGCATCGCAATCATCGATGCAAACAGGATGACCATGGCAAATGCGACGGGGCGGACTTGATTTGGCTTTGGACGGGCAGTCGAATCGGTCATCGGGCACCTGATCAGTCTGAATGGATTGTAGAAAGATGGAAGGAATTGCAATCGTTTAGTTTTACTTGAGACACTCCAAAACGGCAATTCCATTCGCTCGCGAACGAGCTCCAGACGTGATTTCTACCAAACAACTTCCACCGAAGCACCAGCGCGTACGCCAAGCATCATCGACGCGGAATCCGAGACCAAATGCAGCCGAAGTGGCTTTTCCGGTTCAGTAATGGCAATAAAAGTCATCGGCGGTTGCTGATGATCCAAACCAAATAGCCCGAAGGTCTCATGCTCCTCGTCGACGATCACTTTCGTTTCGCTCGAACGATTGATTCGGTCCCATTGCTCATGACCAATGTCGGTAATCAAATCCCCTTGAGGATCAACTTCTATGATTTTACCTTGGATTTTGTCTGCCACGAAAACTACGACCTGTTTACTTGGAGCTCACAATTCGGATGCGTATCTCTTGAGCATTTTACCAACGAATCTCCATGAAGGTTGCGGTCGCAGAGGAAAAGTTTTCAGGCCTCCCCTTCATGACGGTTGATTGCACGCCTCCCGGAATGTCATGCCAGGACCACATGTTTTCTGTCCGGGACGTCCGGGTAGACCACCTCCTAAAGAACACAAGCCTCGCTTGCACCAACGAAAATGATGGGGATCTCACTTGAGCTCCGGCGAAAAAACGTCCCCGATTTGCTCTCGATCAGATTCCCAGCCGCGTCCGTTTCGTTCGCCGGACCTCGCACAAAATCAATGCTAGGCCCAACACCGCGGGATTAAGTTTTGGTGAAGCCTTCCGCCTTCCAAGATCAATCAAGATTTGACAGCGTCAAGAGAGCGTAGCCTGTAACCAAGTTGGGGTCTCCCTCCATCCAGCGTGCATCGGGATTGGTCCAAGAACCGTTTTCTTGTTGAGTTACCGCAAGCTGTTTCAACAGGTCCGCTTTCCAGTCCTTGGGGCCATCGACGGTTTCGAACAAGGGTTCATCCAAAGCACCTAACGCTTTGGACATAGTTTGTTGGTAATAGTACAACCCAGAGCTTCCCATCCCCGGGTTGGTTGAAACGGAATAGTGCTTTTGGAGAAAATCGCGAGCCGCTTTCACTCGGTAATCGTTTTTGTCCACACCAGCAAAAATCATGCTCTTCAATCCCGCGTAGGTCATGGACGCGTACGATCGAAGCCCACCATTCTCGTCTTTGCCTGCCATCGAATCTCCGCCGGCCGCGGGCGTGTAGTAGAAACCTCCATCGTTCACTTTCGATGCAAACTCGGTGGAGTTCGCTGGCGACTCCAGATTTTGGCATCGCGATACAAACAAAAGTGCACGTTGAATCGCTTCATCCTCTTCGGAGCATCCCGCATTGCGAAGTGCCTCAATCATGAACGCGGTGTTGGAAAGATCAGGGCGCGATTTGCTTCCGTATCCCGCACCCCCATAGGCGCCATCATCGGATTGAATCCCCTCCCCTTCATCCCACTGCTGTTGTTTGATAAACCGTTCAGCGCCTTGAATCACTTCGGTATAGCGACCGTCCGAATTCGCTTTCGAGAACGCCATGATCGCAAGGCATGTTTCGTAGTTAGCATGTCGCGACTGAGGAGCATAATACCCGCCATCCTCACGGCGGATGCCTTCCAAGTATTTCAGCGCTTTCGCAACCACAGGATCCGAAGTCGGCAAATCGACAGCTAGTAGCCCAGCTGCGATTAAGCCCGTGATGCCTGGACCGGTCTTGCTACTAAAAGACCCATCTTCCATCTGCCCGACATCGCGCAAGTAAGCTACAGCCTTCGCGATCATCGCCTTGCGATCACTGGCCGAGCTCCCTTCGGACTTTTCGACAACATCCCCTGCCACCGTTGTTCGTGCAACCATGATGCAGGCAAAACAGAGAGTTAAGAACTGGAGCTTCATAGTGCTGTCCTTCGGATGAAATAGCTTAAAAAAGAGGTGCGTGAAAAAGAGGATTCTAGCGGATGCTCAACTGGCGAGTCCAAATTTGCACTCCTCCGGTGCAACACCCTTTGCCAACTCCGTACTTGATTCCATTATAGGCTCTAGTCCATCGAAGTCGAAGCGAACGGGCTGCACATATTTTGTCCTGCCGGGAATTGTTCTTGGTTTTCCTTCAAGTACTCTTGAACTGAAGTCCGAAGACTTGCTATTGGAGATGCTGGCCGGTTGTCGGGACGCGGATTCAACGATTCGCGAGGCCTGAACCAGGTTTCCATCGTGTTTCTATTTGTTTCCGATCGAAGTCGATCTGAGCCTCTGATACAAGGGAATCGCATTGAAGATTCGCAATAGGATGTAACGCGGCCTCTCTCTCACCCTCTCCCTCCCATCGCTCAACGACCGCAAAACCTTCGTTCGCGATGGAAGCACCGCGCTAGACCCGGCGGCTTATGTGATTTCTCGGTATGGCTTTCTAGACCATCGATCTACCTGAGGAGTTCTAAATTGAGGGTTCGCGGTCATGTTTTCGAGTTCGATCCTGCTGGTCCTTTGCGCTTTCGGTACGGTGATTTCTAAGAACACCGGCGTTGCCGAAGAGTACGTTGATCTGATTGAATTAAACCATTTTTACGATCATCAAGGTCGTCATGTTTACGATCAGGTTATTTTCTATGAACAGGCTCCCGAGTCTGGTCGCTTTCTAGTGCGTGCCTGGTGCTTGGTGGAAGACCGAGAGCACCGGAATCGTCGGCCCATCAAAGACGCTAGCTCGGAACTATACCGAGTCCATTGGTACGATAGCGATCAGCGCATGCACCGGAAAATTGTCAGCCAACTATACCGTGAAAGTTGGACTCAGGTGGATCCTGAAAGAGCCAACAAAAGAATTCACGACGAACACTCGCGTATCTCGCTCGTTCAAGTCCCCAAGAAAGCGGACGGACCAAATCAAGAGAACAGTCTCGCTGAACGCGAATCGCGACCGGCTCCGACCGCCGCGACTGAGACACTTGTCCAGCGTTAACTTAACGAACACGCTTCACTTCAACAGCATCCACAATATCGCCGTCACTGGGCGGCGAATTGGATGGACCCGACGGGTTGGTTCCAAACGGAAATGGGTTGCCCATCATCTGATCACGTGCGGCGGCAATACGCTCCTTGAGCAGCTCGCCACTGCACACGGCAAACACCATGAGCGAGATCAGCAACAAACTGATCCCAAACGTGCTGAAGTAGTAAATGCCGCACATAAACATCCCTATCGCCATGACCTGACCCGTTCTCGCGGCATAACGCGTTGCCGTAGAGTAGGGCATGATCATGGCCAAAAGGCTGCGAAGAACTCGCCCACCATCCATCGGAAAAGACGGGAGCATGTTGAACAAAACCAGGCCGACATTGGCTAGAAGGAGCTGCTCCAGGGGTGCCATTCGAGCCAAAGTCATGTCCTTATCGGGGTTCAGGTTGGCTTGAATGGAAAGTCCCAAAACCAAAACAATCGCAATCACGACATTGACCATGGGGCCTGCAATCGCAACCACCAGTTCCGCTAAGGGCGATCGAGTAAAGTCACCCATGCGCGCTACACCCCCAATCGGCAACAACGTGATGTCGATGGTTGGAATACGGAACCAGCGACCTGCCAACGCATGCCCCATTTCATGCAAGAAAACACATCCAAAAACAGCGAAAACAAAACCTAAGGCTTTCAAGGCAGAAACAAACCCTTGATTCAAATTTGTCAGCAACACATACATGGCCAAAAGCCAAAAGGACCAATGGATGTAGACTTTGATGCCCAGCAACTTGCCGACATAAATGGTTTGGAACATAAAGTTGGAAATGGCCTTTGTTAAATTCGAAAGCGTTGAACACGATTATTGCCTGAGTCTACAACGTAGACTCGATTGCGAGAATCGGTCGCAGTTGCCCATGGCTGATTGAGCTGCCCCGGTTGGTTGCCCGGACTTCCCCACGAAGCGATTGGATTGCCGTCCAGATCGAGCTTTTGAACCCGATGGTTTCCAAACTCGCTAACCAAAATGGAACTGTCTTTTGTCAACGCAATGCCATAAGGATATTGAAGCTCGCCGGGCGCGTTCCCCTGCCTACCAATCGCTTTGACAAATAAGGGGGTTGCACCGCGCCAATCAAGCACCTGAATTCGATGATTGCATGCGTCTGCCACCCACAGCAAACCCTGGCCGTCTATACAGAAGCTCTGAGGGCGGCTGAATTGAAGCGAACCGTTTCCATGCTCTCCCATGCGATCGATGTAGGTTCCATCTGCAGAATAGCGATGGATGCGATCAAACTCCCCGTACTCACCGCAAAAAAAATCTCCGCCAGGGGATCGAAGGATGTCGGTCACAAATGCGAATTGTCCCGGTTCTGGACCGTTCACCCCGCCAATGGTTCGATCCTCCAGCAATTCCCCCTCGGGGGTATAGAATAAAAAGCGATAGTAATGGGTATCGGCGACCATCAAGACCCCATCCCGATCCATGCTCAAACCCGTTGGCTTGCCCGATTCAATCTCCGGAGTACGCCAGCCACGAATGAACTTGCCTTGATCGTCAAAAACTTGAATGCGGCCCGTTTTGTCCGCTACATAGATGCGGTCGGCACTGTCGATCGTGATCGCCCTTGGTTTCTGAAAACGACCGTCTGCAAGGCCTCGTTGCCCAAAAACAAGATCGGGCAAATCCGATCGTCCACTTGCACCCGTTCCCGTACAACCTTGCAAGCCACCCATCCAAGGAATCGCGGATGCGCCCGCCATGGCGGCTCCAGCCGAAAATGCATTCTGAAGAAATGTCCGCCTTTTCTGCATTGCTTCCACGTTTTTCGCTCGGCTTGGCGCCATATTTCTCGGGACAGGAAACTTATCTTCAGGCACACGATTCAGCCACGCGGGGAATCGACCGACTCTGACACATGCGATATCATAACGGATTGGTAATCAAAAACACAGAATCAGCCGATCTGATTCTGTGGGCTTTGCTCCTGGATCGGAATGTAATGCTACCTGTATGACGAAGATTCTAAACTGGAAACATTCCGATGATCCTCGAGATGTTGTTCATCTGGCAGTACAAGCCTTGACCGAAGGCCATATTGTTGCACTTCCATCGAGCAATTCATACCTACTGGCCGCTAGCGGGCTACAGCCAGACGCCGTGGCGAAGCTGAGCGAATATGCTAAAGCGAGCCCAATCGGACTTTCGCTGGCCATGCGTGCTGCCGATGAAACATTGGATTACTTTCCTGATCTGAGTTCCGCAGCCCGCCGGTTGGCAAATAAATCATGGCCCGGGCCAGTTATGATCAGCTTGAAGGATTCCCACCCCGCGAGCCTGGTCAAGTGCATGGCGCCCTCCGTGTCCGATCTGTTGACGCAAGACAGCGAACGAATTCACGTGTGGCAACCGCATCACGAGGTGTTGGATCACGTCGGGAAACTGTTTTCAGGACCACTGGTTTGTGCCTTGGCGACCAGCCCCAAAAATCCGTTTGCCCCGAAATTAAGCGATTTGCAAACCGAGCTTGCGGTGCTTGCAATCGACGATGGGGCCGCAGAAGCGCCTGGAATACCAACGATTGTCCAAATCGATGGAAACCAAGGTCAAGTTGTTCATCAAGGAATCGTCGGGGAAGATGCCCTGAAGAGTATGTCGCAGTGGATCGTTTTGTTTGTGTGCACCGGTAACACTTGCCGCTCTCCCATGGCACAAGCCATGATGCAACAAAAGATTGCAGAGCGATTCAGCGTCACTTCGAAAAACGGGAACGCACCCGTGATGGCAATTTCAGCGGGCGTTTCCGCCTTCGGCGGCGAACCTGCCTCGCACGGCGCCGCAGCGGCCATCAAAAGCTTCGGAACCACCTTGGACCAACATCAAAGCACTCAATTGAATTTGCGTCTGGTGGAACAGGCCGACTTGATTTTGACGATGGGGAATCGCCATCGTCAAGTGGTCACCTCGCAGTGGCCTGCCATGGCACACAAGGTGCACTTGATCTCTCCCGACGGCAATGAAATCAGCGATCCATTTGGCGGTCCATTGGAGATCTACCAACGATGCGCATCGCAGCTCGATCAACACACATCCTATTGGATTGATCAACTTAACTTGGAATCGCTCATCCAATGGCGATAGAGCAGCCGGATGAATTCACTTTTGCAAATGAATGGAGTTTAAACAATGCGAATCGCCTTAGGTAGCGATCATCGTGGGTTTCAAATCAAAGCCAAGCTCATCACTTTGTTGACCGCGGACGGCCACGAAGTTGAAGACTTTGGCACGCAAAGCGATCAACCTGTGGACTACCCCGACTTCGCAATCGAAGTTGCAAAACGCGTCGCCAATGGATCCGTCGAGCGAGGTATTCTTATCTGCGGTACCGGTTTCGGTATGGCTATCGCCGCCAATAAGTTTCACGGTGTCCGAGCTGCCGCTTGCGCTGATGAAGTGATGGCAGAAATGTGCAGGCGGCACAACGATGTCAACGTGTTGTGCTTGCCAGGGGACTTGATCGGGGACCGCCCTGTTGGAGATCTTGTCCGTGTCTGGCTCGCAACGGAGTTCGAAGGTGGCCGGCATACGCGACGACTTGAGAAGATCGTTGAAATTGAAAAGCAAGCTGGTTAGAGTTTAACGCTCGTTGGAAAATTTTGCGTTTCCGGTGACTCCGGTTACATTGACGAAGTTTGGTATTCCATTTGGAAGCGTAAGACCATGAATTTAGTCGAGTCATTGCAAGGACAGTTTTCTACCGAGCTCTGCAAAAAGCTAGGCGGTCTTGTTGGTGCCAACGAATCGGACATGAGAAAGCTAATGGACGCAGGACTCCCTTGTATCCTTGCCAGCCTCGCTCTCATTGCCTCGAAACCCTCTGGCGCCCAAACGATTGCCAAAGCTCTCGATAGCTTAGGTCCAAATGCCTTTGGCTCGACCGAGAAAATACTTGAATCAGGTGCCATGAATTCAGGGGGAAGCCTCCTCAACAACATACTCGGAAATAACTTAGTCGACCAAATCACAACGACTGTTTCGACTTACACCCGGGTGAACCCGTCCACCGTGCGGATCGGCTTGGGCTACTTCATGCCATTGATCTTGGGAACTGTAGGGGCAGAAACGGCTGGTGCTGCGGCCCAGCCTTGCAATGCGACATCGATTGCGAACCTTTTTCGCACCCATCGTCGAAGTATCTTATCCGCTATCCCCCACGAACTTCCGCTTACTGCGCTCCCAAATTTCCAATCCTTCATCAAGAAAGCGTCTCATGGAGATCAAGGACTGCCCGTTAATCCTACCAACATTCTCGGACCTTCACTGGTTTCATTAGCAGTTCTTATCGCTTTTGCTGTTGCGGGAATATTTGTTTTTGATCGCAATCGCAAGTCTGAAAAGCAACCCACCCAGGGCATGTCGCCTACAACAAGATCTCGGCCTCAGTTGGTCGTGGGAGCGTCTGGAAGCTTCCTAGGCGCCATTGATCAAACGGACGAGGTGGCAAAGAACGAAGGCTCCCCTAAAGCAATCACTTCCATTAAATCACGAGTCAAGATTTCGATGGACAGCCTAGCAACGGTCTTAGAGAGTATCAACGGCACGTCCCTGTCCGACGTAAACTCCCAAACCCTCGTGGAAGCGATTACCAACCTGGACTCCCTTGCTGAAAGCACCAAGTCCATGCCATCGGAAGGACGATCCGTGGTGGCATCGCTCGCGAAATCCTACTCCAAGCAATTGAATCCACTCATCGAAAACGTACTTCAAATGCCAGAACTAAGCGACTCGATCCGAAAATCGCTTCTTCAGGTCCGGGACAAATTGCAAGCCATGGCTGGCTGAGAAAGCAGTTCTTTGAAATGAGCAACACAATCGATCTTCCGAATGAAGATTCAATACGCCAAGCTGCCCCAGCACGCCTTGCCAGCATCGACATCTATCGCGGTATGGTCATGTTTCTCATGCTTGCTGAAATGCTGCGTCTGGAAGAA
This sequence comes from Pirellula sp., assembly GCA_044359895.1. Lineage (GTDB taxonomy): Bacteria > Planctomycetota > Planctomycetia > Pirellulales > Pirellulaceae > JBKCUI01. The sequence goes on from JBIKLJ010000014.1 coordinate 37,218, forward strand.
CTGCACAAGATTGTCACCGATGGCGGATGGCTATCGAAGGTGTTCGGCTGGATAAGCTTTCATACCTCGCACGTCGAATGGCATGGTTGCTCACTCCATGACATGATCCAGCCAAGCTTCACCTTCTTGGTAGGGGCAGCCATGGTCTTTTCGCTCGCGTCGCGAAAGGCCAAAGGACAAAGCTGGGGCGGCATGTTTTTGCACGCAATGCTGCGCAGTCTGACCCTCGTATTTCTAGGTATCTTCCTGAGAAGCCTTGGGAAGCCAATAACGAATTTCACTTTCGACGACACTCTAACGCAAATTGGACTAGGATACTGGATCCTGTTTTTGCTCTCCGGACTGTCCATGCGAGGGCTAATAATCAGCTTGAGCATCATCCTGGTTGGGTATTGGATCGCCTTTGTTGCGTATCCTTTGCCAGGGCCCGACTTTTCTTACGAAAGCGTCGGCGTTGCATCGACATGGTCCGAACACGACTCGGGACTCGCTGCTCACTACAACAAAAATTCCAATCTTGCATGGGCTGCCGATCGTTGGTGGATGAACCTGTTTCCTCGCGAATCACCGTTCCTTTTTTCGGCCGGGGGCTATGCGACACTCAGTTTTATCCCCACTTTGGGAACCATGCTCCTTGGCCTGGTTGCAGGTCGAGCCCTTCAGCAAAATCATGCCGCTGGCCGAAAACAAATTTTGTTATGGTCCGCAGCCGTTATCTGCATGCTTGTCGCCGTCGCAGTGGATGCGATGGGGATTTGCCCCATTGTAAAACGTATCTGGACCCCGACCTGGACTCTATGGAGCGGCGGAATATGCTTCGCATGGTTGGCATCGCTGCACTTGATCTGCGACATGGCGGGATGGAAGTGGTGGGGATTCCCATTTCTTGTGATCGGCTCCAATTCGATCGTTGCTTATGTCATCAGCTGGACACTGGTAGAACCGATCCATCAAGCACTCGAACGCCATTTTGGTTTTGTCATCAACGCCATAACTCGCGTGCTCGAAAACCTACTGAGTCAATTCGCTAGCCTCAACGACCATGCGATCGTTCGTGAATTCACGCTCGGAGCCATCACAATGTGCGTCGTTTGGTTGATGCTGTGGTGGCTGTATAACAAAAAAGTCTTCGTGAAGATTTAGCTGTTCTGCTGATCTCTCGCCAAAAGATCTTCCCATCGAGCATACGCTGCAACCAACAACTCATCCAGTTGGCTAAGTCGCGATTGATCCTTGGCCAATTTGTTTTGGGATGACTTGAAATACTCTGGCTTGTGCATCTCAGCATGAATGCTTCGCTGCTCTGCCTCGTAGGTCTCGATCTGCGATGGAAGCTTTTCTAGATCTTGCCGCTCCTTGAACGATAGCTTCTTCGCGACGGCAACGCTTTGCCCGCCACCGGATACGGACTTCTCTGCTTTGGTATTGCTGGTAGAAGCCTGCTTCGGAGCATTCTCTTTGTTGGCTTTGTTCAGGTCTGCTTTGCGTTGACGAAGCCAATCGTCATAGCCACCAACATATTCTTTGATGCCCGTCTTCTCGAAGACAACCGTGCTGGTCACCACGTTATTCAAAAAGGAACGATCGTGGCTGACAATCAGAACGGTCCCTTCGTAGTCGACCAATCGATCCTCCAGAAGCTCCAACGACTCCGTATCCAAATCATTGGTCGGTTCGTCCATTACCAGCATGTTTGCAGGTCGAGCAAACAGTTTCGCCAACAGCAATCGATTGCGTTGCCCTCCGGAAAAGAAACGAATGGAGGAGCGAGCCTGTTCCGGAGTGAACAAGAAATCCTGCAAGTAGCCAATGACATGCTTCGATTTTCCATTGACCGTGATCATGGTCTTGCCCTGGCCTACATTTTCTTCGGCAGTCTTGTCCAGATCGAGCACTTCGCGCGTTTGATCGAAGTATGCGATCTCCAGCTTCGTTCCAAGCTTGACGGTACCGGCCATGGGTTCCAGACGCCCAAGCAATCCTTTCAGCAGGGTCGACTTGCCCGCACCGTTACGTCCGATAATTCCCAGCTTGTCCCCTCGCATGATCGTGAGATCCAAAGGTGGAATAATCGTCTTTCCACCATATCCGAACGACGCTTGCTTGAGATCGCAAACCAGCATGCCGCTTCGTTCCCCAGCATCTATTTGCAAACTGACGCTTCCTTCTTTTCGATAACGCTGAGCATGCTTCTCGCGAAGTGCTTCCAAGGCGCGGACACGCCCTTCGTTTCGCGTTCGCCGGGCTTTGACCCCTGTTCGAATCCAAACTTCTTCCTCGGCCAATTTCTTATCGAACAAGGCTTGTTGCTTTTCTTCTGCAAGAAGAGCCTGCTCTTTCCGCTTCAAAAAGGTGGGGTAATCGCACGACCAATCAAAGAGCTTGCCGCGATCAATTTCAAGAATTCGATTGGCGAGCTTGGTGAGAAACGCGCGGTCGTGAGTTACGAACAACAGCGTCGAAGGTAACGACCCCAAGAAACCTTCCAGCCATGTGATTGCATCGATATCCAAATGGTTCGTCGGCTCGTCCAAAAGAAGCACATCGGGCTTGCTGACAATCGCCTGAGCCAACAGCACACGTCGCTTCATGCCTGTCGAAAGGCGTTCAAAATGAGCCTCCCCGTCCAGCTCCATTTGCTCCAATGTGCGTTCCACCATCTGGTCTCGTTGCCAGTGGTTCTCCAGTTCCAAAAGCTCGGCGGGCAAGCCCCGAGCGATAATCTCGGAAACCTTTCCCGTAATCTCCAAAGGAACATCTTGAGGCAAAATCGCGACGCGAGTGCCGTCGTTAAGTTCGATCTTTCCACCTTCGGGCTGCTCTTGCCCCGATATCAACCGCATTAAGGTGGTCTTGCCGCATCCGTTGCGGCCCAGAAGTCCGATGCGTTCTCCCGTATCGATTCTGCAAGAAACCTCGGAGAGCAAGCGAGGCCCGCGATAGCTGATCGTTAAGTCTTGGATAGTAATCTGCGGCATGCAACGGGAACTTTCGAGCGAAGGAGCGATTCATCGGCCAGAACGGCCAATATAGCTCGAATCCTTGATTTTCCTACCGCTATCTTCTTCGAAGCAGCCCGGGCTGTGCGTCCAAATCCAAATCATCGAACTGACCCAAGTGAATTTTCTCCCACGCCAAGGCCCCCATCACCGCGTTGTCCGTGCACAGTTCCGAGGGTGCAATATGCAGTTCGATTTGCTGACGCTGGCATGCGACTGCCAATTGCTCTCGAAAGGGACGATTCGACGCGACTCCGCCCCCAACACACAGCCGGTTCACAGAAACCTGCTTGCATGCCTGTACACTTTTGCCGATCAAGCAATCTAGGATCGCTTGCTGGAACGAGGCCGCTATGTCCGCTCGCACTTGATCGGGCAGCTCTGATGGCCCCCAAGTGTGTTTGCCAACACCAGCAATCCGATAGCGAACCGCCGTCTTCAATCCCGAAAAACTAAAATCCAGTCGTTTCTTGTCATCCAGCATCGGTCGGGGGAAAGCGATCGCCTTGGGATCTCCCTTTTCTGCCAGCTTCGAAAGTTGTGGGCCGCCAGGAAACGGCAGACCAAGCATGACCGCGACCTTATCGAATGCTTCCCCAGCCGCATCGTCAATCGTTCCAGAAATGTAAGTCCATTGAGCCGGTGACTCACAATGGTACAAACTGGTATGTCCACCGCTGACTACAAAGCCAACGCACGGAAAAATACTATCGGGTTTGCCGATACCGCACGCATAAATGTGTGCCTGGACATGGTTGATTCCCACCAGTGGCTTGTTCCATGCCAGCGCCAGCCCCTTGGCAGCCGAAAGTCCAACCAGCAAAGACCCAGGCAAGCCAGGATGAGTTGCCACCGCGATCGCTTCCAAATCGTATGGAGCAACCCCTGATTGCTTTAATGCTTGATCGATTACAGGCAAGATACGTTCGAGATGGGCGCGGGCCGCAATCTCAGGAACTACACCCTGGAATCTTTCGTGAAGCTCCGTTTGAGTCGCGATGCATTCGCCCAGCACGATGCCATCATCCGTAATGACCGCAGCCGCTGTCTCATCGCACGTGGACTCGATCGCCAACAAGATACGTGGCATCAGTAGGAACCTATTCCTTGGACCGGGAACGAAGGAGCTGCAAAGTGCGTTCTTTGTCGGAGTCAGGCAAGGTCTCCGCTAACGGCTCAATCACCGCCAGCTGGCTTCTCAGCCGCGAGAAGATCGAATCTTCTACAATCACCAACGACTCAAGCCAATCTTCGAGCGCAGTAAAGTCAAACTGAAGAATCTCCGATGCGACCAAGGCGTTCTGCACTTCATGGCCGCGACCGTGCGGCCGAAGAAAGCGCAGCAATTCCGAAGTTTTTGGTAATCGCCCTCGCCGTAACACATCGATGGAACGAAGCTGCCCCGATTTCGAGTAGTCTGAAAATCGGTCTGCAATCAAAGACAACGTGGTGTCGGTCCGGCATCGAGCTAAGCTAATGGCGGCAGTGTCCGCAATCATGGCATCCATGTGATCGATCAGCTCAACAAAATAGGCTTCGTAACCGATCAGCCGATAACGACTGCTCAGCTCAAGACACGCCAGCGACACTTGTTCCGCAGAGCGTTCTTGGCCGCTGGTCTGAAGAGCCATCAGCCCTTCTTTCAAGATGTCATCGATGCGCCCTTGAAGAAACTGGCTCTCTAAGACTTCATAAAGATTTCCAATGCTTCCGGGATTGGTCGACAAGGTCTCTGCCAAGTCTGGAAAATCGCGATCGATCCATTCGCAACGAGCTTGCATCTTTTGATCGCTCACACGAAAAAAAATCTTCGATGTTTGCTTCAGCTGGCGAATGGCTGCAATATGCGGGGCAAAGGTCACGGGTGCCGAAACCGATACGGCTTCGATGAGCTTGCCAGCGCATCGGCACGTGCGATCCGTCAGTTCGCGACCTGTCACCATCTTGCCGGCTCGTTCAATACACTCCCCAACGAATTCGGCGGGAATGGAGAAGTAGGTCAACAACGGAAACTCTGGAAATGCTTCACTGACTCCGTACAGATCCCACGCCTCAAAAATTTTGGGGAGCCAACGTTTGTCGTTCGAGAAGCTACTGCTCAGAAGTTCTAAGGCCGCCGAACGGACATTTTGCTTTTCGTGATTTAAGAGACCAATTAAGGTCGTGTCGTTCAGTGCCATTGCTTACAGGTCGACCCATCTGCGCTCCGTCGCGCTCTGGAGGATAGCTTCGCAAAGCAAGATCTCACGATGCCCATCCTCAAACGTTGGATAGGCCGCTAAACGCGAAACATTTGCGGATCCCGATTGCTCATTTGGATGCTCGATCGCTTGATAGAACGCTCGGAACAATTGTTTGAACGTGTCGGGGAAGCCTTCATTGTGTCCGCCAGGATACTGCGCATGCGACCGAGCGGGTTCCGACAGCAGCCCAGGATCGCGAAGGAGTGTTTGATTGGCAGTATCGCGATTGCCCAATTGAAGCTCGTCCGGGTGCTGGCTGTTCCAAGACATACTTTGCTGGGAGCCAGCTATTTCCCATCGAATCGAATTCTTATGGCCTGCCATCACCTGAGACACATGCAAGACCCCTCGAGCCCCATTGCCGAATCGAATCAACACGCTCCCGAAATCTTCGGTGTCGATGGGGACCTCAACACCTTGCTTTGGAGCCGTGCTGAGCTTGCTGGTGAACGTCTCGGTGGTACCCACAGGTCGCTTGCGAATCGGAAACACTGTATGCAGATCGGCGCAAACGCAGTGGATGTCGAGCGAGCTAATCGATTGGACCAAGTCCAGCCAATGAGTTCCAATATCGGCCAAGGCACGCAGCGGGCCTCCTTCGGACGCAAGCACTCGCCAATTGAAGTCCGAATCTTGATGCAACCAATCTTGGGTGTAGCTGCCCGTGATGTGAAAAATCTCTCCCAACAACCCTTGTTGAACGCGCGGTGCCGCTTCGATGCACAGTGGGTAGAAACGAACGTTGTAGTTGACGCCAGCAAGCGTTTTGGCCAGCCGAGCGAGTCGAACAAGCTCAGCGCTTTCGGTCGAGTTCATCGCCAACGGCTTTTCGCACAGAACATGCTTTCCCGCGTCCATACATCGAATCGTTTGTTCAAAATGGTACCGATTAGGGCTGGTGATATGGACGACATTCACCTCCGGATCTGCAAGCAATTCGTCTAAGTCAGCGTACGCTCTGGGGAGTCCAAATTTGGCTTGGGTGGCCTGGGATTTGGCCAAATTGGACCCTAGAACTCCTTGAACGCCAACGCCCGCACGAAGCAATCCTTCGATGTGAACCGGACCTATAAATCCAGTCCCTATGACAGCAGCTTTTGAACGGAACATGTTGATTTGGCAAGACAAAATGGAGAACGCAGAGTACTCTGAGGCCCAAAATACACCACAATCGAGCCGCCGAGGAGGGGAGTTCTCGATTCTGCCGGGATAAGCAAAGGCGAAAGTAAAAACCATGAATCGATTCGAACATATACGGCACAAGCCACCCACGGTACCCATTCAACCCAGAGAATTGCTGATCGTTTTGGCCCCCATGCGCAGCAATGTCAATCTCAGCCGAATCGTTCGGCTAGCTGGGTGCGCCGGAGTTCCCAAAATCATCCAATGCGGGCCGGGCAAAGTGGATCGAGAAATCGCTCGGGATGCAATCGATGCGGTAGAAATTGTCCAGAGAAGATCGCTCGCACCCGTTCTTGAACAACTCAAGGAAGAAGGGTATTCCAGGGTAGGACTAGAACAGACCACCAATTCCAATTGCCTTTATGATTTTTCTTTCGAGCATCGCACCGCGCTGGTCATCGGAGCCGAACGAGAAGGGCTCACCCAAGACGAATTGGACCGACTGGATCACGTGGTGGAAATACCGGTTTACGGACGCCCATTCAGCTACAACGTGGCGACCGCAACCACTATGGCCGTTTACGAATACTGCAAGCAGTTTCGTTAATTTCTCTTTTTGCGGGGAAGACGAACTGGCATTCGAGTTGTGGAAGCGATGAATTGTCTGACATGATCGGCGATGCGACGAGAGTTGGCCGCATTTTCGTCAATTCAAACATCGGGCTTTTGGTGCGGAATCGCAACAGTCTTTGCGAATCGGTCATTGGAAGATACTTAACACGCAGAAATGAAAACATAGGAAGCTTAGTTTCCTTTTCCGGTGTGTTCTGGTGTGTTCTGTGGATGCCACAAGCTAATCCTGAACCATGAGATAATCCTTCCTTTTGCGATCACGCTTGAGTGCAAAAGACGCTCGATTGAGGACTCGAAAACCCATTGGAAGCGTTGCGTTCCTATTGGCATTTTCGGGGTGGGAAGCTGGTTGGCAGTTCTGAGCAGTTGGGGACAACTGCTCGACAATGTCGAACAGTTGTCCCCAACTGTTCATGGAGCTTGCAACGAATCCCCATCTCAAGTTCCCACATGAAGGCACTATTCGCCAGATGGAGTGTCAGAATTGCTCCTTCGGTCGGTGCCATGCGCTTTGGGTGGAATTGGCTGGTTAGCGCGAATCAATAAAAAAAGGGGACGAAGTATTCTTCGCCCCCTTTTTCGTTTCTTATGTTCGATAGAACAAAGACTAGTCCAATGCGATGATAAGTTCTTCACCAGCTGCGACCACTACCGAACGATCCATGGATGTATCGTAGTATTTCGGATCCACTTTCTTCAAAGCTTGCTCCGAAGTCTTCGATGGCGAAAGCCCGATCGAGTAAACGTACTTTCCTGGAACCAACTCGGTTTGGAAAGTACCTTCTGCTGCGACTTGAACCGTTTTGGGATAACCCTCCGTCATCGGTTGCAGTGTGACGCTGATATCCCCAAAGGGTTGGCCTTTCAGCGTTACCTTCCCATTAGTTGCAGAAGGGGCGCCCATTTCACGGATCGATGGACCGCAACCCACCAAGCACGTTAGTAAGGCCAACATTAAAATTCTGATCATCTTATGTTCCTGTCCTTGTCTTCGAGATTCCTAATACTATTCGTCCATAGCAACAATTTGTCCATCGTTGGCACCAACCATGAACTTCAGGGCTACAGCATCCGTGGTAGCAGACAAGAATCGCACGGATCCGTCCCCAAGGGTAGCATTTGCTCCGCCGCTATGGAAAGCAAATGGCTCGTCGTTAGGACCGCAATTGTTTACAGACCAACGGCACTCTGGTGGACCACCAACAGGTGAAGCATAGTTGTTAATTTTTCCTTGACGGGAGCCAGGAAGAATTGCTCGGTGCGGCCCCGAGTACCCGTTGGCAGCGGCATCTGCATCCACCCAAGCGAATGCACGGCGGCCGTTAGCACCAGTATCCATGTTGACTGGATCTGCTGCGCTTGAAACAGGTGTGAAACGTGACGAGAAAGCACCGAAGGATGCGACGCTTGGATGTGCGCGACCAGCATCTTCAATCATCATGACGGTGTTGCTTGTCCCGTCTTGAACTCGGGCGAATCCACCGCCATCACAATTCAGCATTCCACCTACAGCAGCTGCAACCCACAAAGGATTGCCAGCGCCTGTTGGAAGAACTCGCGTTCCGCGAGTCGAAGCAGTTGTGGAATCGATATCGGACAATGCGATCACCATGTAATCGATCCCGCCGTAACCGTGTACAGGGTCCCGCGACTCATTACCAATCGGAGCGGATGGGCAAACGAAGGCTGGGATCTTGGTCTTACCAGCAACTTGTCCGGAGGGGAATCCTGGGTCGTCATAATTTCGTCCCAAAGCTTTGGCGTGCAACAAGCAGCCAGTGCCAGTCAGGAATGCTGCACCGCTTGGGGTAGCTCCGTACAAAGCAAAGGGGCTTGTGTTGTGATCCAACAGATTGTAAACCGCAGTTTGCTCAATGTA
>JBIKLJ010000324.1:0-4725 GCA_044359895.1 Pirellula sp.
AAGGCGATCTGCAGCCTATGTTGTCCCAACCCGAAGCGTGACGGCTCGTTGCTTCAGTGATGTCGTTATAGGGTAGGGGCAGTACGACGGACTTCCTAGTCCGTCCATGGGCAGTACGACGGACTTCCAAGTCCGTCCATGGGCAATGCGACGGACTAGGAAGTCCGTCGTACGTACCATTCAATCAACAGCCCGAAGAGCGAGGGGCAATTCCGCAGGTCCCTTCACCAACTACTTGTAAACGCGGATGAAGTCGATCAGCATTTGAGCAGGAAAAGGGGTAGATTCCGCGACAGGACCCCCAAAGCCCCCCCCCACGGCAACGTTCAAAAGCAAATGGAATCGTTGGTCGAACGGGGCGGGATAGGGCCCATTGTCCGATTCCCAGCGGGAAGTGGAATAGACTTCTTGGTCATCCAAAAACCAAGTTATTTTTTCCTTTCGCCAATCGAGACTGTACGTGTGAAAATCAAGCGTAAGATCTTTTTTGGTTTCAAAAACGTTGGTGTTGAAACGATTGTTGGGCCACCGACTGCCGAAATGCAAAGTGGTGTGAAGTTTGCGAGGCTCATGACCTTTGAATTCCATAATGTCGATTTCCCCACAAGAAGCCCAATCACCATACTTATCGTCGGTAGGAAGCATCCAAATCGCTGGCCAAATGCCTTGTCCCGAAGGAAGCTTGGCACGAATATCGAACCTACCGTACATCCAGTCGCCGCGATTCTTGGAGCGGATTCGAGCAGACGAAAAATCGCGAACGGTGCCAGCAATGTCGGTTTTTTCCTTGCGTGCCTCGAGAACCAAAAAACCATTCTCAACGCGAACGTTGCGCTGGCGATCGGTGTACATCTGGAGCTCGTTGTTTCCACCACCGAAAGCATTTTGTTCGCATTCCCATTTCGAGTAATCCAAGCTTTTCCCGTCGAATTCGTCTTGCCAAACCATCTCTTGGGCATTCAGTGAATGGACGAAAAAAAGTGCAGCCGACATGAGCGCCGCTAGAGAGAAGCATGGTTTGTTCATAAGAAATGTTCAGTCAGGGTAGAGGAAGAAGCGGGGGAAGCCAAAACGCGGAGGCGTGTTCATATCCCCCGATTATGAACGGGCCAACCCGTGGTTTCTAGGGTCCAAGACTCATTCCAAGGATAAGGGTGGTTGAGATTGAAAGATGGATTAGGGCTAGCACTATTTTGTTGGAAAATCAGCAAAGGATGTGTCTCTTCCCAGCAGGGAATGATGCTGAACGAGTCACTATTTATTTCAATACTCAATAAACTTGCATGCAAGGCGCCATTAGGGCTTGGAAGCCAGGTCAGGGCACCAGTCGCGACTTGTGAAACCTGACCGCGGTCGTCGGAGATTGGACCTTCGTAGGTGAGGTACATTTTACGGTGGTTGGGAAGTCGGGTGAGCTTGGTAGGAGCAGCCCAGCAGGAAATTGGGGTAAGGGCCTCGAAACAAAGGACTTTTTCGGCATCCAAACTGGGGTGTTCCAACAGCAGGTCCCAGTGTGAAGATCGCTGGGAGGAGGCCGGAAGAGCGTGGTGGAGGACGGTAAAGCAAAAACCATCTAAAAATTTTCTTAAATCTTCAAGACGGCTATTTCCGAGTGTGGTCATCGGAACCTTTCGACCCAAGAAGCATCAAAACCGGCGTCAAAGTCCTTAGAACCGTCGTGTTCTGTGGTTGGCGACGTGTGTATTTGGGTAGTTTTGGAAAAATAGACCTTCAATTTTGATGCCTTTAGAGCCTGGGCAACCCATCTTAGTGGGTCGCCCTACGACGGATTGAGTGCTTAGAGTGGCGTCTGAGCACAGGTAAATTTGCATCCGAATCCTGCCCAACTATACTCGATTTCGAGTGTCTAAATCTGTTCGCAGAATTTAATGACGGTTTTTTCGCCATTAAAGATGCCTGGAGACTAGGCCCTTTTTTACAGCCTTGCAGCGATTGTTTGCTGCGAGGGGTTCCTGGCTACCTTTGCACTGAGGGTTGGTGATGACCATCCGCCGGCTTCGCAACACGAATTCCAACACCAAATCGAACACTCCAGAGAATGCAAAGGGCAGCAAGGCGAAACGTAGCCAACTGCGCCAGCATTTGCTCGAAACACTAGAATCGCGCCAGTTGATGGCGGTAGGTCCTCAGTTGATCGGTGTACAACCGAACAATAGTGATTTGATTGAGAACGGGGTGATTCGCAATATTGCCCCGCGGGAGCTGACGTTCCGGTTTGACGATTCTCAAATCATTGATCAAGCCACGGTTGGTGGCATTCGCGTGACACGAGCTGGGGGTGACGGCACGTTCACCTTGCCGAGCGTGTCTAGCGACTTCGGTACGGCGGGTCGCGCAGACATTCAATTGACCTCTCGGAATGCAGCCGATTCGATCACGGTCAACGTAGCCAAAGCCGATCTTGGAACGTTTTCCGTGGCTCAGCTTGCCATGACGAACGACAATCTTTTGATCACGTTGAATTCCAACCCGACGGCACAGGTCACAGCTCAAGGTTTGGTCAACCTGATCAATACAGCCAATGCGACAACGAACCGCTTAACCGCCAAGCTCAATGGTGGGTTGGGATCAGCACCTTTGAACGCGGTGGATCCAGCCAACATAGGGACATTGCGTCTATCAGCCAGCAATGACGTGATGGTCATTCCGGGTGCGGTTGTGATCGGCGATCGTCCAAATGAGAACGAAGTGACGTTGCGTTTCGCGGAGAATCTTCCGGACGACATGTACCGTTTAGAGGTTTTTGGTTTTGACGATGCGGGGCGAGGTATTCGCGGACTGAGAAACACACGGGGTGAGTTCTTTGTTCCATCCAATCCAAACACTCGTCAGGAAACCATTGACTTCCGTTTGGATCTTGGGCCACAGGTCACTTCGGTGGTTCCACAGCCGATCGTTCGTTTGGCGGACAGTTCCCTATCGCAGCAGCGCGATACGATCGTTGTGTACTTTGACAACGATAAGATGCTCGTGGAAAATGGATCGAACGGTTTTCCTACCGCTCGAAGCGTTGAGAATCCAGCGTTCTACCAACTGATCTACACTTCGGATACGGTCCGCAACACGGACGATCTTCCCGCATTCTTGCCAACCTCCGTACGTTACAACGCATCGGCAAACACAGCGACGTTGGTCTTCGCGAACGATCTCGATTTGCTTCCTGGTCCAACGGTTCCATCGAGCACATTCCGGCTGCGTATTGGGACGCGTGAAACAACGCCGATGGCGCCAGTCCGATCCGAAGCGACCGCGACGGCGATTTCCGATTTGAACACCAATGGCGTAGCCAAGGTTCGGTTTACTTCCAAGGCGATTGGGGAAGCCGGCTCAGGCATCGCGGTATCGTTCGTCAATACAGGTGTGTTAGCAACCCCAAGCGTTACGGTCACGGGCCAATCCATCCGTGTCAATTACGGTGGAAGTACGGTTACGGTCAATGATTTGATCCTAGCATTGGAATCCAATCCAGCGTCTTCAGCGTTGATCAAGACAACTTTGGAACCAGGCAGTGATGGTGCGAGATTGGTTAGCAATCGGCCGATCAATTATTCTCCAGTGACTTTGTTCGGAATGGGCAGCTCGTTCGATACCGCAACCAATTTGGGAACAATTGGTTCGGCAAATGTTCCGTTGACAAGTTTGTTGTTGAGTTCGACCATTGATCCCGAAGTTCATGATTTGGATCTTGCCGGAGCCAGCAATGATCCAGCGCAACGAATTGTTCCGGAGCAGATGGAAAATCACATCAACCCGGACTTCGGTGGAGATGATTTTCCTGGCATCCGAACCGTCTACTACAACTTCCGTGCAAACTATGGCTTTGACGGTGTGACTCCTGTTTTCAACGCGATTACAGAAAAGCAAAAAGATCGAATCCGCGAAGCATTCACCCTCTGGTCGAATCAACTGGGAGTTCAATTTGTTGAGACAGCCAACAGTGGTCTCACGGTCGCCTTGGGTACTGTCAACGCGCTGGGAACCGGACCTAACGTCGAGATCCACGGTCAATGGGGCGTACGTATCGACCCAACCTATCAAAACGGATTGGCGGTGTTCTCGGCCAATAATATTTGGAACGACAACTACGGCGAGAACCTGACCCGCGCGGCCGCCGCAAGCATAGGTTTTATGTTGGGCTTGTCTCGAGCTGGCAATCTAGATCCTTCTCAGTTGTTGCGACTGGATAATGGCTTTATCAATTTTCCAACCACCGCAGACCGAAATTTTGAGCCGGTATTCCCGGGCAACCAAGACATCATTCACGGTCAATACCTGCATCGACCTGAAGGAAGCGATATTGACTTGTATCGTTTCGATATCGATTTCGGAGCCACTGGCGCGTCCCGAACGGGTGTGTTCGTTGCCGAGACCATTGCCGAACGATTGGCTGACAGTAGCACCTTGGATAGCCGACTTGCCTTATACAAGCAAGTTCAAGCTTCGGCCCTTTCGAACCTAGGCGTTGGACAAGGGGTCCAAGTGAAGTTCGAAGCCGTACGGCCTGGCAAGCTTGGGAATAACTTCCAAGTATTCGTGACGCGAAGCAATCGAGGGATTGGTGCTTTGCCGATCGTCAACGCTTTCCCGAATGCGATTACGATCGATTTGAATTCCACCGTGGGTAGTGAGACTACTTTGGTGCAAATGCTTACCGCGATCGACAACAACGCCGCTGCTCGATCTCTGGTAAAGGCCACGCGCATC
>JBIKLJ010000325.1:0-4652 GCA_044359895.1 Pirellula sp.
GAAGTCGAGCAGTGATTCCAGAATAGTTGCCATCAAACGATTCCCGCCGATTTCCATAAGTCTTAAGTGAAATGCGGAGTCACGCTTCAAACTCTCTTCTCGTGTTATGTCCGGATCGTCGATCGCCTTTGCCATCGCGTCGAGTTCCGAAAGCTCACCATCGGTTGCTTTCGAAGTCGCTTGGCGGGCGGCGTAACCCTCCAGAGCACGCCGAAACTCCGTAAACTCCACCAAGTCGTTCACGGAAATCGCTAACGAAGATCGAAGCAATAACGCGCAAGAACGAACGGCATCTGTCGTTCCAACAAACATGCCACTGCCCCGCCGAACGTCCACCAAGCCTAACGATGTCATGCGCCCCACGGCCTCACGCAGAACGTTACGGCTGCATTGCATTCGCTCCGCCAAGTCCGCTTCGCTCGGCAACCGATCTCCAGGACTGAGCCCTTCCCTTCGTATGTAATCGGACAACAAACCCATCACTTGGTCCACCAACAACGGCCGGCCTTTGCCAACCACTTTTGCTGTTTGCATGCTCCGTCTCCCTTTCAGAACGTCAACTTGTGGGATATCCTACAAGTTAGCTCCGTTTCCGCAATGGAATTCTATGGAAATGGTGCAATCGCAATCTTGTTTGAAATCTCGTTTGCAATGTCCCGAAGGAAGTGATCCGATGATCAAGGTCTTGAATGCGTTCTTGTTGTTGCTTGTTTTTGGCATTGCCGCGATTCCGGGGGCAGCCCCTTTGAACGCTCAAGGTGGCGAGCTGCCGGTTGTCGATCGCGTGGATGCTCAACCGTTGCTGTTGATCACGGGTCGGCTGGCCGAAGCCATGCAGTCCCTTGGCTCGCCCTTCACGGCGGAACAATTGGCAACGCTCGCTTCCCTCAAAAGCGAGACCAATGATTCGAAAATCACAGCCAGCGTGCAGCGCATGCTCGATCCGATGTGCATTGCCGCCGTAGAAATTCAAACCGACGGTGAAGTAACCGTCAGCCCTGCCGCCCCCATGGAAGTGGCTGAAAATGGTTGGCGAGCGATGTTAGTGAAAGTCGTCAATCGTGCGGGCCTTCAGTCCAAGCTTCGCGTGGACAGCCCCAACGCGCGCCCCATCCCCCACGGGCCTCAAGACGACATTGAAAACCGCTGGATGGCTCTGTCCATGTACGATGGCAGGCCGCTCCATGCCAACCTAAGTGGCTTGGAACTGGAGTACCGTATCGTCCAGATATCTTCTACCACAGTCGGAAATCGAAAGGCTCGACTGGAGTTCAATGCAGGAGTGACCGGTTCCGCAAACTCGTCTGTCATTCGGCAATGGCGATTCGATCAAGATTCTGACGGATGGGGCGAACTGAACGATCTCAAGATGAATGTTCGCGATCAGTCACTGAACTTGGAGGCTGTCGGAGACGATCCCTTTTTCTCGGCGCCGGTGTCAGCTCGAGGTGGCCGAATGGTCCTGCGATTTTGGGGACGCCCAGACGGACCCGGTGTCGGGCAAGTCTTTTGGTGGACGGAATCCATACCGCAACCCGATGGTGGCCGCCAGATGGTGTTTCAGCTCGATCCGGGTAGTGACCGCGAGTATACCATCGAATTCCCTGTTGAAGGGGAGCTGAAGGGTGTTCGCATCGATCCCTTGCAAGGACCAGGAAAATTCCGTATCGACTGGATCAATCTAGAATACGCTGCCGGCGAAAGTGGCTCTTGGAGCGGTACGGAAATCGAGCTACGAACGGTTCCTAGCACGGAGGTGCGATTCGCTGTGACCGATGCAGATGGCTCACCCTGTATGGCCGCATTTGAAATTCGCGATACTCAGGGCCGGGTTTACCCTTATCAATCCAAACGACAAGCTCCTGATTTTTTCTTTCAAACTCAAATCTATCGCGAAACGGGAGAGAGCATCCGATTGCCTCAGGGAATGTACACGGTTAAGTGTTCGCATGGACCTGAAAGTCTCGTTCAAATGCAAACGCTGCACGTTGGCGAACAACCCGTTACGCTGAACTACCAAGTAGAGCGATGGATCGATACGGCGCAGCATGGCTATTGGAGCGGCGATCATCATATTCATGCAGCTGGTTGCTTGCACTACGAGAATCCGATGCAGGGTGTGTTGCCAAAGGATATGCTACGACACATCATGGGCGAAGATGTAAAGGTTGGCTGTTGCCTTACGTGGGGCCCATGCTTCGATTTTCAAAAACAGTTTTTCCGTGGCAAGCCAGATGATGTCAGCCGCTATCCCTATCTTTTGCGGTACGACATCGAAGTCAGTGGATTTGGTTCGCATCAATCGGGCCACTTGAACCTTCTCAAACTACGCCAGCAGATTCCTGCAGGCGGGACTTCGAAGCATCATTGGCCAACACTTGGCATGAATACTCTTCGATGGGCTAAACAGCAGGGTGCTGTAACGGGAACGGCGCACAGCGGCGCTGGGTTGACGCGAAGCATAGGGCGGATCGAAGGAGAAGATGGGCCCCATCGGTTACCCAATTTTGACATCCCGGCGTTTGATGGTATCGGAGCCAATGAGTTCATTATGCAGGTGACTCACGAAGTCGATGGTCCGGACGGAAAGAAGCAACCGGCCCTAGACTTTATTGCGACCATGAACACACCTCGCGAATCGGAATGGAACATTTGGTACCACGTTCTCAATTGCGGAACGCGCGTCGTTGCCAGCGGCGAAACCGACTTCCCATGCCTGACGGGTGAACGACTGGGCATCGGACGCGTTTACGTCAAACTAGACGGTGTTTTGGACTACGATAACTGGGTCGAAGCGCTTCGGCGGGGTGAAAGCTACGTAAGCGATGGCACAAGCCATTTGATGGACTTTGGTACGGAGCAGGATGGATCGTTTTCACTTACGGCAGCATCCTTCAAGCCCGACGGGTCCGAGGTGGATGTCGAATTGATCGTCAATGGCTATCCGGTCGCAGTCCAGAAGATCAAAGCCGACGGCAAGCAGAACGAACTTCGTTTTGAAAGCCTCAAGGTCGACCGAAGCAGTTGGGTTGCAGCCCGTATTTTCCCATCCGCACACACCAATCCCATTTGGATCAGCATCGATGACAAACCCGTCCAAATCCGCTCAAGCGCACAGTGGTGTTTGGCCGCTCTGGAGCAATGTTGGCTTGAGAAACAAAAAACATATGCTCCCGACGAACAAGCTCAAGCTCGCAAGGATTATGAACATGCGAGAAAGACCTACCAAAGGATTCTCCATGAAACCAAAGAATAAGCGTTCGTCGCAAGCCGTTGTTCGATCGTTGTCCTGTGCGGCGTTCTTGGTTTGCATTGTGCTCGGATGTACTCCACCGGGATCATCTACAACCGCAGTCTCATTGGATACTTCATCGGGTAGCTTGGGCAGCAATTCTGGAAGCAGCACTGCCGCAAGCAACCTTACCGAGCCAGGAAGGCCGCCGATTTTGATAACGGTCACGATATCTCCAGAATCCAGAGTCAAGGCTGCGGCCGAAGAGATCACAATGGAGCTGGTTCAAGGCACTTGGAAGGATTATTCGATCGAGATTGAGAATGCAGCTGGAATCACAGCGCCGTTGGTCATTGAGTCCGAGCAGTTGCTTTTGGACGCTCAAGATTCATCGCGAGATCGTTGGCTCCAGATCGAACTACAACCTGAGCGGCCGCTTTCAGGGGAGTACACCGAAATCCGAACGCTGCGAATCAAGAGTCGCGATTCAGGAATCCGAACCGCGATCCTGAACTTTAACGCAGGCCAGGGCACACAAGACCTGGGATTTCGAAGCGATGTGCTTGTGACATTCAAGGTACTGGAAAAATGACGCGATGTAGTCTTGGATTTCAAGCGATTGTCTTCTTGTTGATAGGCGTTGGCCAAACGGCTCTTGTGGACGCTCATCCCCCCGAGTTTCATCGGAAGGGAGTGAAGGTATCCACCGCGTCGACACTGGCTGCAAACAAGCAGGCCGTCGAGGAATTGGACCGACAGCTCGCCTACTTTCAATTCGAATTCTTGACGGCTTTGGCCATGGAATGTCCAACCTCGATTCAGCCAGCCGTTATCAATCAAGCGCTTGCGGAGTTTCATTTCGCGACACAGGTGCCGCAAGCCCTGCCACTCGAAAAGCTATTGGGACAACGTGCTGCGTTGCATGCCAAGATCCGTGAATTGCATGAAGTGATCCGTTGTTCGTGGAGCGTTCATGGGGTCTCGACCTTGGATACGCCTGCGCCCATCGGCGTGGCTACTGGCCTCCCTCGACGTGTTCTCTTAGAGGTTGAAAACAAAGATGCGGCTGCTGTAAATCTATCCGTTCTCGTTGACAATCAACTGCAAAACAGTGTGCCATGGACGGTCTTGCCATCAAAGGGTCAGTTTTTTCTGCTGACCCTGAATGCGAATAAACCCAACGCGAAGATTGAATTGAAATCCAGTGCCGTCACTCATGGATTTCCATTGGCCATTCAACAGCTCGAGCCGGCTCGCATCCGAGTGCAGTTGAGCGACAAAGACTTGAATTTACCCACGGCTGCACGAGTTTGGGTGGAAGGCAGCGATCATCAATATCGTCATGCGGGTCCATTCGCAGCCAATCGCTCCTTCACGGAAAAACCTTTGTTGTTGTTTACGGTCCCACGAGCGTATCAAG
>JBIKLJ010000326.1:0-4650 GCA_044359895.1 Pirellula sp.
TAGTCCCGTACCCTTTAACTGAGCCCCAAACGTTCCTCCTACTTCAAAGATAAAGTCGGTAGCGTCTGAGCTTTCACGAAGGTAGAAGCCATTGGTATCGATGCCAGCGGTGAGATCGAAGCCGACAAATGCGTTACCGTATAAGCTGACGTCGACTAGAACGTTTAGGATCCCAGAAACAAATACTGGGGACGAAAAGAGCGGAATTACAAGATTGTCAGACTGATAACGCTGTGCCACATCGACGCTGATCAGATTGGCTGTTTCGCCGCTTAGCAATTTGATGATATTGTCGACACTTGCAATATCCGGGTTGAATTTGATTTTGTTATTGGGTTCAGCTTGCTCCACTTCGGAAGCGGGCTTACCCTTAGCCCCCTTTGGGTTGAAAAGATACTGTGCCTGCTCGGGGATCTCCAAAAGATCCAAGATGGAGAACCCCAAAAAAGGGAACTTCTGCGTCAGCATGTCGCGAGTCGACTGCGGGACTGGATTGTATTGATCCAGTTTGTCAGCCAATAAGTCGAGAATAATCTGCTCAGAATCATCGCTACCGAGGATGGATAGGAGTTGGTTAAACTGCGCGTTTTGTGTGATGTTGTACGTACCGGCCCCAGTGGCAAGGTTGTAGCCGACGGTGGATGTCCACGAGAATACTGGCGGGAGTATCGCTGACAAAAGAGGAAACGACGCAGCGGGATTGGAGGCCGTAAGAGTTGTAGTGAGGTTGACTCCACCGGACATGACAATCGCCTTCGAAAGGTCTTTCATCAGCGTTCCAAAGCTAAATCCGTCTCCTACTCGGGCATCGATCAAATAAAGCCTTTCGTGCGGGACGCCATCGAAATCGCTTACCTGCAATGCGACTGACGGATTGGTGTCAATTAAAACTGCTGTTGCACCCAATTTGGTCAAACCACCGATGTTCGCTGTCCCAGTGACCGTGCCTGTCGTTGGAAGACTGGCCGTGATTCCTGCCCCTTCGACGATGTAAGGTCCCTTAACTACGTCGACGCCAAACTTTGCGTTCATGTTCAGGGTCGGAGTGGTGCTGAGAGTCCCTTCGACTTCAAGCGTAATGGGGCCGGCTTTGAATTTGTCTTTCGCAGGAAATGTCTTGGTCGGGGTACCGATGGTTCGGTTGTATTGCAACTCGAGAAGCGAACCTGTTCCAGGCCCTGCGAGGATTGTTTGCAGTGGCATCACGGTTACGACACTAAAGTGATTCGCTTCCAAGTAGGCTCGCACATTGGTTGTCGGAAAGCGAACGTCGAGAACGTCTTTGATAACACCTTCCAGAATATTAGTGATGTCATCACCAATGAGAGGAATGCCACGGGAAAGTTGACTGAGTGCCAAAGAGTCTTGACGCACCTTCAAAATTCCGCTTGCGACGATCTGAGCATACGCGTCCAGCATCGCATCGGGAGGTACGTCAAATGAACCCGTTCGAGTAGCGAGATCGTACTGGGCCGAACCATAAAGTTTCAGCGACGGAAGCAATGCGAACTCAGGAATCTTCGCATCAAGGATCGTATTCGTGAGTGCAATCGTTCCACTAAACGAATAGAAGTCTTCGTTGGCCAAGATGGACAACCACTGTCCGCCAGCCAAATAGACGCGTTCATTCATGATGTTGTCACCATCATCGATTAGGAATTTCATGCCGGCGTTGAACTGAGCATTGCTGGTGAATTTCCCATCGATTAGCGCTGGAAGCGCAGCGCTGCCAGCAAGCGACCCATTGACCACCAGGGTTGTATTGACCTTACCACCTTCGACGATGTATAACCCACCAAGCGTATCAAGTCCGATGTAGAAATCGGGCTTCACGCTCGCGACCGCAGTTCCTGATCCGCTCACCGACGTGGTGAACTTGGCTCCCGAAGGGCCTAGCTCCAACGAACCGTTTCCACTGAGAGGGAACGCCTGGCTCGTTCCAGGTTTGTTGACACGGACTTCAAACAAATCTTGCGGAGGAGCGATCCCCTTGAGCAAATGATCTTTGAGCGCCTTGGGATCGAGACTGAACGTGAACTCGTATTCGTCCTCCTCCAAGAAGCTATCTGACAGGTCGTCGTCTTCATTGAAGGTAAGTCCATCATTGAGCAGTTTCTCGGTTTCCGTTTTGGCAGCGGGGCCAAAAACCGGGATCTTGTCGAGGAACGAAACAATTTGAGGTACTTTTTGCTTGAGCTGGCTCATTCCGTTACCAATGACGCGGGTTAGCGAATCGAGCAGTGTATCCTCATCATAGCCCGACAGTTCAGGTCGTGGAGTGAGTCCATTTGGGTTCACGTCCCACTGCCAACCACCTTTCCATGTTACTGTTCCGGCTGCACCGAGAGTTGCTTCGAATTGGAGATCGACTCCAGCAGATCCCGTTACAGTTTGAGTCGCCATTCCCGCGACCGAACTTGGGTGCGAACTAGCGATATCAGCCAAGCGGATTCTGCCGTCGGTGTTTTCGGTCGCCAACATAACCTGCGAGGCGTAGTCGAGGTTCGCAACACCGACCGTTGTGCCAACTGGTCCGAGATTGCCACCAATTTGGCCGCGAGCCATGACGGAGCTTTCCAGAGCTCTACCGGTTAGTACATAGAACCCCCCCGTATCAAACCCCATCGTCAAATACATTTCGACATCGGCTGCGAATCGCAGTTGCCCAGAAGCTGTGATGGCGGAAGTTTCCAGCAAGAGTTCGAAAATTGCTGGATTGAATGCTGCTGCTCCCGCAAGTTCGCTCAATCGATAAGTTCGAGTGAAGCGAACGAAATCAACAGTCGAACTGGCCGACAGCTGCGCAAACTGAGCGTCCGTGATGGCCGAATTGACGGTAAACCCAGCAAGCTCAAGACGTGTTCGCAAGGCAGCGAAATCAGAGATACCTGACAAATTCAGTTTCCCATCAGCCGAGTATCCTGCTTGCCCTGGTTTCAGGAGCAGGGCGGAAAGATCCGCCCCATCTAATCCCAGTGCTGCGTTGGTGCTACCGACCAAAATGGGGGCAGTCGTCGATGTAATGTTCGATCGGCTAGCGATGGTGCTAAAGAAAGAACTTTGTTGAAACAGGTCAAAACTGCTTTGAAGTGAACTTGCAATACTTGTAGCAGTATGAGCTCCAACGATGCCAAGGAGCGATGCAGGGGCGTCTTTCGTTGGTTCCGTGAATATCCAGGGCAAAACCTTGGCCGTTGCTGGCGTGGTTGCTGAATACTGAAAATTTGCTGGGTAAACGGTACTTTGGGCTGGAGCAGAACCGTCCAACGACTGGAGCATTTCGCGGTACGGGTTTTGAGAAACAGTAATAGGCTGCTCCAGACTATTGAGCAACGATGCGTTGTACGTGCGATCGGGGAAACCAGCCAACCATGGATTGCGCTGCGAGCTGAGAACGCTGTCTTTCACGTTCGAGGTTGGCCCCAACCCCAACAAGCGACCAGCCTCATGAGCGATGACACCAGCAACACGTTGAGAAAAATCTTTCGAGTCAACGAAGCCATAGTGGGAAGATCTGTTCTGAATCGTTAGCCGAAACGAATCCGACCACATCTCGTTGGCAACCTCACCGGCAAACGCATAACTATAGAACTCATGGTTCTTGGTTTGCGGGGCTTGGGCGCTGGCTCCTAGATCGGTATTGGTAGAACGAAAGTCATTGCCTCCAACGTACACTACGAATCGATTGAGTGAGTTATCATTGCGCGCGGCATGCAGCTTGGCCGAACCACTCGTAACGACGTTCACTCTCAATGGCAGATCCGCATCGTCCGAGAACGAATCAAACAATTGCCGAACATCGACCGCGATGCTCTTGCGAGCCAGAACCGCATCGGGTGCGTTTAATTGACCATCATTATTAAAGTCCAAAAACCGGCGAAGCATTTCCAGGTCGCTTGTATTCGTCCCTGCGTTCGGTGTTCCATACAAGTGCCCATCCTCCCGCCTGGATTGAGACACCCACCAGGATTCTTCGAAAAGCTTGTCGAATGCAGAAGGCGTGGAGACTCCAACAACGCTGTCTGGGGTGAAATCTAATGAAACGACAGTATCGCTTGACAGCACTCGCCTTCGCTCCAACGACTCAATCAGCATTCGCCGGAGTTGATTCCTCTTTTGTCGAATTTGGTTTGATGCCAAGTGATTCTTGAATTCTTGATTCATTGCAATACAACCATCCCAAGAAGAACATTTTGCCCATCGAATGCGGTCCGCAACACGTTCTAAATTAGCGTGTTGGCCATAGCTTGCTCGTACATTTCGGGTTCGAGCGATCCGTTATTCTAAGCACAAAGACACCAAGCAAGTACGAACGGAACAGGAACGGAACTAGAACGGAACTAGCCTTCTGACTGGATTGGTCACCAAAAACGCACTGTTTCGGATTGCCGATTGATAATGGCGAACCAAGCAATCTCCAGGACTTCTTGGAGAAAGCCCTTAATATGTCATTCTGCAAATCAACCCCACCAGAGCGGTAGGCCTGGAAAGAATAATCGATGTTTTCCCCAATCTTGCGAACAAGATCTCTTGGAGCCCCTGTGAATCCCGAAAGCGTCTTCGCTGACGACTATCGATTCGCCCTCATCCTTCAACAACGCCAACAGATCCAAGCGCTCCTTCTTCATTAGACTCTGCGCCGGGATCGTG
>JBIKLJ010000327.1:0-4638 GCA_044359895.1 Pirellula sp.
AGGGATCGATGTTGCCGACTACCGTGATGCTTTTCTTGCCAATCAATCGTTCGCAGGTGGGCAGCTTACTATCACTCCGTCCTACCATCGACCTGAGGTGATCAACTACATTAGTCACTTGTATGGCGATCCAACTTTGCTTTTGGGTTGGCAGGTCCAGGATTTAATACGTTACATTGACGCGTCCACGGCACGCGTGTTGAGCTACCCTGGCAAGAATGAGGGCTTCGCACAAAACGATCCACGAGTCTTACGACTGCCCAGCAACTTTACTTGGTCGTCACCCCCTACCTCTGCAGAAATCGGCACTCTGAGAGCTTTCGTCCAACATCAGATTACAGGCGAGCTACCCAATGGTGATTTGCATCAATGGGACGTTGATAACAACGGCGATTCCTTCAAAGACAGCGTCTGGGTAGAAACAGGTTTGGCGGCTGTCAATTCACCAGATGGACGTCGACTGCGTCCGTTGGCTGCGATTTTGATCGAGGATTTGGATGGCCGAGTGAACCTGAATGCCTCGGGGGATCGTGCCCAAGGTGGCGCCGGATTCAACGTGAATAGCACAGGCTATTACAAGCGCGCGAATCAACCTGTTGCACAAGGATTTGGTTACGGTCCTGCCGAAATTTCATTGACCGCTTTGTTCGGCCTTCGAAATGGGAACACGAACACATTCTCGCACAATTGGTCGTTGATGACTTCTGGTCCAGCGTTGCCAGCGGGAGCACCTCACTTCGTATCGGACCCACCCTACTATTCATTCTCGTTCTTTGATCAACTCAGTGGAGCACGAAGATACCGAACCCGTCCGATCGATTTCCGGTTAGTACCAGATCGCGTACCAGGTATTCCCCGTTCACCGGCGGCTGTCGATACATCTTATAGCACGCTTTCCGAACGCGAATTCCATTTGCCGACTCAGCATGGCCGGCTGCCAGGAATGCCGATTGCGCGACGCGGTACGTTTGGAATGTCGTACGACCGCAACGGGAACCCCATTTTCGTCAATCCACCTATCATTGATGCCAATCCGTACAATATCGAAGTGGCACCGCCTCATCATTTGCAAGTCGATTTTGCAAACGAAACATTGAATGATCGTTACGAATCGGCTGTCATGGGGAATCCGATCGCGGACGACCCATTGGGATTAGCAGACCTTGAAGCTGTGCTAAGAAGATTTGACGAGGATGCATCATCGTTACCGCAAAGGCTTCGAGAAATCCTAAATCCACTTGCCGGATCCGGATTGCTAGACAGCATTTATTCCGAAGTCACAACTCGAAGCGGCGAGCTTCGGTATCCCAACCTTGCAGCTGCCATGAAAGTTGCACCTTTAGGAGCTACCTCGGCCACTCAAGTAACATTAGGGAACGAAGGGGTTTCAACTACCAATACCACGGATGTATCTGTGCCTAGTTACCTGCGCTACATTCAGATGTTGCATTCGCAACGATACCGAGTGCGGTCGTTCCCACCTGATACTGCAACCGATGATCCGGAAATCTCCTATGCGGCACTTTCTGAGTTGTTTCCAACGGATTTTGCGCGTGGGCTACGGATGGATTTGAACCGACCTTTTGGAAATGGTTTTGACGATGACCTGGATGGCCAGGTGGACGAACCTCAAGAAGTCACGCTCGGAACGGAAACGGAATACGGTCAACTTGGTTTCTACATCCGAGAAATGAAAACCGATGCACGAAAAACGAATGCGACCGTGGTCGAAAGCAATGCGAACTCGAATCCATTCACAAGTGCCAATCGATTCCAGCTGGGTTCGAGGCAGATTCTGGCTCGAAATCTGTATTGCTTGGCCCAGCTGATCATTCCACGCGATTACGAATTCCCCGGCATGAATCCGCCCCCACCCGCTCCACAACCTGACACTTTGGGTCGCGCTAGGATACGAGCGACAGCGATTGCGCAGTGGGCGGTTAACGTCGTGGACTTCCGTGATGCTGATGCAGCCATGACGAGGTTTGAGTTCGACATTCTGCCGTTTGGCTCGAACACTTCTTCGAACGCAAATTTTGGAAATGGCACACCGGGTGGACTTCCTGCAAAGCTCGCATACTGGGCTCCCGACCGAATCCAACACAACAACAAACAATATTGTGGTGTCGTTTGGGGAATGGAGATGCCCGAGCTGTTGCTCACCGAGTCGTTTGCAATGCACGACACTCGCATTCGCGATACGGATATGGAAGGAGCAACGGGAAACCTCGCGGTAGACGAAACAGATCCGGCTAAGGATTTTGATCAATATCGCTTGCCACAAGCTTCTTTGTTCCTGGAGCTCTACAACCCGCGCACGACAGACGTGGCCAACAATGCACTGATACCTGGCGTTCCAAGTAGCTTGTATGACACGACTTCGATGGAATTAGATTTGGATCGATTTGCTCCTGCGTCGGCGGATTGGGGAGCGCAGCCTGTTTGGCGAATTGCGATTTCAGAGGCCTACACACCCGCCACTTCGGCCAATCATCCTCAAACAAGACTTACCAGTACGGACAACGATATTCGAAAAGCATTTGATACTGTAACTCACCAACGAACGACAGAAGGAGTTCTGGGTGGGACTGCCCCAACAAGCAACGCACTCAGGGGCGCATCGGACCCTTCGAGCCTCGATCACACGAACACAGCTCTCCAGAACATCGAACAATACATTGGCAATGATTTGCGACACGATCTAAGCGACACGTCTCATCCTGCCGATTCGGTGGATCCGGTTGGTTTTGAACGCTTCGTATGGTTCACAGGAACAAGACCCACTGCAGGTCAGCGTATCCCCGACATTCACCCCGATCTTCGGAGACCAGCTGCCGGTGCTGGAGCGGAACATGCTAGCGTGTACTCAGCGCAAAGTTCAGGGGCTTCCTTAGCAGGAGGTTCTTATTTGGTGATTGGTCCCAGAGCACAAACAAGTTTTGGTTCACTATCACACAATCAATTCAATGGAAACCCGTACTCATCTACGACCCTAAGGGCATCGATGACAACGCCAGAGAATCGGCCGCAGCTTTCTCCCTCGTTTCAACGAATCGATTTGGTCAGTGGAGCAAATCCAGCGGTGAACACCTACATGCTCAACAATGTAGTTGCGAATCAACCCTGGATGGGCCGAATCAAGCAACCGGAAGTGATGATCTGCTCTACAACAGCCCCAAGCGGTTGGGCAGCGGCCTTCCCTGGTCCTAACGGCTCCGCATTTCAAACCACAGGGGCAGTTGGATTGAACATTTCCTATCCTTTCCCGCGTGCGGATAGGAATGCCGCGTATTGGGCCACCGGACGCGTTCCGACAGAACGATTGAATAGCACCGATGTCGCGGGTGGCACCAGCCGACCTGATAACTCCTCAGGATTTGGAACCATGATTCTACCAGAAGATAGCTGGGCAGATTTGGGGGTCGATCCTGTAGTCGGAGCATTCCCCGATGCTCCTTATGATTTGGACAATCCATTAATGACGGAAAGCGGGGCTCTGCCTGCAGACGACACAATTCTACGTCAGACCAGAACGCTCCCCAACGTACGAGCAGCCTATCTGCAACGACTTGCGGACCCCGAGTTCCCTTATGACCCAGTTTCGAATCCCTACATCACTGTCGACTGGATGTCGATCGATTTGACCGTGTTCAACGGCGAAGCTCCTCGTGACACAACGGGTGCTGGCACAAACATCCAGATGCAAGCACGGTACAAGAACGGTGAATTGTCGCCTTTAGCAACTACGGCGAATCCACATGCAATTACGAACAGAGGTGTTAGCTACTACTCGCCGATGACCGCAGTGCCCAGAAGAACGGTTGAGCAAGCGCCTCCTTCGACAATTACCGTTCCCGGTATTACGGATCCAGTGAATCCAGACTCCTACGTAAAGTATCAGCTTGGTTTTGACCGTGCTTGTAATTGGAGTACAGCCGTTGGAAGCAGCGGAACTTCGCTAGGATACTGCAATGTTGGATATCCCACGACTCCGTCTACAACCCCAGCGCTGACCAATGCAGCGTTAGCATCGGCCAATTGGTCCGCGTTTGATGGTTTCGGTCCGCCCATTGATGATCCAACTGCAATCAATGCGTTTCGGGGTGCTCCAGCTCGTATCGCAGGAGCGACATGGTTCAATCGTCCTTTTGCCTCGCCCTACGAAATCATGATGGTTCCACTGACCGGACCTGGGCAATTTGGTCTTTACCACTCGGCGTATTCACTCGTTCAAGGACGCGAAACAAGCGGATTCATCCCTAGTTTCCAAACCTCGAACGCTTGGAACGTGAATCAAACGGGGCTACCCGCAAGCTTAAACTGCTATTGGGCTAAACCACAGGCGATTGTGGGTGGTGAAGTGAGATTAGCAGACTGGCCCTTGCTCTTGGAATTTATAGAAACACAGCCTGGTTTTATTGATGCAAACCAACACTATAGTGCTGCGGCGGTACAATCGGCTACGCTCACGGATTCACTCTCTGAGCGGTTCTTGAATTCATTCATTCCTGCTGCCTACACTCGTCCGCGTGGCATGCCGAACGATGTCGACAATAGCGAACCTTCGACTGTACGTGGTCCGTCGCTGCTTGCACCTTTCCATTACAAGCCTACCTATGTTGCGGCTGGAAAAATCAA
>JBIKLJ010000328.1:0-4607 GCA_044359895.1 Pirellula sp.
ATTGGACGACGTTACCATCCACTTTTTCGCACGACGATAGTGGTCAACGGGTCGATCAATTTGTTGCACCCGTTTCGCCTGAAACGGCAGAACGGCCGGATTATGTACGCAGTGGTTTTCGGCACACTCGCAGTTCTCTTCAAGCCGGCTTCGGAGCCGATCACTACCACGTCACAGAACAATGGGGACAACCCGTGCGACCGTATGGAGAATGGCGTTATCCCAATCGTCCCTTCAGCGTTCCCTACCCTCAATGGGGCCCGCAATTACCCCAGGTTGTTGGTGGCGTTTTCCCTTGGCAAGCAGGACCGGCCGGACCATGGAACGGAAACGGAGTCCGAGGACCTGGCCAAATCGGGCCAGGCGATCCGGGCCAAAACCCAAATCAACCAAACCCAAATCAACCAAACCCGAATCACCCCAACCCGAATCACCCCGGCATGAATCACCCCGGCATGCATCACCCCGATCCCTTTGGGCAGGGCCAGTTCGGGCAGGGAGCAGGCATGTTTGGTGTTGGCCCCAACAACGCGTTACCCGCTACCCAAGACGAGTACTACCATCAAGCCCCGTTCTTCCACGTGCCTGAGGTGCCCGCGTTCCACAACGGTCCCAATGTCGTGCCACAACCCTAGGGAGTAACGCACATCGCGTAAGTAGAACCACCTCGCCCTTCCCTTACACCTTACACCTTACCGCTCATCTCCTATACCTTCAAAACCCCAGTGCTATCGCCGAAGCTATCCGCTTTGACGCCCACTTGATTCAGCATCCAAAGATACAAGTTGCACAAGGGCGTATC
Organism: Pirellula sp.; assembly: GCA_044359895.1. Classification (GTDB taxonomy): domain Bacteria; phylum Planctomycetota; class Planctomycetia; order Pirellulales; family Pirellulaceae; genus JBKCUI01. The sequence goes on from JBIKLJ010000328.1 coordinate 803, forward strand.
TTTGGGGTATTGCAAGTGAGCTGGTTTCTTGATCCGTCCACCACCCTTTCCGACCATCATGATGGGTAAATCGTCATGATTGTGCCGGTCGCCGTCGGAGATTCCGCTTCCGTAAAGAATCAAGCAGTTGTCTAACAGTTGGCTGCCGGCTTCTTCCACTCCGGCGAAGTGATCTAGCAAATAGGCAAAGTGCTGCATGTGGAAGTGATTGATCTTCTGGACTTTGGCTTGTTTCTCTTCGCTCTTGCCATGGTGGGATAGTTCGTGATGTCCTTCGGGGACACCGATTTGAGGGTAGCCTTTGTTGTCCCCTTCGTTTCCGAACATGAAAGTCAAAATCCGTGTTGCGTCGCTACGGATTGCTAACGCCGTCATGTCCATCATCAGTTTGCAATGTTCGCTCCAATCGCGAGGGATCCCGGCGGGGCGTGCGATGTTGGGCACTCCGTCTTCGCCCACTTTCAGTTTGTCGGAATGTGTCATGCGATTCTCGACATCGCGAACGGCATACAAGTATTCGTCAAGCTTTCGTTTATCAGCGGTCCCAAGTTGCGTTTGAAGTGCCTTTGCATCATCGAGCACGAAGTCGAGCACGCTTTTCCGTCGTTCGATGCGAGCGGCCCGATTCTTTCCTTCGCTGGCGGAGTCACCGTTGCCAAACAAGCGATCGAAAACCGCAGCGGGATCATTTTCTTTCGCAAGTGGGCTGCTTTCATTACGCCAAGCAAGGTTGCTCGAGTAGGCGCAGGAATAACCGCTATCGCAATTCCCAGCCTGTGCAGAGCCATCGATTCCAAGCTCTAGCGAAGCGAAGCGGGATTTTGATCCCACAGCTTGCGCGGCCACTTGGTCCACCGAGACACTGCTTTTGATATCGGCCCCGTCGGTCTTTCGAGGGTGAGCGCCGGTCAGGAACGACGCGCCCGATCGAGCATGGTCGCCAGCTCCGTCGCCGTGATCGCGAGCTCCATCGAGCGTTAAGCCAGAGAACACCGACACATAATCACGATGCTTCTGCAGCGGCTCCAGCGTAGCAGGCAGTGCAAAGCCGGGCCCTTGCGTTGATGGGGTCCAGGCTGGCATATGGGCTCCATTCGGAACCATGAAAAACATCATACGAAGCGGTGGCGTCTGAGCTGCCGCGGCAGCCGCACGACATTTTGGTAGCATCGCCTCCAGCAATGGCAAGCTGATCGCAGTGCCAAGCCCTCGAAGCATGGTCCGTCGTAAAATCGGTTTGCGATTGATCATGGTTCGTCACGTACGCCTTTGCGTTGAAATGGATCGGAGGAAATAATCTCAAAGATCAGTGTGGAGAACTGATAGTCATCGCTAACAAGCTTGGTTTGAATTTTATCAAGGGCACAGCGGTCGTAGTATTCTAGCCCTCGCCCCAAAGCATACGTCATCATTTTTTCTGAGACGCAGCGTATAAATTTATCGGTGTTTTTATCTCGTATGTTTTTGATCAAATCACCAGGTCCATTGACGCTGTCACCGTTGGGCAAGACTCCTTTCGGATCGACGGGAGCCCCATAATCGGTGGTTCGCCAACGTCCCACCGCATCATAGTTTTCCAGTGACAGTCCAATGGGATCCATGAGTTTATGGCAGGATGCACATGCGGGGTCCGCCCGATGCTGCTCGATTCGTTCGCGAAGCGTCCCTGTCAGTTCGGCCTTGTCTAGCTCGGGCACACCTGCCGGAGCGGGGGGTGGTGGAGTGCCTAAAATGTTATCGAGGACCCATTTTCCGCGTTTAACGGGGCTGGTGCGAGTCGGATTGCTAGTGACGGCCAGAATCGAAGCGTGAGTCAAAATCCCCATTCGCTTGTGCCCCTTGGTAGACACCTTTCGAAACTCGGGACCAGTCACCCCAGGGATTCCGTAAAACTTAGCTAGTTTGTCATTAAGAAAGGTGTAATCGGCATCCAGAATTCGCAGAAGGCTAACATCTTCTCGCATCACACTTGCGAAAAAGAGGTAGGTTTCACGACGGGCTAAATCGCGAATCTCGTCATTCCAGGTTGGAAAAGCATTCGGGTTGGGGGAAAATTGGTCAAGCTTGCGAAGGGTCAGCCATTGGCCGGCAAAGTTCTCAACGATCGCTTTCGATCTCGGATGGTCTAGCATTCGCCGGATCTGTTGCTTGAGCACCTCCGGTTCACGTAGTTGTTTTTTCTGAGCGGAAACGAGGAGCTCTTTGTCGGGCATGGAGCTCCATAAGAAATAGCTCATTCGTGTCGCCAGCTCGAATTCGCTAAGCAACGGGTAAGGGCTCGATTCTATTTTTGATTCAGGCTCCTCGACTTTGAACAAAAAATGAGGCGAACACAGAATAGCTTGGAGGCCAGACTGTAGCCCTGCTTCGAACGATTCGCCTGATTCGACCACCTCGTTGACCAGGACAGCCAAACGTTTCACTTCCTCCGGGGTTGCGAGACGTCGAAACGCCTTACTGGCAAGGGGGCGAAGCACTTCGGCTGCCGCTTGCTCTACCGTCACTCCAGGTCCTGGAGACACTTTCACGATCTCGCGATGCGTTTTCGGCAATTGCGATGCGGATACAGGCTCGGCTGGTTTTTGCCCAACGAGGCGAACGCTGTAAATGAAAAGGTTTCGATCTTCCTTTTCGCCTGATTTGCTTACCGAAGTCTTGTCGTTGGTGAACTCCATCGAAATAGATCGCTTCCCAGCTTTATTGAACCGCAATGGGATTGCGAATTCGATCGGGCTCGAAGCATTCTCCGTCTTGACCGTCACTTCCTTTACTTTTTTCCCCTCGATCGCAATCTCGCATCGCGGATATTCGTTCGCAGCGGGCGAGCCGCTCATCAAGAGTTCGAGAGTGTAGGTACCTTTCCAAGGAATCTGTTCGTCCAAGGTTATCTTTCCGTTGGAGTAAAGTGCGAAACGATCCCCTTGAGTTGCTCCACCTTGGTTTGCGGATAGTTGTGAGTGTTTGCGGGTCGATTCGAAGCTGGGGCCTGGCTCCGGTGCGATGATGGCTTGGCGGCTGATTTCTTCGGCGGCAACGAGATACTTTTCCATCAGCAAAGGGGGCAAGGTCAAAACGTCGCCGATGTTGTCGAATCCGTAGCCAACGTCATCACCTGGGAAACCGGCTGCAGGAGCGTAGTCCACCCCTAAGAAGTCGCGAACGGTATTTCGATATTCGGTCCGATTCAGTCGACGCATGGTGACACTGCCAGGGTTCGGTGTCTTTCCGCATTCGATATCGTTCATCGTTGCCTTAATCCATTCGATCAATTTCTTTCGATCGTCAGGTGCCAGCTTAGGACCGTCAGCAGGAGGCATGTCTTCGATCTCCAAACGTTGGACAACTTTTTCCCAGGTCCGTCGCTCCTTGAAAACAGATTTGGCAGACTGGAAGTGATTCAGGGCGAGCCCACCATCCGCCTCCGAACCACTGTGGCAATCCAAACAGGCCGTTTGGAGCAAAGGCACAATCAAACTGGTGTACTCTTTATCTTTCACGCCCCAGTCGACAGCATGAGCACGATTCGCGGTTGACCCGTTGCAACAATGGAACGTCAACAGAAGAAATTGAAACGCCCAAACGAATCGTCCAGCAAACGCCTCGGGTTTCATGAAAAATTTTCCTGCCCGGAAACTTGAACAAATCACGATTTTTGGACGTCTTTCGCGACTCAACATTTGGGTCATACTGATGGGAAGCCAACCTTTCATTACGCCTACAGCGATTTACTTATGGACATTGTACCCGTTGACCAACTCATTTCCAAGAAATGCTTGCCGTGCGAAGGGGGCGTGGATGCATGTAC
>JBIKLJ010000329.1:0-4590 GCA_044359895.1 Pirellula sp.
GCCATGCCACCGCATCTTGTGGGTTGTTGGTTGTCAGGTTCTGGCAAATGGAAACGGCGGTAGAAAAATCCTGGTTGTTCAGCCGGGATATTGCTTCAGCGATCGTCCCGTTGTCGTTCCAATTCGTGTTCATGGTTCTGTTGCTTTTCAAAATGCGCTGAAGACCAAACTTTGGGTATCATCGGTCGTATGCGGAGGGGCTGTTATGGGAAGGGCATCTGCGAGAATCGCGACACGCGAATCACCCTTTAAACTCAAAACTCTATCGCCCGGCACGGCTGGACTGGATTATAGCAAGGGATCGCTTTGAGCCGTGTGCGGTTGAAGAAAATGCACTTGCTCCTGAGGATTTTGCTAAACAACACGGAGCGGGGATGTCCCGAGAAACGGTCTGCTTGGTACCTATAACTCCCATGTTTTCAGAAAAGGGGTCGAAATTTCTAGCCGACACGCAACTTTCCTCGATTGGCAACGACACCTTAGATGCTTGGGGAAAATGTTTTCACGACGTTGATCAGGCCTTGAGCATCTCCTGGCTGGCGAGCTTGCTTTGGAGTTCAAGTTGCGTCAAACTAAGTTTTTCGTTTGCTAGCCGTGATGGTCGCTGAACAGTATTAAGAAAGTCCGTTTCGCATGCCAAACTTTCGTTCTCCGAATCCGCTCGGTCTCCATGTGAATCACGCACCGCCACCAAGCGAAGGGCCAAAGTTGACTCTACGTGGGCAATCGAGCCGACCTGCGATCATTTCAAAAACGCCTCGCGACCAAGACATTCAGTTCATCGGCTCCATCGATGCGATCAGTGATGGCGAAGTCAGACCGTTCGATGTCAGCGAGTACGCGATGTTCTTCCTGACAGACAAGAGAGCGCGCTATGAAAAGCGAGAGCGAAGAACGGGCAACGATCCTGTTCTGTTTGTGAACGGCATGCAAGGAAGTCCTGCCAAGTTTCGTGCTCAAGCATGTTCCGTTGCGGCAGTCAGTGGAGGTCCAGTGCTGGGGGTGTATAACGGCTCGGGGGAAAGCTTTGTGTTCGGCGATACTCAAGGCAGCGCTAAAGTTGCAGGGCCAGACGCAGGCAATATTCTTACTGATTTGATCGAATGCCTTACCGATAAACTTCAGAGTACCGATTGGGATCAATTCACCACCTGGGTGAAGAAAAAGCGCGGGATATCTCAATCAAACATCGAGAAAGAGATGGGAGAGAATCTTACGCGATTCAATCGAGCTACGGGGGCACTTTACAAGAAGCTCTTAGAGCCTGGTTTTGAAAAGGCCCACATCGTAGCGCACAGTCAGGGGAACATTATCACTTGCAACGCGGTCAATGCGGTGGCGGCGGTACGTGGCGTCAAGGCAATTGCTTCCATGCGAATTGAGGCGGTTGCTTCGCCGGTGGTCTTCTGGTCGGAAGCTGGGATGATGGGGCAAGACATCGTGACGATCCACGCCTTGGCCAACGACTTGGTTGCTTGGTTAGGGGCAAACGTGACCGACCTGCCCTACCTCATGCTTCGAAAACCTACCGATCGAAAAGAGCTGTCGGGTACAGAAATCTCAGAGAAATATTCCTGGACAGCCAGACCAGACCATGTTCTAACGCACAACTTTTATGCGTATTTGGAGAAGATTTGGACTCTCCTTCGGCCACGTTTTGAATAATCCGTCCCTGGTTGGTCCCCCCCATTCTTGGGACTGGGCCAACCTTGCCAGTGGGGGGGGATTCGAGAATGCATCTCGAGACAGGAGGGATCTTCCTGAAGATCGAGTATTATTGCCAACTTTGTTTGACTTTTTAGCGTTGCTACACGATAGACAAGGATGGTTTCACCCATTTTGATTCTTTGGAGGCTTATGCTCCTTTGCCAAGGTCCGTGGAGTCACCAAAATGCATGCGAACCCCTAACTTTAGCTCCCATCCTGGATTTTTAGGACTTGAGTCATGAGCGACTCTCAAACCTGGGTCATCCAAACCGAAGATTTGCAAGTGGGGATTTCGTTGGGTTTTGACCTTACCGATGCAAATGGTCTAGTCTTGCTCAAAGCCGGCGTACCGATTCAAGAGCGGTTGAAAGAGATTCTTCGCAAGAAGAACATCAACTCGGTAACGGTTCGCGGAGCAGCCAATTCCGAAGCCGCGAAATCGGAAGCTACTCTTCTTAGTTCCTATGGTGCTGAGCGAATTGAGGCAATTCAATCTGCGATTGCATCGACTCAGGATTCGATCTTGATGCTCCTTCAGTCAACACAAAACGGAGATGTTTCCGGTGTGGATCAACTTGGGAAAAGTATTGAATTGTTTCTTGCGGAAGCGAACAAGGACATTTCGGCATCGTTAGCGTTAGTAGGTTTGCGATCTAAAGCTGTTGATCCGTCGATCGCAGAGCGACTTGCGGCCAGGGCGACCAAGTTATCGTTATTTGCAATTGTGATGAGTCTTTTTCGTAAAGACGAAGCGAGTGAGTCTTTCGACATCGGAATGGCGGGTGCATTGCATGATTGCAGTTTAATGGTGCACCCTGAGTGGTTTTCAAAGGAGAATTCGAATCGAGAGGACTTGATCGCAAACGAGTATCGCGGGCATCCTTTAGAGAGTGCGGAAATGCTCAATGGAATCGAAGGGGTTTCAAAGAATGCGATCACGATAATCTCGCAAGTCCATGAACAGGCGGACGGAAGTGGATATCCGCGTGGCCTGCAATTGAAACAAGCTCATCCGGGTGCTGTTATTTTGAACTTGGTAGACGCCTACTTGGAATTGACGTTCCCAGTCCAAGGAACTCCTATGGATCGAGCGGATTCCATTGCTTATTTGTCACATCATGCCGCCTTGGGGAAGTTTTGTAAAAGAACGTTTTTCTTGATGTTGAATGGTCTATCGCTGTATCCAATCGGATCTTCCGTGATTCTGGACGATGATTCGAAGGCAGTGGTCATTAAAAGCAACGATGGATATCCTCTTCAGCCCGTTGTTTGTTTGCTGCATGAATCCCATTCCACCAAACTCGATTTGAAGCAGTCGCAGCGGAAAATCGCCAGTCCAGCCGGTGGCGTTCTTGCGTTCGGTGCAGAACGAATCAAGAAATCTCAGATGCAGAATATCTTGTGGCGAACGGACCACTAGCCGCATCATTTTCCAAATCGAGGTTTCTTACCACTAGAGCTCAGTAATCTCTTGGTGGCAACGCGAGCGAAACGGAGCGATTCCTGGTAGACTATAGATTCGATACTTGGATTGATTTCGATTTTTTTCTCTCTCGATCGATAGTTACCTATGCCAACCAGAATTAAAAGTCGTCGTACATTTCTAGCACAATCTTCTGCGTTGGGGCTTGGGGCCTTTGTTTGCCCCAAAGTCTTGAAGGCTCGAAGCTCGGTGGACCGTCTGCAAGTTGCTTGCATCGGCGTGAATGGCATGGGCTGGGCCGATTTGTCGAGCGTGGGGACGCATCCGCAGGTTCAGTTTGTTGGATTTTGCGATATTGATTCGAGTCGCTTTGTTCAAGCGGATCAAAAGTTTCCCGGGGTTACTCATTTTGCGGACTATCGCGAGATGCTGTCGGATTTAGGGGACAAAATAGACGCAGTCATTGTTTCCACCCCGGATCATATGCACGCACCAGCAGCCATGATGGCCATGCACATGGGAAAGCATATCTATTGCCAGAAGCCGTTGGCCCATACCGTTTGGGAATCGCGACAAATGAGTCTGCTTGCTCACAAGCGGAACTTAACGACTCAGATGGGAAATCAGATTCATTCTGCTGCCGAGTATCGTTTGGGTGTGAAGCTCATTCACCAGGGAGTGATCGGCAAGGTCCGAGAAGTGCATTCGTGGGTAGGGGTTCAAGGCCGACAATACAACAACCGACTCGATAGGCCTGAAGCAGGTGCCGCCCCCAAGAACGTCCAGTGGGACCTATGGCTTGGTGCTGCTCCGGAGAGACCTTTTGCTCCGGACGTTTACCATCCGTTTAAGTGGCGCGATTGGCAAGACTTTGGATCGGGTGCTTTAGGCGATTTCGGGTGTCATTTATTGGATCCCGTTTTTGGTGCGTTGGAGCTCACTGCTCCAACTTCAGTGGTAGCAGCCCATAATGGCACGAACAACGAAGTCTGGCCTGGTCCTGAAACCGTAACTTACACCTTCCCTGGAACAAAACGGACCGCCGGCTCATCGCTCCAAATTCATTGGCGCGACGGGGGACTCATGCCCCCACGTGAACTTGCACAAATGCCAGATTCTATGGAACTTCCTAAAGCTGGCTCCCTGTTTCTCGGTGAAGAAGGAGTTATGGTTCTGCCACACGTTGGTATGCCCATGTTGTTCCGCGACAAACAGAGCATGAAGGATGTGGCGATGCCAAACGTGCAAGCGGGCAATCATTGGCACGATTGGGTTGATGCCGTGATAGAAGGAAAGAAGACGACGGATGGATTCGATTTTGCAGGCCCCATTTCAGAAGCCGTCCAACTTGGAAACGTTGCGGCTAGGTTCCCTGGTCAAGCCTTGGGGTGGGATGCTTCTTCGCTCAAAATAAGCGGTGTCGAATCAGCCAATCGCCTCTTAACCAAAACCTATCGAGC
>JBIKLJ010000330.1:0-4589 GCA_044359895.1 Pirellula sp.
AAGATGGATTTATGTTATCGTTAGCGCGAAATTCAACATGCAAACACAAGCACGGCCCGCCGCATCGTCCGGAACGGAAATTTTGACCCCAGCGAGTTACCGCATCGAAAATTCGACAACCAAGATAGGTGCGGTTTCTTACTTGAACACCAAGCCCCTCATTTTTGGCTTGCAACAACGATTGGAGGGGGCTGCCGAGTTGAGTGTAGATCTGCCCAGCCGATTGGCGTCTCAACTTGCAGATGGTCAAATCGACATCGGACTGATTCCTGTCGTAGAGTATTTTAAGAACGCTGATTATCGAATTGTCTCTGACGCAGCGATTGCTTGCCGGGGGCCGGTTTGGTCGGTCCGTTTGTTTTTTCGATGCGAGCCATCCCAAGTACGAACGATTGCGATGGATATTGGTTCTCGAACCAGCGCTGCTTTGACGAAGGTGCTTTTTCACGGGCGGTTTGGATTTGTTCCGGACGCTATTCCGCTTGAGCTTTCCGATGATCCTCGTGAAGCGATGGCGGACGCAGTCTTGGTGATCGGCGATCGAGCTATGCACCCAGAGTCGCTTAGGAGCAGTTTCCAAGGCGAATGGGATCTTGGACAGGTCTGGTTCGAGCAGACAGGGTTGCCATTCGTGTTTGCGATGTGGGTCGCCCGTGCGGAACAATTCGCAAACGCCACGTTGAGCAAAGCCTTTGAAGAAAGCCGAGAAGATGGAATAATGCATCTCGACCAGATCACTCGGGAAGCGAGTCAAAAGTATGGTCTATCACAACAACAATGCATGGACTACCTTACCAACTACATTCACTTCCGTTTGGGCCCTGACGAACTGCAGGGGCTGGCAGAGTTCCGATCGCGCTGCGAACGCCTTCATTTGATTTGATTTCAGCCCTTGGTATGTCTCACGAAAACACAAGATCATGATTTCTCCGAAAGCTTCTATAGCGTCGATTTTGAACCGCGTTGTCGATGGTGAGCGTCTGACTCCCGAGGCAGCATTACTGTTGCTTGAAAGCAACGATCTGGCTCAAATTGGTAAGGCGGCCGATCAGGTATCGCGACGGTTGCATCCTGAGAACTACCGAACGTACAACATCGACCGAAACATCAACTACACCAATATTTGCACAGCCGTCTGCGACTTCTGCGCGTTCTATCGCACTCCGAAGAGCGGTGAAGGCTACGTTCTACCTCGTGAAGAGCTGCTTCAAAAGATCCAGGAAACGGTCGAACTTGGGGGGGACCAAATTCTGATGCAGGGCGGGTTGCATCCCAGCTTCACCCTGGAATGGTACGAAGAGCTCTTGCAGGACATTAAACGAAGGTTTCCTCAAGTCAATGTGCACGGCTTTAGCCCCCCCGAACTCCACCACTTTACCAAAGTCAATAAGCTGCCGATTCGAACTGTCCTGCAACGATTGAAGGACGCCGGCTTGGGCAGTATTCCCGGTGGAGGGGCCGAGATTCTGGTGGATCGAGTTCGAGCCGAGATCACGCGTGGCAAGGTCATGTCCGACGACTGGCTGAACGTGATGCGAGTTTGGCACGAATTGGGTGGAATCAGTACGGTCACCATGATGTTTGGGCACGTGGAGACGTTGGCCGAACGAGTGGAACATCTCGAACGGGTGCGGCAATTGCAAGACGAAACTCATGGCTTCACCGCTTTCATTTGCTGGACTTTTCAGCCCGAGAACACACAGCTAGCTCATATCCCGCCAACCGGATCTTTTGAGTACTTGAAGACTCAGGCAGTTGCGAGACTTTACTTGGATAACGTTCCCAACATCCAAAGCAGTTGGGTGACCCAAGGGCTGAAGATTGGCCAATTGGCCTTAGGCTACGGAGCGAACGACATGGGATCGCTGATGCTTGAAGAAAATGTAGTGGCAGAGGCTGGGACAGTGCACTTTTTGACCTTGGACCAAATACGCGCCGCCATCGAAGAGTATGGATTCGAAGCGAGACAGCGCAACGTGAGGTATGAATTGGTCGATCGAGCCATGGAAGAACAAGCGATCGAAGCCAATCGAACCAAAGTGCAAAATGACGTTGGTCCTCGGTTGGTTGAAATTGCGATCCCTTGAGACCAGTTAGTCTCGCAAGAACAGCTCAACAAAAGTTCTGACCAACGTCCCCGTAGCGCCTGCATCGCACCATGGTTTCGCCGAATCAAGGAAAGCCGGTCCTGCGATATCAATATGGGTCCAAGGGCACTGCTGAACAAATTCTTCCAAGAATTTGGCGGCCGTGATCGCTCCGCCGTAGCGTCCTTCGCCGACGTTCTTGATGTCGGCGACTTTACCGGCAATCAGCTCGGAGAAAAAGCTGTGCATCGGAAGAGGCCATGTGTATTCGCCGCATTCGTCGGCGCATTGTTTGATTTCCGACTGCCATGCATCGTTGTTGCTCATGAGGCCAGAGATCTCGTTGCCAAGTCCAACCACGCAAGCTCCCGTGAGTGTTGCGAAGTCAACGATACGATCCGGTTTTGATTGCAGCGCAACATCGAGACAGTCTGCAAGAACCAACCGCCCTTCCGCGTCGGTGTTGTGGATCTCGATCGTCTTGCCGTTGCGTGCGGTCAGCACATCGCCCAGTTTCATCGCGTCGCCCGAAATCAGATTCTCCACCAATCCAATGACTCCGACCAAGTTCTTTTTAACTTCAAGTTTGGCAGCTGCAGTCATGATACCAACCACCGTCGCAGCACCAGCCATATCGCATTTCATGGTCAACATGCCATCCGTTGGCTTGATCGAGTATCCACCGCTATCGAAGGTAACACCCTTGCCAACCAACGCTGTCGGCGGGTTGCTTGGATCGGCGCCATGGTACTTCATGATGACAAGACGAGGCTCCTTGCTCGAACCGCGCGAGACCCCTAACAGGGCGCCGCATCGCTCTTTTTCCAAACGAGCTTGATCCCATACCTCCACTTCGACTCCAGTCCCCTGCAGACCTGCGATCGTCTCCGATACCAGAGTTTCGGGATACATGTAGTTGGGAGGCAGATTGACTAGCCTTCGAGTCTGATTGATGGCTTGGCCGATTTGAACGCCCATCGCAACCGATGGAGCATCGATACCAACCCATTGAATCACATCAGGCTGGAATTGTGATTTCTCTTTTTTGAAAAGATCTTGCCCGACACAGCCAGCCATAGCCCCAGCGACCGATGCTCGGACCTGAATTGCGGACCCCTGAAAGCCAACCATTCGAATCAGCGACCGCTGCTTGACCGAAATCGATTTAAGGGCCGCAGCAGTGCCTCGGTAGAAGATGCTTGTCGGTGACGTGTCACGCGAGCCCAGCCCTATTAACACCAGGAGCTTGGCAGGGATGCCTTGGGGCTGAAGAACTTGAGTGACCTTCAGGGGCTTGATGGAAGCCTCTTCGCTTTCGATCAATCTGGCAATCATGCCTCCTGTCGCTTCGTTAGCACTTTGGATTTCTGCTGAGGTTTGCCAGTCGTCGCGCAAGCCTATGACAAGAACATCCGACGGGGCCTTAAGCCAATCACCCTGGTAACTGTCGCACTGCATGATTCGTATTTTTTTCTAAGAGACGTGTTGGATAGGGCAGCGAGAACCGATCAAGCCGCCTTTTTCCAAGCGTTTAGCAAAAGCAAACAATAGATTTTCGCGTCCAGGCCATGTTGCAATCTGGATTCCGATAGGAAGCCCATCTCCCATGGTAGGGTCGCTTGATGGGGCACGCATCCAAGGAACGGACAAGATTGGCATACCCACGATGCTGAGCGGCTGTGTGAAGATACCGAGATTTGCTCGCGCGGGAACACTTTTTCCATCGATCCAAACGGTAGGGGCATCGACCAAAGGGGCGACGCATGGGGTGCATGGAGCGATCAGCAAATCAAAGGATTCGAATCTTTTCGCGACTTGCTTTCGAAAGTATTCGCGAAACTGAACAGCTTTGTTGTACAAACCAAAGGGAACCATGGTTCCGGCAATCAGTCGGTCGCGAACAGCTGGATCGTAGCTCATGGCGTCCTCGCGTAGTTTGTCGAGATGCAAGGCACCACCTTGAGCGGCCGTGATAATGTAAGAGGCTGACCGTGCAGCTTCTGCCTCCGGTAAATTGACTACAGCGTCATTGCCTAAATGTGTCATCAGTGATTGAACTGCATGGAGCACCTCGGTCGTTGCATTCTTTTCGAACCAGCCACCTAATCTTGCAACGCGAACGGGCGGATCATCGGAAGTTGACCAAGGTATGGAATAGGAGGCATTGTTTTCGGAAGGGTCGGCTAAAACTCGATAAACCATCCGCAAGTCATCGAGCGAACGCGCGAAAGGCCCAACGGTATCCAGGCTGCGTACGAAAGGGAAAACCCCTTGCATCGGAATGGTGTTTTCTGCGGGGCGAATTCCAAAAATACCGCACAAACCCGCAGGCACGCGAACCGACCCATTCGTGTCCGAACCGATGGAAAACGGGACCAAGCCGGCCGACACGGAACTAGCCGAACCACCGGAGGACCCACCGGCAAGACGTTGTGTATCGTGAGGATTTCGAGTAACACCAAAATGAGCGTTGATGGTTGCGAAACCGTACGCATATTCATC
>JBIKLJ010000331.1:0-4585 GCA_044359895.1 Pirellula sp.
CTTTCGGGATTGTCCCTTGGCGTGAAGTGTCTTCCGCGTTGGTAGGCAGCTTGAATCATGGCACCGTCTAAGGCTTCTTCGGATAGGTTGACTTGGTTGTATCCTAGTAGTGATCCCTTCTCGCGGTGGAAGTCACGAATAGCAAGGTTGTAGTCTACCAGCGAGCGATAGAAGGCGCTGGTGCTAGTAGCCAGTTGCTGTTGTGCTTGAAGCAGGAAGGTAACGTCGTCCAAGCCTTTTTCTTTTCGTTCCGACAACGCTTCGATACGACGCGAGTCTGCTTCCACTCGGTTGTAGTTGGTTTGCAATTGTGCGTAGCTTCGAGAAATCTGCCTGGAAGCAGTGCTCAAGTCGTGCGAAATTCGAAGCTGCTGTTCTTTGAGAACGGTCATTTCTCTCGCTAAGCTGAGCTGTGCGTGGCGTACAGCGGCAGAAGCTTGTCGGAGGCCAATGTTATAGTTCCACTCAAAGCCAGCTTGCCATTCTTGGTAGTTCCCCTCGGTGACGCTTTGAAAAAGGCTTTCCAATTGGTTGGCTGAATTTCTGCTACCCACGAGATGGTCACCCAGTCCTCTCCAGCGATACTGAGTCAGAACATCCAGCCGAGGCCTTTTGTTGAGTCGCGAGGCGATCAGTTCGAGTTCGCGACGCTTGATGTTCCATTCTTGGCGACGAATTTCAACACGTCGAGTCAAGGCATCACCGAGACAAGCATCCCAATCGAAAGCCACCTCGGCCTGGATCGGTTCATCCGATGGGCGAATGAGCCGACCGTCGGTGGCTTGTAGGCCCATGATGTAACGAAGGCGTTGTTCGGTATTGTAGAGACCTTGAGCGCCTGCCAAGGCTTCGTTGACTTGGGACTCGAAAGCAAAATAGTTGGAGCGAGCTTGGGCTTCCGGAGCTGCCTCCCCCCCTCGCATTCCAACGCTTCGAAGCTTATCAAGCCGCTGCCATGTTTCGAGCGAGCTTTGGCGACCAGCGACTTGAGCTTCCAAGGTTCGGTAAGCAAAGTACAGTTCCCAGTACGCTCCCTCGACATCGCTAATCAGACGAAGGACACCGGCTTCGAAGTCCGCTAGCGAAATATCTGTATTGATTCTTGCGATCAAGATACCATTGTATTGGCCGATGGCAGCATTGGGGCCAGCAATACGGTTGATGGTTGTTCCCGCCCCCCGCATCAACGGCTGGCGGTACTCTGCTTCTAAAAAGCCAGTGAAGTCACTTTGAAAGTTGCGCGTCGGATTGTTGTTGCGGTCGTAAATGGTGTTGGCCCGCAAAGCATAGGACGCTCCCGTTGCCGTTCGCTTGGCAATTTCGTTCGTGTAAACGGCCTGAGTTTGCCGGCTGGATGCAACGAACAGGTTTTCAAACCCGGGGGCCGCACGTACGTTCACAGGCCGGTCATTCTTGGCCCAAAACAACTGCGAAGTCACTTGCGCGTCGAAGGCGGCTAAAGCTGCCTGAGTTCCACCCAACGGATTGAGCTCGGTTAGAGCGGGGTTGTATTGCGTTTCCTGCCCCTGAGGTGCGGAGACAACGCTTCCTCCCAACGTTCTTAACACATCGCTGCTTTGAAGCGCCATTTGGATCGCTTCCTGGAGCGTCAAATCAAACGTCGGAAGCTCGCTGGGGTTCTGCAAAGCATGCGGCATGGTCGTTTGCAACGCGGTAGCGTCCAGCGGTGCATTGACATCCGGGTATTCGATTTGAGTTACGAAATTCTGAAAATACGAGACATCCGATGAATCCCGCCATGCTTGAAAGCGACCAGTTTGTTTACAGCCCGCGAAAAGCGTGCTTGCAATACATCCAGCAGCAATCCAGTTTCGAAGCGATTTGCGTTGAATCATGACCAGTCCCGTTCGCAACTTACCTTGAGTATCAGATCGGGAGACTTGCTAGGCGGCTGGCGAAGCAGTCTCGTGTGACATTGCAAGCAATTCAATCGGAATAGCAAGCAATGGCGTCACGTTGCGCTTTTCGGGCTCAAGTGGCACAATGAAGCGTATCGGACCTTTCGGTATAATCGCTGCATCGGTGACGCTAAGCCTTATCAACAAATCACAATCGAGCGCAGTACATTAGGTATCTCGGAAACACATTCCCTAGTCGTCAGGGTCGCATGCAACCGAGCTGCCTATCTTGCCTGGTTTGTCTTGCTTGCGTATTCGGGTTTGTTGTATGACAGACCGACGAAATGCGCCGGAAATTGACGATATCTCACAACCCGAACAAACATCCGCCGGACAGCATTGAGCGTAGTTGCCTACCAACCTTCAAAATCGATATGCACCGACACCAACCCTACGAAGCAGACATCGAGCAAACGCTCTCGATGTACGCTCGTTGGGTAGTTGGTTTAGCAATTGTTGGTGGGCTTTTTGGGATAGCAGGTTGCCGAGGGTTTTCGCAGCGCAAGTCCAATTCTCAATTGGTTGCAGCAAGGCAGTTGTCGTTGCGTGGTACGGATGCGCTCGAGCGGTCAAGGCAGCAAGATGCCGAAGTGCTCTTTTCCGAAGCTCTGAAGAACTCGCCGTTGGACGAGAGGGCGCATTGGGGTTATGCAACAACGCTTTGGAAACGAGGCGAGAAGCAACGCGCCATGGAGCACATGCGAGAGGCTATGCGGCTATCCGGCAAGAACCCTCAGTATGCTATTCGATTAGGTGAGATGACATTGGAGTCAGGGGACTTGAAGGCAGCACGCGAGCTCGCTTTAGGGGTGCTTTCGGTAAATCGCAATCAATCGCAAGCCTGGGCACTGCTAGGGGACACCCATCAATTTGAACGAGACTGGCCCGCGGCGCTAGAGTGCTACCATCGAGCTTTGTTGATACAAAGCGACTACCCTCGCGTGCAGCTCTCGGTTGCCGAAATCTATCGCTACATGGGCAAGCCACAGCGGGCGCTAGCAGCCTTGGATCGCATGACGGACTTGCGATCGACTGCCGACTCCGACCCCGGCGTGTTATTGGTTCGCGGCCAGGCTTTGGCAGATTTGAACCAAAGGGAAGAAGCGGCCGCAGTGCTGGCAAAGGCCTCGGAACGGATGCCTAGCGACCGAGTCGATAAACAGATCGAGCTGGTTCATGCACAGCACCGAATCGGTGAACTTGTACCGGCACGAATGACTCTTGGAAAGCTGATCGCACAGAACAGTGCAGATCCCGAAGTAATGCGTTTGCAGTCGATGCTGGACATGTCTTTTGCGCATTTGTCGGAACCAACCACCCCAATGTCGGAGGAAAACAACATTCTGATTTCGTCAGGTATTCAACTTCAAACGAATCGTTAAGCCGTCAAGTAAGTCGATTCGGATGGTGTACAATAGGCAGGTTGTGCCGCCCGGCTCTGGGCGGATAACCCGTCAGTGCTCACATCCTCTAGGGTTCCTTTCATGATTCGCTATATCGGTTCGGTTTTGTCTTTATCCCTTACGCTGTTGATGTTCGCGTTGGTGCCGGCGGTTGATGCTCAGCAAGCTAAGCATGTCTTGGTGATTGCAGGCAAGCCTTCCCATCCGCCCCGCATGCACGAGTTCAATGCCGGGGTTCAGTTGCTTGCAAAGAGTGTCCAAGAGCGCAAGGATTTGAAGTTGGACTATGCCTTGAATGGATGGCCAAAAGACGAAGCGATCTTGGATCAAGTCGACGCGGTCATCTTTTATATGGACGGAGGAGCAGGGCATGAAGTGGTTCAAGAGAACGGCCGCCGAATGAAGTTGGTTCAGAAGCTTGCAGACAAAGGGGTTGGGCTTGGTTTCATGCACTATGCCGTCGAGATTGTGCCTGATCAAGCCGGAAAGGAATTCAAGCGGTGGATTGGCGGGCATTACGAACACATGTTTTCCTGCAATCCTATTTGGGAACCAAGCTTCGCACAATTCGTCCAGCATCCTATCACGCGCGGGGTACAGCCGTTCTCGATCAAAGACGAATGGTACTTCAATATGCGATTCGTTTCCGACATTCCTGGCAACGAAACTACCAAGACGGATGCGTTGGCCTTTACCCCCATTCTTGTCGCTTCCCCATCCGATGACGTGCGCGATGGCCCTTATGTTTATCCCGCTGGTCCTTATACCCACATCGAGTCCAACCAAGGACGCGCAGAAGCCATGATGTGGGCGGTCGAACGAGCGAACGGAGGGCGCGGATTCGGTTTCACCGGCGGGCACTTTCACGACAACTGGGGTAACGATTCGTTCCGAAAAGTGGTGCTCAATGCAATGCTATGGATTGCCAAGGGGGAAGTCCCTGCAGACGGAATCGATTCGGTTGTAACCCCAGAACAATTGAATCAAAACCTCGACCCTAAGCCAAGCAGGTAGGTTTCTTGGCGACCTGATCAACTCATGCATCAAGCGACACCTAGCGACAAAAGCCTTGATTTGCGTCCCAATAAGCAAGGGGGCTTGGTCGTTGGTTTCGGAAAGTAGTTCGATGGACGGCAAGAGCCGCATGCTTGCTGATGACTCTTGCTGTGGTTTTCGTGGTTGCCGCTTGGGTGCTTGGAAACACACCGGTGAACACCGATTTCCAGAGCGCGGGTGAAGAGGGGATCGAAATCGTGATTCTCA
>JBIKLJ010000332.1:0-4559 GCA_044359895.1 Pirellula sp.
GGGTTGCTTCGGTAGCCCCTGACTTCTTTCGTGCATGTCGGCTTGTTTTTTGAGTAATGCGAAAAATCCAACGTGCTGAAGCGGAGCCATTTCAAGCTTTTTCACCCACTGATTCTGCGGAAGACCCAAAAAGTAGGCTGTTCAGTGAATGTCCGTTGAACCGCATCTTGACAAGCCCCGAAGTTGTCTGGTTTTCTTTCTAATCTTGGGTTGTCGTTATCTTACTTATTTCTGGCGACGCTCTTCTCGGGAAGCGATTGGTGCCAGGCACAGAGGGACTCTGCCTGGGCTCGAATGAGTCGTTGCAGTGTTATCGCATTCGATAACACGGGTGTGGGTTGCACTTCTTGTCGTTGGCAATTGAGATCGAGGTGCGTGAAAAGTTCGGACATTCAAAGCGTGAAGCAAGTGAGGTGGCTCGTTCGCTGCGCGCTGCTCGCATCGCAGCGCGCATGACTTTGGCCGAAGTTGCTGAGCGTGCAGGCATGACGAAGCAGGCAGTGCTTCGAGTCGAATCGGGTATAAACTCGAACCCAAAAGTCGACACGCTATTACGGATAGCCAAAGCCGTAGGTAAGACGATCAAGATGGAACTTGTCGATGCTGTATGAGCATTTGATGTGGAAAAAAACCAAGACTGCACCCCATCTTGCATGCCTCACTGCCCCGCTTTTTGAAAACGCAGAGGCCCTGGTGTCGCACATTAGACCTTAAGATCACCAAGGCGTTTCGCAAACTCAAGCGTGTCAAACTGGTAATCAAAGGCGGTCAATCGAGCATCCTTAAAGTTCATTCGGATCGCAAACTTAAGAGGTCTCGAATCGATCGCCCCTGCTATGTTCGCCAATGTCTCACCCCATACCAGCACACCGTGATCGCCTTGATTGCCATCGCGAGTCCCAAGAAACTGGACTTGTTCTATTTCATGGCGGTGGTCGAATGGCTGAATCGCTTCGAAGAATTTCGCGAAGGCATTTCTGGCTGCATCGATTCCCACGTGCTTCCCTGCAAACGAAAACACTTTGGGGTCCCCAGAAAACTGAACAATGAGATCATCGGTCAGCAAGTTTGCATTGAGTTCCGAAGAAAGGTGACCAAATTGGCAGATGGAACGAAAGAACGCTTTTGCCAATACGGTCGGGTCGGCCGAAAGATCGTGAAAAGTGACATCAATGCCTGCCTCATTCAGCGCTTGTGCGATTATTTGAAGTGTCGCCGCTGCGACATTTTGGCTCGCTTCTGCTTTAACGATCAGCCGCTCTGTAAAGCCAGTTCTAAAAGCAAGTTCACTCTGAGTCCATCCAGCTTGTTTGCGCAACCTCGAAATCAGATCGCCATTGCATCGTATCGAGCGGCCAGATTGAAATTCGGAGGATGACATGGTTTTCAATGCAAGGAGTTTCAGGCCAGTTCTGAATGACGAAAGGCATCAGGTGGAAAATCGGCCGCATTCTTACTAATGGAAAAGCGGCTCATGGACACGACAAAAATCGTGAAAGATTTTTCGAATAGGATGCAAAAGAATTCGGCGATGGACAATTTCATCACGCTGACGCGGCGATTGCCGAAATTGTCAGGCTGTTGATTCTGAAAATAAACGGCAAAAAAACGCTCATTGTTCCACCAGGGGCAATCTCGTAGATGTCAATTTTCAAGGCCCTTCGCTCCGAGAAGTTAACGAGTTCGATTTCTTCGACGCGGACACGACGGATTCCAAGCTGCTTTCTGGATATGTTGCGTTGTTGAATATCTGCCACCACTAACCGGCGGGTATCCCGAATCCAAGCTGGCGATGGTGGCTCCCATAGATTCTGCCGACCTAGGGTTAGTTCTTGAGGAACCGTGAATTCAAGTACGTTTTTCGAATGGTGCCCTACAATCAGTTTCATCAGAACGACTTGATCGAGCTTTTCCCAGAGGCTGCCACACTGGGATTCTGACAGTTGATGATGAGCTATAAAGTGGTCGATGTGCGGTTTGTCGCCCCAAGCGCTTCGAGCAAGCCACTCGGCATCGATCACTAGTTGTCTGCAAGCTGGCAAATTCCAAACGTCACCTAAAATGGCTTTGTAAGCGATGGCTGGCCAAGCTGTTTCCGGGCTTCGTCCCGGACTTCGCCAACGCCATTCAAGATCGGCAGCGCAGATCTCTGCACACCCCACTGGATCGTGACAATCGGCCAAAAGTTCCACAAGGTTGGGAGCAACTCCGTCTTTCCAAAGGGAATCGAGCCGATCAAGAAACCCCTCAGTTGCTGTCATTCTCTTGCATCCTTCAGAATCGATTACGAGTCTTCGAGAAGTTCTGATTGCCAGCGTTCCTCGATTTTCTTAAGGATACGCTGGATGGTACGGGTGGTCGTGTTTAGGCATTCCGCAATGGTTGCAACCGAGGCTCCTTGAAGTTTCAGCAAAATAACATCCCGATGCCTATCATCTGGAAGACTCTGTAGTAAGGAGTTCAGAAGGTCGGCAACTTCCACGGGTTCCGAAGGTTCGCCGTGCTTATCCGATGCTAGATTAATGCCTTGAAAGTAGCCTGAATCATCGGAGAAATCAGACTGTCCGACAACCGTCGCTCCCCCTCCTCGCTTCCGTGCCAAGAGGTTTTTTCGAACATCGCTCGTTTTCCGAATCGCGATTTGCTTTACCAATCTCCACATTTCATCTTGATCTACCAAGTTTGGGAATTTCCCATTTCGAGCGTGCTGGATAAAGCTATTGAAAGCGCTAAGGGCAATCCCGCTCTCATCGGCCACGGGTCTGCGTATCGCTCGAACTCGGCCCAATACCGCCAACTTCATGCGTGGATAAAATGCGTCCCAAAGTTGTTCGATAAAAGCTGGATCGTCGAAATCAGACGGTTCGATGGGCATTTGGTTCTTCGTAGTTTTGAAAGCAAGTTCCATTGTGAACCTGAAAATTCTACGGTAGAACGTGGACGAGCGGAAGCGTGCTCGCACATCCCTAATTTGCCAGGCATCCCATGGTTTCAGTGAGGCTATAATGTATGGAAAGTTTCGACGGCAATTCGTCGACTCAAACGTTCATGTGCATTTCGTGCTAATCCACATTGTCTCGTTACCGGTACTGAAGTCCATGTTCGATCCATTTTTCTACCCCTAACACAACGTGTCACCAATGTCAGAGACTTTCCCTGCGTTATCGTATACGACAACCGAACTCGCGTCGGGCATTTTCGAGCACCGATTCGAGACAGCGTTTGAAAATGCCCGTGCCATCCTGGATCAAGTGTCCGCTGACAATATTTGGTATCTTATCGTGAATCAAAAGCGGTTTGGAGAAAGGCAAGTGCCTGGCTGGGCAGAAGAGGTTGTCGGAGATTTGTTCGCGAATGCGCCTCCTGAGATTCAAGAAACGGAATCACTTTTCGTCGGCAAGTTTCATCGAGACAGCGTGAATGCGGAAGAACTGACTCGGATCCTCGCGTCGGATTCCATGACTCTTGTTTCATCGAAACTCGCAATGCCGGAATTTTTAGAAATGCAAAAGCTTGCTTGGGCTTGGTTTTCTAGGTCTTCGATTCTTCACCAGCAACTCGTCCATGGATCAAAGAATTTGGCTAAGACGTTGTTTGCCGGTATCCATCATGCCCTGATTGTTGATCGATCTACATCCGACATCTTGATTTGTGGCTTCCATCAGATTCCGGACAATCGTGGGAGTTGACGGGGTGTGGCCCAGGCGACTAGCCTCCTAACAATAACTGCGAAACCACTTTTCCATGGACATCGGTAAGGCGAAAATCACGTCCCTGATAACGATAGGTTAATCGTTCATGATCAAAACCCAAGCAGTGTAGAAGCGTAGCGTGCAAGTCATGGATATGAACGGGATCGGAAACAATGTTGTAGCCGAATTCATCTGTTTCGCCTAAAACGGTTCCTGGTTTTGTCCCCCCTCCGGCCATCCACATGCTAAAGCAACGTCCATGATGATCTCGGCCGTAGTCATCTTGCAATGAGCCTTGGCTGTAGACAGTGCGTCCAAACTCGCCGCCCCAGACAACCAGCGTGTCTTCCAACAAGCCGCGTTGCTTCAAGTCGGCAACCAGTGCAGCCTGCGGTTGGTCGATGTCGTCGCACTGTTTTGGGATATTCGATGGCAGATTGCCGTGGTTGTCCCAGCCTCGATGATACAGCTGAATGAAGCGTACCCCACGCTCCACCATGCGTCTTGCCATTAAGCAATTGGCCGCAAAAGTTCCTGGTATCTTCGAGTTGGGGCCGTACAGATCAAATGTCGACTGCGGTTCGTTGCTGAAGTCGGTCAGTTCCGGCACCGATGCCTGCATTCGAAATGCCATTTCGTACTGCTCCATCCTGGTTGCAATTTCCGAGTCGCCGTCTTGAGCCTGCTGTATCTCGTTCAATCTAGCAAGCCCATCCAGCATGGAACGGCGTAGCTTGCGGTCGATACCGTTGGGATCATTCAGGAAAAGCACGGGATCTTTTCCACTTCGAAACTTTACCCCTTGGTGGCTTGAAGGCAGGAACCCGCTCCCCCAAAGTCGGTCGAGAAGTCCTTGGTTTGCATCTT
>JBIKLJ010000333.1:0-4554 GCA_044359895.1 Pirellula sp.
ACGCAAAGAAGATCGCCATGTTCGAATGGTTTGCTGCACTACTGATCCCATCGGAGCAGGACGATCGATGATCTGCACGTCGATTCTTCGCACAATCCCTCGATGATTCTGGATTGCATAGCATTGGCCTCTCGCACGATCCTATCTGCGTCCGCATGCGATCACTGCTTTTGTATGACGCCTTCGGTTTTCTCCCTTTGCGTCTTTGCGTCTTTGCGTGCCCACTCGTCCATTCCATCCGCAGCGATCCGAATCAGAACTTTTGACGCCACCACATGGAGTCTGATATAATCCTGGATGGGACAACCCGGACCGAACAACACGATGCACCAAAGCCCTCGGTCGACGGCGCTTGACTTGCGTGGATTCAACTCCTCGGGCTTGGTGATCGTACACGTTCGGCATGGGAGGCATTGCACGTGACAAATGACAACGACAAGCTTTTCGAGAAGGTGAATCAGGGATCGTTTTTCTACGACCCGAACGCCAAGTCGTTTCAACTCACTGGATTCCGATGGCGCGATGCACCTGCGTTAATCATCGGGTTGATGATGTCGTTTCTTTTGCTCACGGGCATGAATCTGGCGTGGGCAGGTCTGCAGGTGGCGTTGCCTGCCGAAGCCGTATGGCTTCTTCTCGGCGTCAGCATTGGATATCTTTTAGGCATTTGGGTCGGACGTCGACCTGCGGCGGTTGTAGAATGTCCACAACCTCAACGACTCGGGCAGGAGGACAACCCCGGTGCGGCGTTTACGGATCTATCCGACTCGGTTAAGGCGATGGCCGACGACGGTCGAAAGCTTGAGGCTGTCAAGCTGCATATGGAACAGAAGGGCCTCGAACTCCAAAAGGCAAAAGATGCTGTAGAGTCGTACATGGGCAAACGAGGCTAATTGAGGCGACGCCGAACAAAGCCGTGAACCGGAGCACGCGATCCGGCGTTTTTGAAATAGAAGCCGAACTGGCGCGTGCCCGGTTACGGCTGGCGTTCGTCGAATGGACATGATCGCTCATATTCGTGTGAAGCTGCTAACAATTCCGACCGCTGCTGGCGGACGAAGAACTGCTTTCCATTCCGGCTATCGACCACATTTTCGATACCGTGGTGAGGAGAGCGGCGTTACGATCACTACTATTCCAGAAGACTATTGCGTTAAACCTGGAGACACTTGTGATGCCATGATCACTTTTCTGCGACCTGACCTTCAGAAGTCAAGGTTGCAGCCTGGTTCATCGTTTATGATTGCAGAGGGACGAAATAACACTGCTCATGGAATGATCACTGAAATACTCGATGCCACAATGATTGACCCAACTCCCCGCAAAGAGACCGTAATCTTCGTCGACGTCGACGACACTCTCATACGATCCTTTGGATCAAAACAGATTCCAATATTGAACGCGGTCGACTATGTTCGCGAGATGTTCAACGCTGGAAATGTGCTATATTGCTGGAGTCGTGGAGGCGCTCAGTACTCGCGAGATATTGCCACGATGCTCGGAATTGCGGACTGCTTTGTATGCTTTCTGCCGAAACCAGATGTTGTACTTGATGACCGGCTTGAAGACTTGCTTGACCATTGCGAGTTCATCCACCCAATGAACGCATTCCCGGCGCAGAAACCGACGAACAATCCGATGCACCCAAGCGGCGGGTCGCCCGACTCATGATGGAAACTTTACTTGCCGCCGCTGGGTGATCGGTGGCGTTCTGCGATAAGACCAAAGTAACTTCCATGCGTGTTGTAATTGCAATAGTTGTCTGTGCAGTTGCGATGATCATCGTGGGGTTCGTCGTAAACCGGTGGTCAATCTTATTTGAGCATCAACTTTCCGCGAGGCATCGACTTACGATTCGCGAGGAATCGCAGTCGTCCAATGAGGTAGTTCTTGGGATCACTTACCACAACCCACCAGCCATTGGCATGTATACCGTCGGCGAACAAACAATCGCTCGCCCTTCCACGCCGTTGTCGTTCTCCGCCATCAAGGACGCTAGCTCCGGTATCGTTTGCGTGTTTGACAACAATGGCGTCGGATTCCTTTTGATTTACGATCCGATCGAAGACGACCTATGGGATTCGACAGGTCGTTCCGGGGGATGGCACGGCTCGGAATCCAGCGAATGGGAAACTCGACTTGCCAAGTTAGTAGAACGAAATCCTGCGATACCCTATACTGAGTTACCGGGGCACCGGTGACGGTCGCAGAACCAAGCGATGCACGCCAAGCCCTCGATCGGCCGTTTTGACTTGCGCTGAGTCAAATGCTCGGGCTGGGTGATCGCACACGTTAGGCTTTACTTTATCAATGGAAGAAACTGAATCGCTGCGATGCCTCCAAGCTGATATGCGCGCGGCATATGCGTGCGGAGCTCCCGGTGCCTTGGTATCCGGATTAGTTTGGCTCGCGGCTTCGGCCACGTCGCCGGCGTTCAGCGTTACTGCCAGTATCTGGGTGCTGCTCGTTGGCGGCATGGCTATCTTTCCACTCTCTTTACTTGTTTGTCGAATAGTCGGTGTTTCCGGGAAGAATTCCACAGGCAATCCCCTAGGCTTTTTAGCGATGGAGGGTACTGCCTGGCTGATGGTTGGGATCTTCATTTCTATGGCTACATTGTTTACTAGCACAGCTTTATTCTTTCCGGTCATGCTGTTGGTCATCGGTAGTCGCTATCTTACGTTTCAAACAATCTATGGACTCAGGCACTACTGGTTTGCAGGTGCTGCACTCTGCATCGCAGGATTTACAGCTGCAGTTCTGAATTTTCCGTCCTGGGTTTCGGCGGGGTTGGGTGGGAGTATTGAAATCGTGCTAGCGGCGTCCTTGTTTACGTGGAAACAACCAAGCCAAAATTCCGCCTAACCAAGCCATGCACACCGAGCACGCGATCGGCTTTATTTGAAATGGAACATCTCTCGCACGTGCCGGGTGATGGCGAGCGTTCTGCGATTGAATCGCTTTACCCAACACATGATCTGCTTACAATGAAGACCGCTGTCTATGTTCTTCTTGGCTTCGCACTTGGTGTCTTCGTAACTTATTGCTTTATACGCTTCACTCGGAACTTGCCGCCGGAGACACCTGTTGTCCGTAAACCGGAATCAGTTGTTGTATTTCTGCATCCGTGGAGTGGATATGAAGCAGCAACTACAAAAGCAGTGCGTATTCCGATCGAAAGACAGGATGAGGTTTATCGGCGGATTGTCCCAGAGACCTTTTATGGAAACGTTTACGAGCATGTCAGCCCTCTGGTTGCAGAGGCAGTTATAACGCATGCCGACAAAACAGAAACTTCCGTGCTAGTGAGAGATGGCGGACATAACCCGGCGATCGTTTCGGTTGATGGGGTAAATTATTTCTACGCCAAGAATGAGCCGGATGTTTACGCTGGAGCGAACGAACTGATAAGATTGGTCGCAGAAATCGCCTACGAGCAAAAAAGCAAACTGGAAACCGAGTAAAATCGCAGAACCATGGCATGCACACGAAGCACTCGATCGGCCGTTTTGACTTGCGTTGAGTCAATCGCTCGTGCTCGGTGATGCCGGTCGTTCTGCCCTGAATTCGTATGCCCGCAACCATTGAGTCAATCCGCGAAGATCTGGAACGATGCCGAACTGCGAAACGGCCGCCGAAGATTTTTGGCAGCGAATCCCATGGTTTTAAGTTGAATCCTGTCGTTCGCAAATCTGTCGTTACAAACTTCGAAGCAAAGCATGAGATTGAGCTTCCAGAAGACTATCGCCGATTCATCACCGAAGTCGGGAACGGCGGAGCCGGACCGTTTTACGGTCTCTTTAAATTTCACGAAATGGATGATTGCTTTTCCTATCAACGTTGGAAGGAAAATGATGGCTTTGTCGGAACTCTCGCCAAGCCATTTCCTCACATCAAGCCGTGGAATGATGTTCTGGAATATCCCGAGGAGGATGAATTTGAGAGTGAAGACCTGTACGAGGCGGAGATTGAACGAATTGAAAAGATTTATTACAATCCCGACAACGTGAATGGAGCAATTCCTATTTGTCATCAAGGTTGTGCGCTTCGCAACTGGCTCGTTGTGTCGGGCCCCGAGGCCGGAAACGTTTGGGACGATTTGCGTGCAGATGAAGGTGGACTGGCACCAACAAAACTGAAACGCAAGAAGCGCGCGACGTTCCTGGAATGGTACAATGATTGGCTGCAACAAGCCGTCGCCAAGCTTCCCGAGTCGAAGTCCACGACGGGCAGAACAAAGCGGTGAACCGGAGCCGCCGATCACGCGTTTTTTGAGATCATAGTTCCTCGGCGGCGGCCCGGTTACCGCAGACGTTCTGGCCTACGCGACCACAGGATTCCATCGTGCTCGTGCTCAGTCCGCTTTGGCGGACGGTGCTCGTGCTCGTAATCGAACTTTTCGCGTGCATGGCATCAACGCGACTTCTGTTACGGCTCACAAACCGCCGTTCCCTTACTCGCGGATCATGCTCCTTATCTCCATTCGCTTATCCGTTACCAAATTCCTGCCCGATCAGCGCGTTGACCAGGATGGAATGATACAATTGCTTGATC
>JBIKLJ010000113.1:0-15792 GCA_044359895.1 Pirellula sp.
GAAGTTTGGTCTCAACGTATCGTAGTTCATTCCATCGTAGTTCATTCCATCGTAGTTCATTCCATCGTAGTTCATTCCATCGTAGTTCATTCCATCGTAGTTCATTCCATCGTAGTTCATTCCATCGTAGTTCATTCCATCGTAGTTCATTGCATCGTAGTTCATTGCATAGTAGTCAGAGATCAAGTTGGTACCTATGCAAAAATCAAGTTTGAGACGAACACTGATGGCTTGGCGCTTCGCTATGGTTTTCCACGGTAATTCAATACCCCTTGAACGAGAAACACGATAGCCGGATAAAGGCTAAATGCAGCAACAAGCGACAAGATACCGCCGCCTACCGTGTCCCAATCAAAACGTTCGCGGCCGCAACTGGTTTGCCAAACGGCATAAAACAAAAACAAGCATTGAGCGACAAAGGCGGATTGCACAACTCGAACTGATTGTTTCAACCCCAAGACGCGAGCCATCCAAGCAAGAATTGGCAACATCTGGATCGCGTGAAGGGCAACCCCATGCGGGAATTTCAAAACGCCCGCTTTGCCCCAAATCTCGGACGTTCCGCCCATAGACAGACTCGCTTCACCCAGAACGGAAGTTGCGATACCCAACAAACAGGACAACGCTAACAATCCCATGCCACTCCGAATCGCAATGGCCATCGCAGGCTCCATGTCCCGCAATGAGCTTGTTCGCCAAGTCAAATAAATTATTCCACCCGTCACGTACAGAATTAAGCCAAGCATCGAAAACTCGATGGCTGCATCAATCACCGTCGAATGGTTGAAGTGCGATGCAGCGCCCCGCCAAGTTTGCAACGTGATGATCGCCACCTCGATGAGAAGTGCCAAGGAAAGGGAGTCCACCAACATTCGATCCACTTTTTTCGGTTTCAGTTGAGTCATCAGCCACGTCAGCGACCACATCGTAAGCCCACCCGAGATACCGAAAAGTGCTGGCTTACGGAACGACAATGGGCCGTGCCAAGTCGATCCGAGAAGACCAAGAATGGCCAAGTGGATCAGCCCACTTGCGAGAAGCACCACGGTCACCGATATCGCAACTGGGGACAGTCGTTGCTGACCTTCCGAAAACGAACCGGCTACCGATTCGCGATGTTGCTGATCCAAATCAACGACCGGTGGATTAAGTTGCATGGATCACCCCACAGGATTGCTACCTCCGCGAAGCGAAGGGCTACAAAGATATAACGACTGGGCATTATGGCCGAAGGATCATAACCCAGATAGACGGAAAGTTATTGATGGAGCTTTTCTAAAAAGCGTCCGGCGACTTTGCGATGATGATCGAGCTTGGTCCCCATACGATCCAGTTGCCCCACCATCACTCGCATTCGCGGATTGGAGCTGAAGAAGTCGCGTTCGCGGTCGATGAATCGCCAATACAGTGCGTCCCAAACTTCACACCAATCCCCTTTGGCATAATCGCTCATCTTGAGAACGTAGCTGGAGCCGCTGATGTAAGGCTTGGTGGTCATTAAGCCACCGTCTGCATGCTGGCTCATTCCGTAAACGTTGGGAACCATGACCCAATCATAGGCATCGATGAACAGCTCCATAAACCAACGATAGACTTGATTGGGATGGATATCGCAAAGCAGCATAAAGTTCCCAAGCACCATCAACCGTTCTATATGGTGACAATATGCATGCTCCAAAGTACGTTTAATACTTTGGTCAAAGGGAACAATGCCTGTCGTGCCGGTGTAGAAGGAAGCTGGCAAAGGTTGCTTAAGATTCCATGCATTGGTGGTTCTTTGCCGCGAGCCAGCATGGATGTAAACGAGCCGAATGAACTCGCGCCAGCCGATGACTTGCCTCAGGAATCCCTCCAGCGAATTGAGCGCTACTTGCTCACGTTTTGCGATAACCAGGTCGATTATCTGTTTGGGCGTCACTAACCCAATATTCAACATGGGAGTTAAAACGCTGTGGAAAACGAATGTTTCTTTTTGGGAGATCGCATCTTCGTAGTCGCCAAAAGAAGCCAGTCGCTCGTCCACAAACGCCTCCAGCCATGCTGCTGCTTGCTCGTGAGTTACTGGGTAACAAAAGCGATCCACACAGCCAAAGGCATCCGGAAAGTTCTTTGCAACATATCGCTTGGCCTCTTCCACACTGGGGCGTGCGTTGGGTGTCTTCAACGGAGGGACGTGATGGCCCTTGGGTAAACGTTTTCGATTCTCAGTATCAAACGTCCATTTGCCACCTACAGGTTTCCCCTTCTCGTCCAGCAGAATTCCCAGCCGCTTTCTCTGCTTCATGTAGAAATCGGTAAAATGATAATGCTCGCGTTGATCTGCCCATTGTTGCATCACCTCGTCGGGTGTCAAAAACGAGGGGTCCGCCAACCATTCGAGTTCAATTTTTGCACCGAGGCAGCCATCAGTTACGCGTCGCTTTAGCCATTCGTCTGTGGGTTCAACAGCGACGGCTTTCGATATTTTCTTTGACTTTAAGAAAGCCCCGACCTCACTCGAACAAGTGATTTTTTTGGCTTCCAGACGATGCACCTGCTTGCCTAAGCCTTCGGCTTGCTGAATAAATTCCGTCATTGACGCTCGATGCAGCACCAATTTTTGCGAGTGGAACTTGTAATACGTAAAGAATAACGGGTCTTCCACCACCACCACCACGGACGCAGCGTCCACGGCCGGGTGATTCGCCCATAACTGATGCGGATAAACGAGTGCGGCTGATTTCATGGTCATAAGGTCCGAGCCGTCAACGCGTTGAAAAATCGGGAATGTTGAACTAAGGGAATAAGTTTAACTGTTTTAACTGTGGCAAGTAAACGGATGCGTCCAGAGATGCGATCGTCCGTTCATGGAGCGAGCCGAGAACTTGTCCCGCGAGCGAGATACCACTCTTTAGGGCTCCCTCCACTCTCGGGCCACCACACCAATCGCCACAAGCACCTAGCCGATGATTTTCATCCCAGAGCGAACTCGTAGCCAATGATTCATTCGGGCGTGAATAAAGCCACCGATGTGCTCGTGCCACGCAAGACTTCGGCATCGGTCGGCCGGTAATGCGTTCTGCTTCTGCGGCCAGTCGTGCAATGACCTCCTCTTTGGCAAGGTCCAAGTTTTCCTCGGCCCAAGCGACCGTCGAATGCAGAACCCAAGCGTCGATGGCTTGCGGACGCAAAGGCTTGCTCGAATCTCTAGCCATCCATGCTAGCGATCCGCCGTTCACAAAAGCACCGTCGAAGGGAACGTCCCATCGACACTCGAACCCCAGCATCACAGACCAACATGGCACCATCGAGACCTTTGCTAGTTCCGCTTGCCAAAGACAAGAATATGGTACAAGCTTGCCAACCTGTACGGGAGGACAATTCCATAAGACGATATCAAACTCGCCTAGATCGCGATCCGTCTTCGATGTTAGTCGATAACCGTTGGGTGCAGGCTCAACTTTGGATACTTCCGTTTCCACTTCGATCGATAAGTCCTGAGCCAAATGCTCGCCCAGGGATTCCATTCGGGGCACTCCGACGAACCGATCCACGACCGCAACTTCGGAGAACACTTCGGGGGTGTCAATCGAGACAATCCGGCCTTCCCATTTGGCGACATGATTGTCCTGGCACCAGGAGGCAAGGTAAGGCTTCAACACAGGATCGCGTATTGTGAAATACTGTGCCCCGTGATCGAATTGGGTTAGGCCGTCGGAAATCCTGGTCGAGGCACGTCCGCTCGCGCGATAGGACTTTTCGAAACACTTGATTTGCAGCCCTTGGTCGTGCAGGATGCGGCTACATAACAGCCCTCCCAGGCCAGTTCCAATCATTGCGATGCGAGGTGATGGCATCGCCACCGATCGGTCTACTTTTTGTTCGTAGGCTTCGAGGTTGGTCCTATTCGCGTGCTCTGAAACTGGCCGCGGTCGTACGCTGCCCAAGACGGGTTGTTCAGGTTGGAAAGGTCGGTCGAATTGCCCAAGGCACCACAGGATCCCACCGTACGAAGCTGGATCTCTGCCATCGAGCGCGTAACGGTGATTGAGATCGACCAGTCGGGCCAGCGACTCCAAATGATCACCTGACCATTCCAAGATGGCTTTCCCCCAAGTCATTCTCACATTGTTGTGAAGCTCGCCATGCTTGATCAAACTGCGCTGCGCAGCATCCCAAAGCCGTTCGCCCGTTTTCGCACGAGCCAAAGTCTCCCAAGACAATCGATTTCTTGGATCCGAAGCATGCTTAGAAAGGGTCGCCACAGCCCACGATGGGAGACTTGCGTTGGTTTCTAAATCTTTTCGGTAGTAACAAAAAGCATATGCCAGCTCGCGCCAGATCAAGAGCTCGTCGAGGTACTTTTCAGCGCCGTCAGCAGACGCCTCGCGTGCGATGCGAAATGGTGAGACCATTCCGTAATGAAGGTACGCCGACATTCGGCTGACGCCATCCACTTCGATTTGATTTCGACGTTTCGCGTATCCTCGTAAGCCCTTCTGCCGAAAGAACTGCCATCGCAAGTAACCCGCCTTGGAACCACCCGGTGTGTCAGACACCGGCCCGATCGAGTGATCGATATTGCACTGGGCTACTATCTTTGCGATGGACAAGTCTTGCAACTGCAACGACTCAAACGGAACCTTCGCAGGCTTCGTCTTTGCTTCGCACGTTGGCCATGGCCGATCGACGCGTTCACGATACAAGGCGGTCGTCGCATCGCGAAAAGCAAAGGCTCGGTCGTGCGCCTTGCCCACCATTCGCGTCGGGACAACGCAGGCGGTGTCGACCAGAACGATCGGGCACCAATCGAGCTCGGCCAAACGTTCGGTCCACTCCCGCGTCGCTTCCAGGGGGAAATCGTCGGTCACCATCACGGCAGCAGACTTCACCAGCTGTGCTAGCCGTGTACTGCGCGCGCCCTGCCGATCTACATGCAGTGCATAATCAACACCAAGCTCAGCGTACCGAACTTGAAGATCTCTGGCAGCTTCCAAAATGAAGGTGTGGTGTCGGTCCGAAGCAAAACGATACTGCTCCGAAAGGCCCTGATAAACCAAGATTGGCAGATCGAGCTTCTCCGCCAAATGCGAAGCAACATCCAGAGCGGGATTCTCATCTGCTCGAAGGGCATGATGAGTCCAATATAAGACGAAATGCCCCTCAAAACGCTTGCGATCCTTGCAGCCGGCTGACCGCAACCAACTGCGTTCTGCCAAGTGCGAGGGCAAGCTGTTTAGAATTTCCGGAACTTGATCGTGATAGCTGCTCATGCCGGAATAGTAGCTGCCCGTCAAGCTATTGATGCTTGGCGACACAACCGGCCGAGCGGTCAGCTTTTATCCAATAGTTCCTGTTGGGCGTCACGTAATTCAAGCCCCAGCATAGTGACCATGTATACCGTCTAGGATTGCCCGAGAAGCGATAGTTTTTGCCAATCGCGGTTTGTGACGTTCGATCGTTCCGGGGCAGTTCTTCCTTCCCCTTTTCGTTGACTTAATGGATGCTTTCAGGGCGAATCGCGACGTCGTAGCACCACCGATGCGTTTGAGGCGATGACGGGTCGGAGCTCGGTATGATGGAAAGCAAGTTGCTTTCCTTGTCCAAGGAAAGCATTCCAATCGTCACAGAGAGCACCAACGCAACATGTTCGCTCGATTCTCTTTTTGTCACTAGCCTAATCTCATTGTTATCAAAATCAATTTTGGTCTCACCCATCACACGGTACTGGGATCCAAGATAGCTAGCCGGTTTGGAGCTCTTGCAGGCAATGTCAAGCTTCAGCGAGCCGGCCGAGGTTTCCTCGATAGCACCGGACCAATGCCCATTTCCCGACAATCCAACCCCCAGCAGAACGGGAGAAGAGTTATGTCCTACACACTCTTGCACAATTTGTTGCATGGGTGGACTGCAAGGCCACGCTTCCCGTGCGTCTCCTTCGATCGATTCCAAAACCGGCAGGAAGCCCTCGGAATCCTTTGTGGATATTTGCAAGCCGATACAATGAGCCAAGCGATCTGCAGACTTGATAAAACGAATGCTTAGCACGCCGGCAGAGAGTTCCGCTATCGAATTCATCCAAAGGTTAAGCGGGCTCATGACTGCCCCGCCTCATTCATCATGCGGTACTTCAAAAACGCTTCTAGGAACCCTTGAAGCTCACCAGCAAGCACGACATGGAAGTTGCCAACCTGGAAACCAGTTCTCGAATCCTTGACACGTTGGTCAGGGTGTAAGAAATAGTTTCTAATCTGGGAGCCAAATCCTGTGACCGTTTTGTTTTGGTATTTGGTCGCCAGTTCCGCTTCGCGCTTTTCTTCTTCAATGCGTGCAAGTCGTGCTCGAAGCATCTTCCAAGCTTGGGCACGATTTTTGTGCTGACTTCGATCGCTTTGGCACTGAGCGACTATGCCGGTCGGAATGTGAGTCAGTCGGATCGCGGAGCTCGTCTTGTTCACGTGCTGGCCCCCCGCCCCTGAAGCGCGAAACACATCTTCCCGCACATCCTTTTCGTTGATCTCAATCTCCACGGAATCGCTGACTTCAGGGGAAACGTCGACGGCAGCAAAACTGGTTTGCCGTTTCCCTTCCGCATTGTACGGACTGATCCGGACCAAGCGATGAATACCTTCTTCACCCTTCAGGTATCCGTATGCAGATGGGCCGCGAATAATGACGGTTGCTTGAGTGATCCCCGCGCCCTCGTTGTCAGACCGGTCCACCAACTCGGCTACGTAGCCATGCTTCTGAGCCCAAGCGATGTACATTCCCAACATCATTTCAGCCCAGTCGTTTGCATCAAGCCCACCCTCACGAGCGTGCACCGCCAAAATGGCCCCGCATTCGTCCATCGGACCGTTTAGCAGGGCTTTTAACTCAAGCTGCTCAATCGACTCTTCAAGCTTCACAACCTCCGGTTCGACCTCATCGGCGATGGAAGGCTCCTCCGAAATCATGCTCGCCAATTCCGATAAGTCCTCGCACGACTGAATTGCACCGCGCAGGGGCTCTACAACGGACCTTAAGTTTTTAAGCTGCTGAACGACTTCTTGTGCTTTTTCAGGGCTATCCCAAAAGGAGGGACTGGCCATGCGTTCTTCCAACCCAGCAATTTCCAACACTTTGTTAGCGTAGTCAAAGACCGTCTCGTAGCGGAATCAATCGAGCACGAACGGAATCAATACGAACTTGGAGATTGCTATCACTCATTGAATTTAGGACTGGCGATTGGCCTGGCAGCGAAAAAAAGGAAAATGGAA
This sequence comes from Pirellula sp., assembly GCA_044359895.1. Taxonomy (GTDB): domain Bacteria; phylum Planctomycetota; class Planctomycetia; order Pirellulales; family Pirellulaceae; genus JBKCUI01. The sequence goes on from JBIKLJ010000113.1 coordinate 7,239, forward strand.
GACCAGAAAAAAGTGTTAACGCAAACCACTGAAGTTTGCCGATAGAAGCGATTGTAGCACACAGTTCGATCTTTGGTCCACGGTGACGTCATGCAAATCCAATCTTCCAGGTTCGGCAAAATGGAGATCAATCACTCGGACATGTTGCTCATGCCGCATGGTTTGATTGGCTTTGAAACGTGCCGTCACTGGGTTTTGCTATCCAGTTTGGATAATGAAGAAGTTGCTTGGCTCCAATCGGTTGCGTTGGCCAACGTTGCTGTGCCTGTCGTAAGCCCTCGTCGATTTGCGCCGAATTACCGAGCTCACGTCCACAAGCGAGAGCTGGAATTGCTCCACTTGCACGCACAAGATCAAATGTATATTTTGAGCGTTGTAAGCAAGTCAGGAGCAACTCTCACTGCAAACTTGAAGAGCCCCATCCTGCTCAATGCATCGCGACACATTGCCATCCAGGTCGTCGTGACCGACGATCAACCGTTGGCCATGCCATTGCGACTGTCTGATCCTGTTGCACAACGGACATCTGCTGCTGCTAAACGTGCTGCTTAAGCAGCATTCGTTATCTTCAAGTGTCCATACATGGCGATGGCTATTCTACGTGAGAACTTACGCTTGTGGCTCGGTCATGGTGAATGGATCGAGTGCAGCATCGAGCGTTTCTTTTGGCAAGATGCTCTGTTCGACACATAATTCGCGTATGGTCTTGCCGGATGCGAAGGCTTCTTTCGTAAGCTTAGCAGCCTTTTCGTAGCCAATGTACGGGTTCAAGCTTGTTACCATCGAAAGGCTTTGTTCTACAGCTGCCTCGCAGGCTTCTGGATTGGCTTCCAAACCATCCATACAGAACTCGATAAATGCTCCGATACCGTTGGAAAGCAATGCGATACTCTCCAGCATCGCATGCCCCATCATCGGCATCATGATATTCAATTGGAAGTTGCCGCCAGTTGCGCCGCACATGGTCATGGTCGTGTCGTTCCCCATCACTCTTGCTGTCAACTGCATCATGCTTTCGCACATGACGGGATTCACCTTGCCCGGCATAATCGAGGAGCCTGGCTGACGGTCTGGCAAGATGACCTCGTAGAATCCACAACGTGGTCCCGAGCCTAACCAGCGGATGTTGTTGGAAACATTGAACAAGGTCATGGCGATCGCTTTGATTTGCCCATGCGATTCTACTAAGCCATCCCGCTGCGCATTGGCTTCGAAATGATCGACTGCTTCGATGAATTCGATTCCCGTTTGCTTGACTAAATCAGCTGCGACTCGCGAACCAAATTCAGGGTGAGTATTGATGCCGCTTCCTACCGCCGTTCCGCCAACGGGCAATTCATAGACGGCCTTCGCAGCTACTTTCGCGCGCTCGATGGACAATTCGATCTGACGTGCGAACGCTCCGAACTCTTGGCCTAAACGCAATGGGGTTGCGTCCATCAAATGCGTTCGTCCGATCTTGATCACCTTGTCCCATTGCAGCGCCTTGTCTCGCATGATCCGATGCAACTTTTCCAGTTGTGGAATCAAGGTGTCATGAATTTCGCAAGCGGTCGCAACGTGAATGGCGGTCGGGAACGTGTCATTGGTGCTCTGCCCCATGTTGACGTGATCATTGGGGTGGATCGGTTTTGATTTGGAAAATCGATCTCCGCCCATCAGCTCAATGGCACGATTGGAGATGACTTCGTTGATGTTCATATTGCTCGAAGTTCCCGAGCCTGTTTGGAACACGTCCACTGGGAACTCGCCGTCCATCTTGCCATCGATCACTTCTTGGCAGGCTGCAAACGTCGCTTGAACTTGCGCCGCTGACAATGGATTCTTACCGGTGCCGGTGAGCTTTCCGAGATCGTTGTTGGCTTTGGCGCACGCAAGCTTCACTCGGCCCATGCCGCGAATCAAGGGGACAGGCAGTTGCCACCCTGAAATTGGGAAGTTCTCGACCGCACGCTGCGTTTGAGCGCTGTAATAAGCGTTGGCAGGTACAAGAACCTCGCCCATGGAATCGACTTCAGTTCGGAAGCTCGTCATGATTCTCTTTGTCTATAAAAAAAGGTAGATTAAGCGGTCGGCTTCAGTCCCAGCTGAACCGTTGAATCGGCTAATTCGACAGTTTCGAGCTCCACTTCGCTGGAGATTATCTCCATCGACAAACGCACCGCCAGTGTTTCGGAACAAATGAAATCTTGATTCTCGAGAATCGCTTCGCGGATCGCCGTTTCATTGCTCAGCAAAACGACTTCAATGCGATCCGTAAAATTGCATTGTCTCTTCTTTCGCATATCTTGGATAAGACGGATAGTATCCTTTGCGATCCCTTTGCGCACCAACGCTTCCGTGAGTTCCGTGTTCAAAGCAACAACACATTGTTTGCCCTGAGCGGCAGCCCAGCCGACTTTGGCAGTCATGCGAACTTGAATGTCTTCGCTATCCAGTTCAAGCTTAGTGCCATCCAACTCAAGGGTGATCACTCCCTTTTGCGTCATTTGTTCTAGCAACTCAGCGCCCGAAGCTTTGCCCAAGGCTTGCTTTACCTTGGGAAGCAAGGGGCCAACGCGAGGCCCAAGTTTTCGAAAATTGGGCTGCACCGAGTACTCGACAAATGGGCTCGCACCGCTCGCATAATGGATCTCTTCGATATTCAGTTCTTCACGAACAATATCGTCATGCATTTTCAACCATTCGATGTGCGAATCATCAGCCAGTGTCACCTCCACCAAACTCAATGGCTGCCGAACTTTTAACTTGGCTTCCATTCTCGCCGATCGACCCAACGAAGCAATCTCGCGAAGCAATGCCATCCGAGTATTCAAGGTTGCGTCGGTATTTGCAAAGCTTCCATCAGGGTAGTCGCACAAGTGAACGCTTTCGCAAACACCCTTCAAATCACCCTTCAGGTGTTTCCACAAAGCCTCGGCCAGGAATGGTGTAAACGGAGCGATCAACTTGGCAATCACGATCAAACTCTCGTAAAGAGTCCAGTACGCATCGATCTTGTCAGTGGCTTGCTTGTCCGACGCCCAGTAACGCGACCGACTGCGTCGCACATACCAATTGCTCAAAGCGTCGACCAAAGCGTTGATGCTTTGGCAAGCTCCATAACTATCGTAGCGGTCCATTCTCTCGACTGCATCTTTGCATGTTGCGGCTAGTTCGCTCATCATCCAACGGTCCAGCTCGCCCCGTTGCGATATTGGTCGGTAGGATTTGGACTGAGCCAGTTCCGACGAATTCAATTGATGCAATGGGCCCGTGATATCGGATGGGCCTTGGAATCCATCGATCTCTGCATAAATCGTGAAGAAGCTGAACACGTTCCACAGACGAAGGATAAACTCGGGAATACTGTCGCGAATGGCCCGTTCGCTGTACAAGATCGAGTTCCAAGGTGGTTGATTCGCAAACAAATACCAACGCAGTGCGTCTGCACCGTAGCGGTCAAAGATCTCTTGCGGGCTTCGGTAGTTGCGCAATGACTTTGACATCTTGCCCGTCTTCAAGACGAAGTCATTTCCGAGAGCTGTTTTCGCTTCCTCTTCTGTCAGGTAGCGCTGCTTTCCATCTTTGCTCTCGTACCATTCGGCCATCATCAAGCCAAGGACGATACAGTTCTTGAAGGGATGGGGGTAAGCCACTGTTTTTTCATCGAACAGCATCGTGCTGATGGCAAGCTGGCTGTAGAACCAACCTCGAGTTTGGTCGATTGCTTCGCTGATAAAATCGGCCGGAAACTGGCTCTTGAATTCCGAATCCTTGACGTGGGGATATCCCCACTGCGCGAAAGGCATCGCCCCGCTGTCATACCAGCAATCGATCACTTCGGTCACGCGGCGCATTCGCGAACCACCCGCAAACGGTGAATCGTACGTGATGGCATCGATGTAGGGTTTGTGAACTTGAAGGTCGTCGACCAATTCAGGATTCTTTGCTTTGGCTTCGGTCCAAACTTCAGTCCCTGTTACTCCTTTTTTGGCGAGCAATTCTGCATAGCAACCGACAGCTTCCATTTCGCCTGTTTCATCACAGACCCAAATGGGCAGCGGGGTGCCCCAATAGCGTTCTCGCGAAAGGGCCCAATCGACATTCGACTCCAAGAAGTTGCCAAATCTGCCAGTCCCAATGTGTTCCGGTAACCAAGTGATCTTTCGGTTGTTTTCCAACATCGATTCCTTGAACGAAGTGGTTCGAATGAACCAGCTTTCGCGCGGGTATTGAATCAATGGGTCTTCGCTAGCGCGCCAGCAAAAAGGGTAGTCGTGAAGATATTGCTCTTGGTGCCATAGGCTTCCTTCATCGCGAAGACGCCGTGTAATCGGCTTGTCAGCGTCCTTGACCCAAACCCCTTCATAATCGGATGCTTCCGAGGTGAATTTTCCGTTAGGTCCTACCGCGCACAACAAAGGCAGTTCATCAGGGGCGAGAAATAGAGATTTCTGTTCCTCCAAAACTTCGTAATCTGCTTCGCCAAAGGGAGGTGCTAAGTGCACAAGGCCTGTCCCGGAGTCGGTGGTCACGAAAGGTGCCGCGACAACTCGCCATGAGGGGCGAACCGACTCTCCTGACTTCAACTGAGCCTTATCGCTCGCTTGCGAAGCATAGTAGTACGGGAACGGAGGCACATACTGCAAGCCAACCAGTTCCTCACCCTTGACCCGCTTTTCCACTGTCAAAGTCTTCTTGGTTTTCTCGGCAAGCGATTGCACAAGAGCCTCGGCAACCACGATTGTTTCACCGGTCTCTTCGTCGCGACAATACGCGTAATCGAGCTTCAGGTTGACCGCCGCAAACTGGTTGCTGGGTAAAGTCCAAGGTGTTGTTGTCCAAACCACCAGCGACGTTTTCTCTTGTCCTTCTAAAGGAAAGCGAACAAAGACGCTGGGGTCTGCTACCTCGCGATATCCTTGGCCGACTTCACCTGAGCTAAGAGCCGTACCGCCCTGAGCCCACCACCAAACGATCTTGTGGCCACGATACAACAAACCGCGATCGAATAAACTCTTGAGCGACCACCAAACGCTTTCGATATAGCTTTGATGATAGGTAACATAGGCTTGCGATAGGTCGATCCAAAAACCGAGACGCTCGGTCATGCGTTCCCACTCTTGCATGTACCTCCAGACGCTCTGCTGGCATTTTTGGATAAACCCTTCGATGCCGTACTTTTCAATCTCTTCTTTGCCGTGAATTCCAAGCTCTTTGCATACCTCTACCTCCACCGGCAATCCGTGCGTGTCCCATCCTGCTTTTCGATCGCACCGAAATCCTCGCATCGTTCGATAACGAGGAAACAAATCCTTGATGGCTCGGGTTAAGCAATGCCCAGGGTGTGGCATACCGTTCGCGGTAGGGGGCCCTTCAAAAAAAACGAAAGGGGGCGAGTCCTTGCGCAGCTCAAGAGATTTTTCATAAATGCGATTCTGTTTCCAGAACGCAAGCGTATCTTCTTCGAGCTTCGGAAACTTGATATCCGTTTTGACTGCTTGGAACATGACCTATTTCGTCGTTGAGTGAAAGCTTCTTACAGGTCGTCGAGACCTGGATCGATTTCTTCGTCTTCGTCCAGGATCTCTTCGTCGATGTCTTCGACCGCACCTGGGACAAGCCCGTCATCAGCAGGCTCGATCTCGTACTCGTCGTCGAGCTCCTCTTCGAAGTCGTCGTCGAAGTCGTCATCGAAATCATCTTCGTCGAAATCGTCAAACGGATCTTGCTCGTCTTCTTCGACGTCATCCCCAGGGATATCGTCTTCGACATCCTCTTCGTCTTCTCCCCACGAATTTTTGACGGGTGCCAATCGAGGCGTTTCGGCCTTCAAGGCCAATTCAAACCAATCTTGAAGAGGTTGGCCAAATTCTACCGAGGGCTGCGAATCCAGGTCCGAATCCAATTCTGGATCCAGGACCAACGCTTGGGAAAGGTCGATACCGCAGGACATTCCCGGAACCAACGTTGGTTCCTGAACCGCGCAGTCTCCATCGAGGGCGTTTTGCATTTTCGAGTCAATCACTAATTTCACCGATTTGCTCCATCACCTGGCGTGTATTTTGAGTAGGAGGACCCCAGTTTCCATCCGGGGGGATCACAAGACGATTTTGCTAAACCGATAGTGTCCGATGTGTGGGCACTAGCGTGTCCCGTACCTCAAAAACTGTCAACTGCCATATGCTCGATTTTTCTCTTTGCAAGCGCGGTTCGTCGAGCTACCTACCCCTAGAAATCTTTAGCATAAACGACGCCATGGTCGACCGACCTAAAACCAAGCCTTTGAAGAAGAGTCACCGTTGGCTGCTGAGCAGGTGATGCGAAGGTTCTTACCGCAAATTTTCTATCTTGTTGGATCTGGCGCAACGATTCTGCCATCAGGTAAATGAATCGCTCCCTGGACTCCTCTGCCTGCGGCAGATTCGGCATCCACAGCCTAACCATGGTCGAATCCACCCCCACCAAGGTCGGGTCCGGGTACCAAAATAAGATCTCGCTTTCCACTTTCGGTGGAGAACGCAGCACTAAATTAAAGCGGATCTGCTCGCAATGACCAAGAACCGAGCTAAGCCACCATGATTGATGAAGCTCTTCATCGATCAATCTGCCCACAGTGCAAGTTCTGCGAATGCCGATCTGAGTTCGATCCATGGGGGGGCGAAAAGAAGAAAGGTCCAGCTCCCAACATTCCGTCGGTCGAATTGCAAGAAAACCTGCGGCTGCAAGCCATCGTTGCGTGCGAGCGTCCCGAACAAGAACCCCCATCAGGTTGTCCCGATCTGCAACCCCCAAGTAAAACGCTTGCCGTTCCATCGATCCCAGCGCGGAGCAACTGGTGGCCCCCTGAATCCTCAAGGATTGTTCCGCAAATTGCAAAAGAGAAGCCGCAATCGCGTCCTCTTCCTGACAAGGTCGAACGCAAAGCTTGTGAATCAAAGCTTGAGCGTCACTGATCCGGTTTCCGCCGGGATTGCCACCAAAACCAAAGTGAACGAAGCCGACAGGCTGGTCGCTCGAATCCAAGGCGAGCACAAGACTGTCGCTGCGAAAAAATGACTTGCTTAGAACGCATTGATCCCAAATCGGGACCGAACATTGGCTTTGCGACTTAAACGCGCCGTGATGAGATGCCCAAAGGGACGAAAGTGCTGGAGTATCAGTGTTGAGAAACGTCCTGATCTTCCACACATTACTCACCCAAGTACCGCTGGAACTCGGAAACATTCATCATCCGAAGCGGGTGCATTATGAAGAGCCATCTCGCGTGGCAAAGATTGCCCAACGACGTCGTCAGCAAGAACGTTGTTCAATTCGAAAGCATGGACCATCGGTTCGACGTCGTCGGTGTTCACTTCCGACAATTGTTCCACCAAGCCTACGATACTACCGAGCTTGGCTGTGAGGTCCGCTATTTCCTGTTGCGCGAGCGAAAGTCGAGCAAGATTGGCAATTCGCAAAACATCTTCGGCGGACATTGCCATCGAAGGAACCTCGCAAAATTAGGAAGGTAGTGCGAATGGCTTGGCGCGAACAGCCTTACGAATTCGGCCGCTGCGAATGCACTGGACGCAGACGCGAATGGTCCGAACTTCACCGTTTGGCAAGGATGCCTTGATGGATTGCAGGTTGGGTGTAAAGCGGCGTTTCGTAATTCCGGTAACTTTCGTACCAACACCACCCAAGTATTTCGCCTTACCGCGAATTTCCACTTGATTGCCGACCGAGGCTACTTTTCCACAAACTTCGCAAGACTTGGACATAATCCACCCTTAACATCACCGACGAATCGAACCTAATTGCGTTGAGTTTCGTCTCTCAACGGGGCACGAAGTATAGCCATCGAGCCGTATCTCGCAACATCAAAACAGATCTTGCTTACCCCAATTGATGAAAAATCGCTGGGAAATTACACTTAGATGCTACTCTTTACGGTCGTCTGATTTTTACACGCTTGCCGGATCTCATCAAAAATGACTGTTCAGAAGTTCACCCGTGAATTTGCCAGCGTAATCGAATCCGCTGGTGGACTGGCTTGTGCAGTGAAAGCGGATGCAATTCTGATTTTATTGGACAGTGCCACGGATTGGGAACGCCTTCGAGAGCTCGTGCCCGCAGAAATCAAACGAATTTTGGTCGCTGCCGATCGCGTTGCAGATCTGGTGGATGCCGACAAATTCGGCCTAATTCCGCTCGTCCTGGACAAAGAAGACTCGCCCCTCTTAGAACGACTACAGCATGCCCTGCTGGAAGCCGTTGCTGACGAACTGCTTGCAAATCACTGCGATGTTATCGCAGTTTACTGCGGTTTTGAAGTGAATCGCATCGATTCGATCTCGATCATCCGCCTGGATGAACGTATGCGACGTTTTACCAGCCGCGATTTACAGCGTCTTGAAAGCTCAGTCCCCCTTAACAATTTAAAGATCGTAATCGATCTGGCCGTGCAAATCGGTCGGGAAGGCCGTGAGGGCAAAAAGGTGGGGACAATGTTCGTGGTTGGTGACACACGAAAAGTCCTACAGCATTGCAAAGATAGCGGCTTTGATCCTCTTAAAGGATACAGTCGCAA
>JBIKLJ010000114.1:0-15787 GCA_044359895.1 Pirellula sp.
ATTGAGTTCCTCATGCGGTGGAGTGATCTCGTAGAGGTTGTCCACCACGTTTGGATTGAAGCCGGATTGGCAGTAAGGCAGATACTCACACGGTCGCTGATAGGAGAAGCAGCTCGATGTGTTGAGTAGCCATTTGCCGCGACGTCGCGCGTCGAGGTACTGCTGGGTGATTTCCCAGACTTCGTCTTGCAACATCGCAAGTCGGTCTTCGGAGAGGTAAATGAATTCGCGATGGAATGCTTCGGGACGTGAGTACCATTCAGACAGTCGCGACTGAAACTCATCATCCGTCTCAGGCATCTGGCGTTTCGCAGTCGATTTGCCGCTCTTGTTCTTGGCGGCGAGTTCCGCGTGGCGTGCTTCGTACTCTTCCTGCGTTTCGCCTTTGCTTTGCTTGAGCCGGCTCTTGAGCAGCACGTTGTAGATCACGCCAACGATCGGATAGCCAAGTTCACGCAGGTAATAGCAGTACAGTGCGATCTGCGTATCGGTCCACAGCTTGTCGAGATAGTTGGAGTCGATCGAAGCGGCGGTCTTATGCTCGAGCAGATACATGCCATCGGATCGCTGAACGATCGCATCGGCTTTGCCCGCCATCACAAACGTTTGGCTGCAGCGGCCAGTGTCAGGGTTGCGAATGTTCCCAGTGAATGACTTCTCGATCTCGATGATCGTGAAGTCCTCGGTGGCATAGCGCGAGGCGTAACCAGTCATGATGGCACGAGCCAGGTGCCAGTTCGCTTGCTGGTTCTCGTCGGTTGCGCGTTCTGGGAAGCTGCGATCAATGAAATCCAGTACAATCCACAGGCGATTGGGATCGTCCACCGAGCGATACCAGATCTCGATGGCACTGTGGATCACGCTGCCGAACGACAGCGATTCAACCTTCATCCGTGGACGCAGGTTATCGACGTAACGATGTTTGTATTTGCGAGGACAATTGCGGAACGTGTTGAGTGCCGAGTAGGTCAGCACGTTCTTGTCGCTCGTTTCAGAGGTTAGGGTTGCTTGAGACATAAGGCTTTCGAACTGAAAATGGGTGCGTTTTCTTTGGTTTCTGCGGCTTACGAGAAGTTCATCTCGTAGGTGTCTTGTTCTTCGATCAGATTGCCGTTGAGGCGTTTCGTGCCTCGTTCTCGAGCGAGCTGAGCTTCACTCACCTTCAGCGACGCATTGATCTGCGAGCACTTCTTGCAAATGCGATTAGCTGCACTCTTGGAACGAAACGTTTCGTTGCACTTCAGGCACTTCCGATCACCGGGTTCATGAGGTAAAGGTCGTGTTGACATCGCCTGCGGATCTTTCAGCGAGGAGGTCGAAGAGGGATGGGTGACAGGTTTCGAATCAAACCGTGTCAACTGACTCGACCTCGAAGTTGCCTTCGCGATCGCTGGTCACCAGGTAGTGCTGGTGCGAGATGTTGGCGACGAAGCGGCTTTCACGAGGAAGTGCCTCACGAATCGTTTGACAGGATTCGTTGAACTCGTTGGAAGCGGCTTCGAAGCGTTCGACCGCTCGCAGGTATCGCTGCAAGGCGAGCGAGACGGTGACTCGCTGTTCGATATTCATGGCGGGTGCGCTCATGCTGATTTCTCCATGTTGGATTCTTGGGTAGTTTGAAAAACGTTGTCCTCTCCAGAACTAGCTATGCAATTCGGAGAAACGACGTCCCAAAAAAATCCGGATTCACTCCAGTCGACACTCGCAAAATGCTCACGAATCCCTGCTAAAACCTGCGAAATTTTTCGTTTCGATAAACCGAGTTTGTTTGCGATCTCGTTTTGGTTGTGAGTTCGCAAAAGCCGCGCGATGCGACGGTAGCGGCGGGGTAGAGTGTTGATCTGATGCTCAACAGCATCAGCCAACTCGACGTCACGAAATGGGTCGCGTGGTTCGGTCTGGCGACGGCGTGTGCCATCGGCGGAAGAGAGTCCGCGATTGAGTTCCTCGGACTTGCGATCGGGTCCTTCGACCATCTTCGACAGCGAGTCGACGACGCGCCCCGGCGGCGGGTTACTGCGTCGCCGATTCGATCCTCGGATGAGACTAGCGGCGGCCGTCCGCATCATTTGTGTCACAAAGGCTTCGATGCTTCCTTTGGCCGGATCGAATTGCGAGGCGCGTTCAAGGACGTAGGTGAGGAGCTCTTGTTCGATGTCCTCGATCTCGAACGACGTCAGCGAGTTGTGATGTTCGAGACGCAGCGAGATGCGATTTGCCAGCTCCATCGCGAAGGGGACCATCTGGCTTTGGTATTCAGACGCAGTCAATTTTCTTCCTCCGGTTGGAGGAATGGCATGACCACAGCCGCTCAGACCGTTACCAGAAATGCGCCGGAGACCAACTCGCGGAAAACGCAGGTAACGGTCAGTCGGGCGATTCACGTCCTCTCAACCGAGGACGAGCCGCGACAAGTCGTGTCGCAACGCGACAGAACGTGTCGCAACTTGGAAATCCTGAATTTGCTTAAGTTTTCTGCAGGCCCGGCGGCCACCCGGTCGGGTTTGGCGACTTCAGTGCTCGATCGCTTGGCCGCAGAAGGCCCATTGCCGGTATCTGAGCAGCTCAAGACTGAATTCAATCGGCGCGAGCAAGCTTTCTTTACTGATCCGGACCAGGGCGAAGTATGGGACGCCGTGCGTGAGGAGCTTTTTGGAAGGTGAGCGTCGCCAGAAATCAGTTCAAGCTGTTTTCGTACTAAGCCAAGTTTTCCCAGGTGGGAAAACTGCCAGAAACGCGAAAACATGCCGTTGGTTCCGGTGATCAATACGCGTTTCCATATCGACGTTAAAATAACCAGTCGATGACGACATCAGGGCTGTAACTGACCTCAAGCCCAAGATTGACGGACTTATGGAGATGCAGTCCCAGCTCGGGGTGCACCTTCTCAATCGCTTCGATGGATCGCGAGATCGCTTTGCAGACCGTCTTCCGTGATCGTTCGGCATCGAACTTCTGGCGAACGCGTCCACCGAGGCCTTGGGCTGATTTGATCTGATCCAGAATGGCCTGGCGTTCATCTCCAAGCTTCTCCTGACGCGCTGGATCGTTGAAGCTGGTCGCTTCTTCAAGCTCTTCGTCGATCTCGTGCAGGCGATCGCGGTAGCCTTTGAGAGTCTCTATGTCGACCACTTCGCCGATGGAACCAGTCGACGTCTCTTCGGCTAAGCCGGCCAGCAACGATTCGAGTTGCGTACAGCGAAACGCAACGTTGGGCTTGGCGAGCAGTTGCTCGATGTACCAAGTTCCGTTGGTTTCAGCCGTGATCTCGATCTCGCTATTGAACGCGAGCATCCGATGTTTGCCTTTGCGCTGGAAGACGTAACCCGACAACCGACTTTCCAGAGTCACACCAAGTATCGATGCGATGAGTTCACGCGACTTCGATTTGGCAAACAGACGACCGTCTGAGGTCACGCTGATGAGTTGTTCGATCTCCACTGGTTTGCAGTCGAGGATCTTCGCACTCGCGTCAAACCTTTGGTCGCGTCGTTTGCTGTTCAGATCCAACAATAGAAACGTGGATCTCGCGTGGGCAGCTGCGTCGTGTAGTGCTTCGGTGATCAAGTCGCTCGCAATGTGCAGCGACAAGTAGACCGGCCTCGACTGAAGTTCCAGCGACAAGTTACCCAAGAACCACACTCGGCGACTATTGTCGAGCCATTCCGGCTTTCGGCTGAGACTCAGCGCAGCGTTCAACTCCGTTGCGAGTTGCCTGCTGTTGAGCTGATGGCAAATCACATCGGCGCGGCGAACCTCTCTCGATTCACCGGTACTTTCACAGAAGGCCACGCAGCTGTCGTCGTTCACAACGACCTTCAATGAGGACCATGGAGTGCGGCCTGGCAATCTCGTCGCGACAATGTTCGTCGCCTCGAGAAAGCGGCTTAGCGGCTCGAATTCCATCCCGAGCCGCTCGCGCCAAACATCCTTGACATCCATGAGCAGTGGCGATTCCTCAATAGCTCGCCACAGCTTGGTCATCCGTGTTCACTCCTTTTGCTGCTCTCGCACCAGTCTTCATGACAAACCTCCGCAGCTGCAGCCACTGCTCTACGTGGCGTGCGTTTTCATCGCGTGTGTATGCCGAAGAATTGCCGGTATACAACGACAGCGTGCGACGTGCTTTGACGTGACGATACTTGATCCGAAAGGTCGCACGATCCAGCGGCCCTTCGGCTTGAAACGTCCCGCCACGCCACTTGAGATCCGCGAAAAAATCATCAGCTCCATGGATGATGTAGCGATTGAAAGGCCCACCCAGTAGAACGCGATAGTTGAGCAAGACGATCTCTTCGATGGCATCGATCTCGCCCGGTGACAAAGCATCCTCGCCAAGTTCCGAAAGGGGCGCGAGCGTATAACGTGAGAAGACTCCAAAATACTCGGGATCGTCGAACAACAGCTTGCCGAAGATCCGAGAGTAAACTGGGTAGGAGCTCTTCAAGCTCGAATTGAGCATCAGCACTTCTTCGCTCAAGTCGTAGATCATCGAGTCCTTCCGAGCCTCGCGAAAGGTGACCGTATCCATGCCGTCGTCATCAATCGTGGGCTTGCGTCTGAACGGATCGCCGCGGCGGATACTGATCTGAATTTCGTCATTAACGATACGCGGAGTCATGAACAACTTGCGGCCTCGATTGTTTTCGGCAAACCAATCGCCGGCATCCTTGATGGCTAAATTCAGTCGATCTTCTGTGATGGTGATCGGAGCGATCCCGGCTGGACACACGGCTTGGAAACACTCCATGCGCCTTGGCGTTTTCCAGGTCTGCCACGCATGCTGGGCTTCGACCATCTTCGAATCAAACAACCAGACCTGCATTACAACGTCAGCCAGCGAGTGTTTGCCGTCTTCATCGAACGGCATGCCCGCTTTCTGCGCGAGTGTAAGTAGCGAGTCAGCGGCCAATGGCGTTGACATTTCCTCGACGTAGAAGACAGCGTTGAGTAGTCGCTGCGGCGTCTTCATCGTTGGGTTAATCAAGATGTCCACCAACTTCTCGATGGCGGCATTGTCGATACGACTTGGCTCTTTAACTTCGAGACCGCGCGTTCGAAGGTAACCTTCGAACGGCTTCAGGAAAGCACAAAGCACGGTCGGGTTGATTTCTCGGATGATCTCTGGTTCACCGAGTTGTTTGGGGTTGTAAGTAGGCATAGGCGATCACTCTTCCACTCATGTTGAAACGCATCCTTGGGGCTCGAAAAGACCAGCGTCTCCAAATTGCTAGCTTTAGTTAATGTAATGGGAGTATTGAATTACACCCCCGTGACACGTTTGGTCACAGCCCGATGCGAAATTTGGGAAAAGTGCATTTTTTGCCGGAAAAAACCGACCAAATAATTTTTCAGAATCGATCCGCAGACTCTGCCAAAGCGTCCATTCCGAGGCCAACCTCGTCGCAAATCTGCCTCCACGCCCCCCGCTGGTCCTCCCAGCGGAGCATGGCCGCGATCGGACGCAGCCGCTTCTCGTGGATCTCGGGCTTGCCTTTGGTGGCCGGCAGGTTGAGTAGGGCTTCCTGGATGTCGGGTGCGAGTTGGTTGAGTGCCATGATCTGGCTCATGCGTGGCTGCGTCACGTGTCCACGGCGGGCGAGTTCGATCGTATCTGACGCTTCGCCAGTGCGGAGCATTTCGTCGAAGCGAATGGCCAGAGCCATCAACTTGGAGATACGAGGTAACTTGCTCGATGGTCTCGGTCGCGGTGTTTCCGCGTTGAGATCATGAGGACGAATCGCGATGCGGCCTCGCGAAGCGATGCTGACGTTCAGTTTGCGTTTTACGGTGACCATTAAACCTCCTGTGATTGTTGTTCCAGCGTCTCGATGCCGCTGGCGTGGAATGTAATCGCGATCGTGCAATCGCTTTGATCGAACTCGACCTTCGAGACAAGCAGCGCTAACAGTTGGGATTGCTCGCGAGTCGTCAGTGCGTCCCAGACGCGATCGAAGTCAATTAGGGCATCTTCGATTTCCTGGGTGGACATTTCATGCTTTTCCAAGTCGACGAGTTGTCGATTCACTTTGGCGAGTTCAAGCTCAGCCTTCTCGATTCGCTCTTGAATGTCGGCAATGCGATGCGATACCTGGCCGCCAGGTCGTTCGTCGAGCGCGAGTTGCCTGATCTCGCCGTGATCCCGCGCGAGCTGCCGGCCAAGCTGAATCTGGTGTGCCTCAATCTCTTTTCTACCTTGCTGGGTAGCCACCATAGCTTGGCGAATGATCTCGTCTCGGAGCCCAGCGTCTCGGGAAATGTCTCGAACTTGATCAACGACCGCAGCTTCGATCTCGCCCGCTGGCAGTGACGGATGCTGACAAGCCTGACGACCGCGTTTGATCGCTCGGACGCAGGTGTAATAGCGGTACACGATCGAATTCCGCTTCGTCATGTTGTGAACCATCGCAACGTTGCAGTTGGGGCAACGAATCAGCCCTTTCAATAGTCCGCCATGTTTGCTTGGCAATCGATTGCCACGGTTGAAGCCATTCTCACGCAGCTGTGCTTGAACGCGATCGAAGATTTCTTGATCGACGATTGCTTGGTGCTGTCCCTGGTAAAGATCGGTCTTGTGCTTGATCTTTCCACAGTAGATGGGGTTGGTCAGAAGCGCATGCAGACTGCTTTTGTCGAACGCGCGGCCTCCTTTTGGCAGTCCTTTCTTCGAATGCCAAAGCTTGTTGGTCCAACCGCGTTCGTCGAGCTCGTTTACCACCGGGAGAAGATTTTTCATTTCGAGGTAGAGCGAGAAGATGCGGCGTACCTTGGTGGCTTCTTCAGGATTGATCACCAGCTTGGGAGTTCGCTCGCTACGGTCGACGTCGTAGCCCAGAACCGGATAGCCACCAGTCCATTGCCCACGCCGGCATTGGGCAGCCAGTTTATCGCGGATGCGTTCGCCGATGATCTCGCGTTCGAATTGGGCAAACGAAAGCAGGATGTTAAGCGTTAGCCGACCCATTGAATGCGTAGTATTGAAATGCTGAGTCACCGATACGAAGGAGACGCTGAACTTGTCGAACGTCTCCATCACGCGGGCGAAGTCGAGAAGCGAGCGGCTGAGTCGATCGACCTTGTAGACGACCACACAATCGATCTTGCCTGCTTGGATGTCTTCCATCAACCGCTTCAGCGCTGGCCGTTCGATGTTGCCACCGGAGAAGCCTCCGTCGTCGTAGCGATCGGGTACGAGTTCCCAGCCCTCATTGGCTTGGCTGCGAATGTACGCCTCACCAGCGTCGCGTTGCGAATCGAGCGAATTGTACTGTTGATCGAGTCCTTCTTCGGTCGACTTGCGAGTGTAGATCGCACAGCGAATCGTTCTGGGCCGTGGTGTTGGTTTGTTGCTCATGCTTTCCTCCCAAGTCGAAAGAACAAAAATCCGTTGCAGTGTGAGCCACTGACTTCTTTCGCGATCGCCGTCAGCGATTTGTAGCGTTGGCCTTCGTATTCAAAACCGTCTTGCAGAACGATCACGCGGATCATCTTGCCTTTGTATTGCCGCTCGATTATGTTGCCGGGTGGGGGCAAGCGAGGGTCCCAGTCCACAAACGCAGTTGGTTCAGGTACGACGAGCTTTACGCCGTCGTTGCTGTGCTTGCGTGGGGCGGTCACTCGCGTCTCCGCATCCTCAGCCAGCTCTGCTGCTCTCTTGAGAGCTGCGCGAGAGAGCCCACCTTCGTCGTTGGCTTGTAGTCGCCAGGCGATGCGCCGGATCAGATACTGCTTGTTACGGCTCCGGCATTCTTCGTTGAAAACCTGCTCGTAGCGTTGGACCAATTGATTGACCGTCTTGTTCTGCAACTCTGCAATCTCGATGGTGACGTGTGGGCTCATTCGTCACCTCCGTCTCTCGATTGGTCCTGCGAAACCTGTGAATCGTGGTTGACAGAATCTTCCGAGATGTTGCTAACGTTATGCTTCGCTGGCATTTGCGACTCGATTGCCTTGGCCACCAGTGGTTGCTTCTTTACCCGAATGACACCTCTGGCCAGCAGGGCCGCGACGTCTTTGTTTCTCGCTTCTTTGCTCACGATTTACCTCCTTCTTGAATGATTCGATCGTGTCCAAAACCCGGTGTTTCGGAGACGTCGGACACAGAGAGGGGTTTGTCGGAAACGAAATCAAGCGGCTCGGGTAAAGAGTCTCCGAGATTGGCGAAAACAGGTTCGTCCTGGGCCGATACAGAGTCCAGATCGTCATTCAATTCGCGATCGGCGGCGATGCAACGACGGATGCCTCGGAGGAGAATGACTGCGATAGACCGCCGCCGAACTGATGCAGCATCGCACGGCAGATCGTCCTCGAAGGGACGAGAGGCGAGAGAATTAGCGTCGATGATTGTGCTCCATAGAAAAGACCTTGGAGGGAGCCAAAAAACGTCCCTCCCAGATCTATCTATGCAATTTGTCCGACGCGCGTCTCATTACCGGAAGGAAAAGTTCGCGTTTTGGAATCACTTAGAGAGGCAAAAAAATGCAGAAACCGTTACGTAGAGGCCTGTTTCCACTGGTGCCAAAGTCCAAACGAGAATCACCGCCCAACCCATTTTCTAATGTGGCAAGCGGTCTCAGCGGATAGATGCGTCCCCCGTTCAATAAGCCAGTACTCAACAAGCCGCACAAAAGCGGATTTCTGGATTGCATTCATTGAATCTAGATCGAACCAGATTTCAGTTCCTAGGTATCCTTCTTGAGAGTACCCTCGATCGAGTAAGTACCACCAACTCATCTCAGTCTCAAGTACTGAGACGGGCAGTTCTGCGACGGAAATATCCAAAGCGTGTTGCGCTAGCCACTGATGCCAATCTGCTCGCTGATCGTGGATTAACTTGCCTTGCCGACGAAACCTAGCCACCCTTACCTCCGCACCGTCATTGTATTTGCACCTAGCATGGCCTACTCTTCTTTGGTAATCCATAAAGGTATCCGAAGCCTTCATGACCTTCGTAGTAAGCGATCTCGGAGCTGGTTGAAAAGACAAGACTATCAGTCATCGATCCACAGCAATGCTTCAGCAATTCGTAAAAGTCACCTCGTGCTCCGTCTTCGAGGGGACCGCAATGGCCGACTAAATAGGCTTCACCTTGGACTCCAGCCTGTCGCAGAATTGCAGCGACCTCGTCAACTTCGCGATGATCCGACGGGATTTCGTATAGTATCCGAGAATCGATGTGCCTAGCATCATGAAGTAGTTCGTCGAGAAACTGTGAGTATCGTTTCTGCGCATGAAGAAATCCCATCAGCCGCTGTCGGCGTGCTGGCAAAACGAATAGTTCTATAATTCGAGCGAGTATTGGTTGTTCGTAATTTCGATCGCCATCAATCACAATGAAAAACACCTTTATGGAAGAGCTAGGAAACTACTCTGTGAACAAGAGATAACAATCGTCGAGGAACTCACCGCAATAGAAACCCAATCGACCAGCCACACAGGAGACGAGCGTTCCAAAAGCTGTATCGAGTGCAGCTTGGACGCCTTCCTCCAAGCTGAACTTTTGACCATTCAGTTGTCCGCAATTGGACAATACAAAGCACTCGTTAGGTGCACCAAGCGACTTTAGGCGTTGCACGACGAACTCGGAGTTACGCTCGCTCTTAGAAATCAAAACAGCCTTCTTCTTGTCCAAGCGTGTGCCATGCTCGATCAGCATCAACGCAGAATTGAGTTGCTTTTCGGACTTGAATGACGCGCACGTTCGCCAACGTGCGGCGGCGCTAGGCACCAAGAAGTGTTCGGCGAGTTGAAAGTGTTGTTCGTAGCTTTCCATAACATCATCCCTTGACGATTACACGGTAGATGGAAAGTTCACGATGTTTGGACGCAATGCCAACCTTATCGATAATGTCTGTCCCTACACAAGTTCCCACCGGAAGTTGAGCGATCTTCTGTGCGATGAAGGCGGCTACTTGCAGTGGAAGGGCTTGTGATTCTTGAATTGTAGAGTCGCTGATTCGGACTGCGAACTCATCCAATGACATCGGTTCGATCGATTCAACGAACGCTATTTCGGTTGGTAATCCTGTATTCAGTCCAATGAAAAAGTGCACGAGTTTGCGTATTCGCCGCCGTGGTACTGCATCGACCGGCGCTGGGATCAACCATTCACCCGTAGAGACGTGATTGTTCTTACCAATCCCAGCACGGCCTACCAGTATCTTCTCAACTTTCGTGATCGTCGGTTGGAAATTGGGTGGCAATAACCAACGATTTTCAGATGGTGCGACCAGCTTGTCCTGGTTAAGAACCAGAGGTCGTTCTTCGTCAAGGTTTAAAACAATCTCGCAATCGCAAAACAGACTTGTTTGATCAAGAGCATCCTGCAGATCTTGCCATGGAACGTGGTTCTTCTCCGCCCAACAACTTGCAAATCGCGTCGTGTGGTCACAACCTTCGGATTGCACATGTTCATCAACATGGTCAATCAGTTGAGTGACTTGTTGTAGAGAAAGTACCTGTTTTGACATCTTGGGCCCGCCTCACTCCTCTACGTTGAAAGAAATAGTGGCACCGTCTGGTAAGTCACGAATTTGCTTGGCAAAGTCAGCCAAAAAACGCAGCCTATCCAGCGCGCTGATGGCTCGATACGAGTACTTCGTATCCGGCTGTGCCAAAACAAAGGGAGGCATAACACTCAACAACTGCCCTGGCTCCAATGCGCCTCCGTGGTCCCAAAACTCTTCCAACGGCTCGAGATTCAGAGCAGCAATTGGATCTCTCTGTACTTCATCCAGAAATGTCTTGAGGTCCAGTTCGAGCGATTCGATCTCATCGCATTCGGTGTCTAGTCGATAAACATCGTTGTCGCGGATGAAGTACTGATCGCCGAGCGCGCTCTGAGCAAATGGAACATCTGACCGCTTGACCGTTCGATAGTGACGGTGGAAAGCATCTGTCGATTCCCAAGCATGGCGCAGCGAATGCCATTCGAGTTTTTGGCATGCACCACGTACATGCAATGCGCCGCCAAACTGAATGAAGCCATTAACCGACTTCAGCAGTTTAGTCAGATCGTCTGGCAGCTTGCTCAGCAATTGCAGATCATCGATGGGCGGACCAACCCAGGTGATGTCTAACTCCATGACCATCGTCCTCGCTTCTTGATTATCTCTGCGATATTCAGCGGATGAAACTGTAGTTCATCGCCGTACGCTGCGGTTGAGTGAATCGGTTCATTGTCAATGACTCCGGTGTAATAGCCATAGTCGTCATCGACATTGGTGATAGTGACCCACATTCGCTCGGTTTGGTTATCCTCGCGTGGTGCATCTTCCGCCGCAAAGCGAAACAGCAACTTGACGCTGTCACCCACTTTACAATTCTCACGTCTCCGTTTGGATGGAGGCTTGAGGTCATCACGGTGTTCCGAGAGGAGTACAGCGTCCTCCAGGTAGTAGCCATCCTCGTCAAAGCTTGGAAATGGATGATGCTTGATACGCTTCCACTTGTGCTTGGGCGACTTTCGCTCAGCCATCCAACCATAGGGAAGATCCTGCAACACTTCGATTGACGAGTCCATTTCCACGATGCAAGAAAGACACACAATTTTCGGCTTCACTCTATCCGCATCTTGAACACCGTGAAACTGCCAGTCGCCATCATAGTCGTGATAGACCCTTGTAATTGGCGAGCCCTTCAACACATAGTTGCTGGTAAAGCACATGGTATCGGGAGAATCGGCGAATCTCCAAGGTTCGTCAACCAGCAGCGACTTGGGCAAGCCAGTCTTCTCGGTAGATCGCTGGTACAGCAGCGGCTGAGCCTTGCGACTGCGTTTGTTACAGTGATCGTCCCATGGGAAATAACCGTGACGATCAGGCCAAAAGCACTGCAACACCGGATACTCTTCGTTGTGGTAGTACCAACTCGCTGAACGGAGCAATGGCTCGCGCCATGGAGCATGAACTTCGCGGAGGACGCATGATTGGCCCGGAATGATGCCATCGATCTTGACGCCATCGCCGTATTCTTTGCGGGCTTGTAGGAGATCGGCATAGCGAGCAATCATCTGATGCATCGACTCAATCTCTAATCCGAAAACGATCAGCTCAGGCTGACCGTACTTCGCGAAGAGTCCAACGCTATAGGTCCAGGCGGGCGACGAGCCTTCACCTGGAATCCCATTCGCATGCCAGCCAAACTTTTGAATGTTCTTCAGCAGGCCGCGCTCAAAGCGATTGAGGTCTTTATCGGCAATCGATCGAGTTTTTATGTTCATGATTCAGAATTTCGTTTTCAAAACAATCCATCAGACTTCATTTGTTCAATTTCCAGTTGCGAGACCGACCTGGAGCCGCTTCCATTGAGCAGTTGCTCAAAGGAGTCTAGGGTCTCTGCGGGACTCCCAATCATAGTGTTTTTCCAGTTCGAAGGCGGAAAGCTTCTTTGGGCGAAGCGAACAAAGCTCGCTCGATGCAACTTCATTATTTTGTCTTTCACCGCAACCGATTTGAAACGTTGCTTGCTGGAAAAAAAGTGCGTTAATGCTGCTTCGGATAATGTATGGGGGTGACTGAGGAATCGCTTGATCATGTCAGGATCTTCGACGCGCGAAAGATTGGGGACCGCGAATAGATAGTGCACGCCAAAGCATCTCTCCACGTCCCAAAACAAGAGGGGGACGTATTTTCCATTCGTTCGTTGATAGAGCAAACAGTCCCCAGGCAAAAATAGAGACTTGATCTTTTGCTGAGCACCCTTTGACTTTCTGGGCTTTGCTTTTGGCAAGCCTACTTTTTTGATCAGTCGTGCTACTGCTGCGCGCCGACGCGGTAGGTCATCGCCCCAGTATTGTTCCAACTCCGATTGATTCTCAAGCCCCAGGAGTTGTTCAATGAACTCGGTGCTAGGAACACCTATTTCCCAGAGGCAATGAATCATCGCACCGCAATAGACTTCCTTCTCCACACCGTCCAGCGATTCGTAACCAAACTCGTCACCAATTTGTTGCTTGATCTGGTTGAGATCCATCCCCTTGTCGAAGTACTCAAAAAAAGTATCTCGAACTTCTGCAGATAAATCGTGTTGAAAAATGCCAGTACCTTCAGCTCCCATCATCGCACCTTTTGCTTTCCAAAAGCCTGATGTAGCCATAGGGATTGAAGAAAAAATCGTCTTCGGCATATCGATGGCAATCGTCGAGTTCAATGATGCATCGCGGTCCGCTATCGCTAAGGCGAAATCCTTCGCCCTCTCGTAGAGCTCGATTAGGCTTATCAGCGACCAGATACAATCCCATCAGGTCAATCCACTTCACGGCATCGGGAACTTTGAGGTCATCGTCTACTTCGACGTCTCGATGCCCCAGCAGATGCATGCCAACGGAGTACAGCGAACTTGTGTCTTCGTCATGAATGGCGCGCTGCACCCATGCTGGATACAACGCGGCCGACGCAGCATGGGCATCGCCATCCTTGATCCCCTTCCGGTACTGAAGCGCCAGCTCAAGCCAGCGCTCTCGACCATGAGCCAATCCAGCGCTCTCGCTCTTGGCAGCAACGCCGCCTGCCTTCAGCAACTCAGCAACCAATAACAATGCCATCGCAGAAATCGACTCAGACTCCTTCTTCTTAATCGGTGGCGACAGGATATAAGCCACAGCCGAATGCGAATCGATCGCTCGCCATTCATCGCCCATTATCGTGGGATTATTGCGATCCAGCGAAGCCTTGAATGCGTCCTTCATGCGAGAATCAGGCTCGAGCCGTGAATACTCGAGATCCAGCGTAAATTCAAGGCTCACACTATCTATCATCGACTGTACCGATGAAAAGTCATCCCACTGTCCTAGCACGCAGATTACATGTCGCGGTTGTATTTTCACAATTTCACTTGCTCCAGAAGAAATTCATTCATCCCGCTAAAAGTCGTCTCACAAGTTCGTTCGCAATCCGCTTTGCGTCTCGATCGAGTTGTTCCTTGGTGATTTGTCCTTTAGCTGCATCAACAAGATGCAGACCTGTTGTCTTGTCACGAACCCAGACAATGACTTTTCTGCCACCAGTTCCCTTTTGCTTGCTGATTGCGACATCCCAGCGATTTTCATCCAAGCCAACCAATTCAGCGAACTCACGTAAATAAAGAGGTTCATGTTTGGACATCGTGAACTAAACCTGAGTTACTTTCTTCTCGAGGAACTCAAGGAAGGTACCAGCGACTTCTCGAAACTTCCACGATCCCAGCCCATGCTTGGCCGTCAGCACCGGGGCGTCGCCTTTCTTTGCAGCAGAGAGATCAAGTACGAATGGATCGCCTGCCATCTCCGCGATCACGACATAGTGCTTTGGCCAAATGGCGATCACTTCGTTTTTGATCGGATTGAATGAGTAGCCATGCTGTGCTTCCTCAAGCTCGGCAGCACCAAAGAGTTGCAAATCCTCGACTTGTCGCTTCAACGAAATCAAAACCAAGTTGGGTGAGTATTTTTTTAGAAATCGCACATAGATCGCAGGAAGCTTCCATCGCCCCAAAATCGTTTCGATGGTTTTCGAATCTGAAGGCAGAAGTCGCCCCCGCGTCGGCGACCGTTCTCTTTGCTGTGCAAGCTGCGACGCTAGTACCCGCTCCAGAGCCTGTGCTACTATATCCAGTTCCGTTTTCGGTCGAAGGAGGTCTGGATGACATTTGACTTTTGATATGTTCGACTTCGCAGGATAGCCTTCCTTGATCCATTCCCGCAGTTCCTTAAGTGGTAAATCTTTCGATAGCCATTCCCCAGGATCATCGGGCAGTTTCTCGATCCATGGCAAATGAGCGTGTTGGCATAGTACCTCTATCGCTTTCGCGCGATTGTCCAATTTATTCCGTCCGTTGAGAGCGAACTTCGCCAAGACGGGATAACAATCTCTACCGAGTACCTTCATCAGCGCATCCATCGACCAATAGGTTGTCTCCGGTTGTTCCATTAGGCGATACAGGATCGATTCAAACGCCGTATCGCTTCTATCCAAGAAGGGTACCGCGTCAGCCAATGCTATTGATCGATGAGGAACAGACGAGCCTTTTTCGGCGTAGTCTAATAACGCTTGCACCACGGGCAGACGAGCTGAGCTAGCAGTTGCTTTTTTGGTCAATTTTTGGATTTGTTTGTAGACCTTGAGCCCGTCTCTTTGTTGATTTAGTTGTTGGATTTCTAGATCGAGGTTTGCCACCGCAGTTTACGGCCTTTCGAATTTCTGAGAACTAACGTTTCATCTTAGTTAACAACCTAACTCCCCTTCTCCTCCCCGGGAGGAGAAGGGCCGGGGCATGAGGAGTTGAGTATGCTCATCATCACGCATGATCCTTCACAATTCTCGAATAGTCCGCGAACGACGTCTCGGCCAAGTCCGCTTGAATGATCTGTTTCGCAAGACGGAAACTCACAACAGAACAACTCACCTCCATCGTGCCTGAACCGATACTTCCGCCGTCGACTTGTCCCATCCCCGTCTTGCCAAGCGTGCCATCAAGTCGCCTTTCAAGTCGATGCCTTTTTGCAAGGTCTTTCGCGGTTCCCATTCCGTCGATTTTGTACTCAATACTCAAGCTTTGCCAATCGTCAGGTTCGAGTTCCGCGTACCCATCCGTAATTGCTGTTTCTAGAAATCGCTTCAAGTTCTTTTCAACGGAGATTTTTCGATCTCGCTTGTGCTTTGCGTGACTGCCAAACTCGCCAATTTTTCCCCAATGTTCGCCAATCGTTTCGCCATCCACCCAGGCTTCATGGTAATGCAACTGGCGATTAATTCTTTTGTAGAGCTTGATGACTCGAACGATGCTTCGAGTCTTTGGAGTCTTTACTTCA
>JBIKLJ010000115.1:0-15730 GCA_044359895.1 Pirellula sp.
GATCGAGAAGGATTCAGAAAACGAAAGCGATCTTTCGGTTGCTTTAGCTCTGGATGATTTGTTGGCCGATTGGTCGTAAAACGCTGCTCTCCATTTTGACAAAAATGGCTTGGACAAGGACGTCTGAGCATCGGGCAGCAGGGCTTTGAATACGATTCGAGAGACAAACGGTGACTAGGCGAACAGACGCTACGCGGGAGGGCTATCCGGAACATTCTTGCCTCGATTGCGAAACATTTGCCTAAACGTTGGGTTGAAGGTTGCTGAATGTATTTGTGTACGGCGGCTAGCAAGTCAACTTGCGGGTCTTTTCATAGACCCTCGCGTATTTCAACAGCCTCTTGTTCGAAACGGAATGACAATCGAACCTACTTCTAGCAAACCCTTTTTAAGCCAGTTGAGTGAGCTCATTGATGAAGTTTGCAAACAGGGGCAAACCGTCAACGATATTGCAATCCGCGCCGGTTTGAGTCGAGATTTGGTGAGTCGCTTGAGAAATCGATCGTACCGATCAGCTCCATCTCTTTCCAATATCGAGGCAGTATGCCAAGCGATTGGTCATCGACTCGCTTTAGTACCAATGGACGCGGAAAGAAAAACGCGTCAAGAAGACGTCAATTCGGAATCCTAAATCCATCTTGTTCCCATACAGCCCAAGTTGAAACTTACCAGTGAACTCGAGGTTAATCGTCTAAATTTGCAGCAAGATGGGTACTAGCGCAATTCGAAAAACCCCGTTTCAACAAAGCCGCGGTCACCTTTAGCGTCCCAGTCAATGCGGCTCTCGGCAGGATTTTGAGTCACGATCACGGTTATCGTTTCTTCTTCTCGTTTACCTGTTCCAGTGAACCCACCTTCCGCTCTTGGTTGTAGATTCAAGCCGCTCAACTCGAGACTTTGCGAGATCTTTTCACTGACTTTCTCTTGAGGCCAAGTGCCAGGATTTTCTCGACTGCACCCTAAACATAACAAAAGAACAAGTGAGAAAACGAAGCCGATTTTGGTTTTCATGATCGCAGTTTGGTTGTAGGAGGGCTGAAAGGTGGATTGGCTTTCGATGTAAGCTTGCGGTTGGTATTCCAAAAACTCGACATACCAAGTTTAGGGACACTGCAAGCGCTCATGAGCTTATTCCACACAATCCGATTCGGCAAGCATGCTAGCGGCGTTCTGTTTGGCTCTGATTCATTTTAAGAAACGAACCAGTATTCGGTCATGCGTCGGTCATGGGCAAGTTGATTCTGGCAGAAAATTCGCGATTGCGATCTTTCTTGCCCTTTTCTTTGCAAGTGAATGTTGTCAAACTGAAGTCGGACTCTGATCTCGTCAAGAGGATGCATTGGGTGTTAAGTCATTTACTAAAACTAATCCTTCTGAGCGCCGTTGTCATAAGCCAGGCGTTGGGTGGATCCTCGTGCTGCTGCCTTAGTCGCTTTTTGATTTCGGCGATGAAAGCTAGCGTTACTGAGTCCTCAGACTCAGCGTCTTGTGAATCGGAGCAAGCAACTTCCTGCTGTGCTTGCAAAAGCCGTTCTGCAACCACTTCCGATGCGAAATCAGACAGTGGCCTTCTTCAATCGCAATTGGGTGAGCGGCTGCTGCCTGATGAAAAGTGCAATTGCGTAAAGAACCTATCGCTGGCAATGGACGAAAGGCCACGCTCCAATGTCAAAGCCTTTGAATCCACTTTTGTCGGGACAAATGAATCGCGACTCAGTTTTTTGGATACTCTTGGTCCGATTGGTCCTTCGTACCATCAAGCTGATCGTTCAAGGTCTCGTCAGCACTCTTGGCAGGCGATCGCATGCGTTTGGCTTAAGTAAGTCAATTTAACTTGGAACGCTTAGGAACGTTTTTCCCCGTAGTGATGGGAAGAATGGAATCGCCTTAGCGTATCTTTCTATTTGGCAGAACCGATGTCTGGCATCTTTCCAGACAACTCTGGAGGTCCGTTTGCAAAGGAAGCTTCCAGCGAAACTTACTAAATTGAACCAATCCAATCTAATGAAATAGTACGGAGTAAAATCATGAATACCTTGAACAAGCTTAAACTAAGGTCGCGTTTTGCAATCGCAATCATTGCGTTGTCGCTTGGGTGCAACACGGCAGAAAAGCCTTCGTCGACTTCGAGTGGAGGCAGTGCTATGAAAACAGGCATTGGGAAAGTCGCGTCAGATGAAGGCAAGGCCGACCATACAACGGAACATGGCCACACCCCGGGGCAGCATGGAGGCATCATGGTCTCGCTTGGGCGAGATAGTTACCATATTGAGGCCGTTATCGATTCTAGCGGGGCAATCCGCCTTTACACTCTTGGGAAAGACGAATCGCGAGTGATCGACGTGGATGCAACCACATGGAAGGGTTTTGTAAAATCGCAAGGAGACGCGGAGGCAATCGCTGTTGCATTTGAACCGCAACCGCAGGACGGAGATTCGCAAAATAAAAGTTCCTTGTTTGTGGGTAAGGTTCCTCAAGAACTTTCTGGGCGTGCATTGGATGTCACGATTCCTAACATCAACATTAACGGCGAGCGTTTTCGGCTGGGCTTTCAATCAGTTCATAGCAGTTCTGATTCGGCACACGCCATGCCCGACCAGCTTGCCAAGGATGAAGAGAGCGAATTGTATCTCAAGCCGATGGGGCGCTACACCGCTTCGGATATTGAAGCCAACGAAAGCATGCTGCCCTCTCAGAAGTTCAAAGGGCTCAAGTCGATGCACGATATGAATCCGGCGGTCGGGGATCTAATCTGTCCGATCACCGAGACCAAAGCCAATCCGAAATTTACTTGGGTTGTCGATGGAAAGTCTTATCTTTTTTGCTGTCCCCCATGCGTGGATGAGTTTGTAAAGATGGCCAAATCCTCTTCGGAACCTCTTCCCGCGCCCGAAAGCTACGTGAAGAAATGAAGCTGGCAAAACGAGGTCAATCTATTGGTTTGCGATGGTTGGTTATGTCCATGATGAGAGCCATGGTTTTTGGTTCTGCAATCGGGATCAGTACCAATCCAAGTGGTTGGGTGCATGGTCATGAAGGACACCAACCACTGCCGACCAAAGGAGTGCAAATTGACTTTGAACGTGGCCATATCACACTCTCTAAACAGGCGCGAGACGCCATCGGAGTGCAGACGGCAGAACTGACGGAACGCACGGTTTCGCAGACGATTCGGGGTAATGTGGAAATGGTGGTGCCGTGGACCGCACGCGCGTTCGCGTCTGCTCAGATATCTGGCAGAATCACCAAGATGGTTGCCAAGCCGGGTTCCAATGTTCGCAAAGGACAAGTGCTTGCGGAACTAACCAGCCGTGAACTGGAGTTGCTCAAGCTTGAATACCAACAAGCGAAGCAGGAATTAGAAACATCAGCACAGTTGCTTCAAATCGTTGGCCCATCGGCTTCGGCTGGGGCCATTCCAAGGCAAAGACTGATCGAGGCGGAAAACACTCGAGACCAAAGTGCGATCAGTTTTGAAATCGCAAAAATGCGAGGGCAGATACTTGGCTTGAATGAAACCAGCTTATCGTTCCAGGGAACAACTCCTACGGCTTATTCCATTCTCTCACCCATCGATGGAAGGATTGTTCATTCAGACATTGCGGAAGGAAAGGTAGTGAACGCAAGTGAACACTTATTTGAGATCGTCGACAATCAAGAACTTTGGGGCCGAATTCAACTTCTTGAACGCGATCTGTCGTTGGTACGATTTGGACAAAAGGTAGAGGTAGAAATCGATGGCCTTAAGCTTCTGGAGTCGTCAACGATTCAGTATGTTGACGTCGGACTCGACCCGAAGACTCAAAGTGGTTGG
The DNA here is from genome assembly GCA_044359895.1 of Pirellula sp. Lineage (GTDB taxonomy): Bacteria > Planctomycetota > Planctomycetia > Pirellulales > Pirellulaceae > JBKCUI01. The sequence goes on from JBIKLJ010000115.1 coordinate 3,815, forward strand.
GCTTGGATTGCGATACGCTCGCAGGCTGCGCTTCCTGGTATGGTTGGCACATGCGAAATCCAGATCAATCCTTCTAGTAGCACCTTGGCAATCCCGCGTTCTGCGGTCTATAGCGATGGTTTGCAATCGTATGTTTTTGTAGAAGAGACTTCTACCAAAGAGGCTGGCGAGTACGTGAAGAAGGCCGTGATCTTGGGAGACCGCGTTGCCGACATGGGCGAGGGCGGACCTTGGGTTGAGATGAAACGAGGCAATGTTGTCCCCGGTGATCGAATTGTCATTCGTGGTGGTCATGAGCTATCCAGTTTGTTTTTTCGCGGATCATTGCAGCTGGATCCATTCACTCGCAAGAGAATGGGTATTCAACTTGAGCCTGCAGTGAGTCGTTCCGTCATGAAAACAATATCGGTTCCGGCGATGGTGATATTACCCCCCGAAAGCCGAAGCGAGGTTTCGACTCAGATACCTGGCAATATTCGTTCGATTGAAGTAACACCAGGGCAACGCGTCAAGCAAGGTGATGTGCTATTCGAAATCTCTGGGTCAGAGCTTCAATCGCTGCAGCTTGATCTTTTAAGGTCGTCGCTGGAAGCCCAACTTTTTCGCAATCGGTTTGAACGCCTTGATGCGGCCAAAACGGATGCGATTTCGCGTAGAAACCTCATTGAGACCCTGGCGAAAGCAGAACAGCTCGAATCTCGCGTTGCAAGTCTCAAAAATCAATTGGCGACGCTCGGTATCGCTGAATCGAGCATTCAAGATTTGATTGAATCCAAGAAGGTCATTCCAACACTCGCGGTCCGTGCATCGATCGATGGTTTTGTTTCCCGGTTCAATACGACGCTGGGCGAGTCGATAGTCGCGGGACAACGCTTGATCGAGATTCAAAACCTGGATCAGATTTGGATCGAGGCAAGTATTCCTGTTGATCAAGCCAATGATGTTGCATTGGATGCAGTCGGACATGTTCATGCGTTGGTATCACCCGACACGAATTTCGAGGCGACGGTTGCGAGAATCGGTCCGGTTGTCGATGCAGGCACGCGAGTACGAAACGCTTGGCTTGCTTCTGATTCGATTCCAGCTTCGTTGCAGCTTCGCGAGGGAATGCTGATGAATGTGCTCTTTCGAACTCAGCCGCTCGAATCGCAGCTTGCGGTCGCCAATTCAGCACTGATTCGCGATGGTTTGCACTGGTTCGTTTTTGTCCAATCCAGCAATGGATCGTTAGAGCGTCGTCAAGTTACACGAGGGCGATCCGATGATAACTTTACTCAGATCCAGGCTGGTCTAGTCCAAGGTGAGTTCGTGGTGGTCTCCGGTAGTCGACTTCTGCAGACCGCCTTCGCGGCATTAAGGTAACTTGCATGTTAGATTATGTTATTCGCTTCTCGCTTCACCATCGAGCGCTGGTGCTGATCGTCTCTTTGGTGGTCGCTGTGGCGGGGATCGCATTGATTCGCAGTATGCCTGTGGATGTTTTTCCAGATCTGAATCGACCCACGGTGACGGTCATGACAGAATCGCCTGGACTGGCTCCGGAAGAAGTCGAATCCCTGGTCACGCGTCCGATTGAATTGTTGCTAAACGGAGCAACGGGCGTGAAGCGAGTGCGCTCCACATCTGCCTTTGGACTTTCGATCGTATGGGTTGAATTTGACTGGAACACCGACATTTTCGTCGATCGCCAAATTGTCAACGAAAAGTTGCAATTGGCGAAAGCAAAACTTCCACCCAACACCAATCCCACCATGGCGCCAATCTCGTCCATCATGGGGGAAATCATGCTGCTTGCATTGCGAAGCGAGGCCAATCTCAAGACTCGGGAGGAGATGGACGCAAAAGCGATGGAGCTGCGAACTTTAGGGGAGTTCACGGTTCGCAATCGATTATTGGCGATCGAGGGGGTGTCTCAGGTTTCCGTCATGGGAGGCATCCTTCGCCAGTATCAAGTCGTCACATCCCCATCTCGCTTGGCTTCGCGAAACATCACCTTAGCCCAATTAACCGAGGCTGCTTCGAAAGCAAACATCGTGGCAGGGGGAGGCGTCATGAATCGTGGGGAAAAGGAATCGTTGATTCGGATTCAAGGGCAATCGTTGTCGTTGGAGGAAATCGAAGCAACACCGATCGTTTGGCGCGATCAAGTTCCGATTCGGATTGGTGACGTTGCTGACGTTCGTTTTGGTGGACCCATTCAACGCGGCGACGGAGCCGCCATCACTAAACTTGAGCCCGATGTCGATTTCGCGGTGCATTCTCCTGACCGCTACGAACAGCTTAAGCAACTAGGATCCGCAGCCCCCATCGAAATCGATTCGCCCAGTTCTGTTGAGGGGGAACCCAAACAAAATCCTTTCCAAGAATTGCGAGGCGGCGCGGCAGTCATCCTATCGATTCAAAAGCAAACCGATGCCGACACACTTTCCCTGGATCGCAAAATCGATGGCGTGCTTCGTTCGCTTCGCGAGGAGATGCCAAGCGATGTTCAAATCGAAAGTGAAATCTTTCGGCAATCGCATTTTATTGAAGCAGCCGTGGATAACGTAAGCGAGGCCGTGCGCGATGGTGCGATCTGGGTGGTTGTCATCCTTTTCTTGCTCATGGGGAATCTCAGAACCAGCATCAGCTCCCTTACCTCCATGCCATTATCCATCCTGCTCACCGTGCTTGTTTTTTACTTTTTTGACATCACCATCAATACCATGACGCTTGGTGGCATAGCCGTCGCCATCGGTGACTTGGTCGATGATTCGATCGTGGATGTCGAGAATATCTATCGACGCCTTCGCGAGAACCGGCAACTGCCGATCGAACAGCAGGCCAAATCGCTGGAGGTGATCTTCAAGGCCTCCAGCGAAATTCGTAATTCCATTGTTTACGCAACACTCATTGTCGTACTGGTCGTCATGCCCTTGTTCATGATGTCCGGTTTGGAGGGTAGGCTGTTTGCCCCGTTGGGCATTGCCTACATTGTGGCGTTGTTGTGCTCCCTGGTCGTTTCATTGACCTTCACTCCCGTGTTGGCGAGCTTTTTACTTTCGAAGGCCCCCTTTCTTGCACAACAACAAGATCCATGGCTCCTGCATTGGTTGAAGGCCTTGGATGAACGGGTTCTTCGATGGACGCTTCGTCGCCCAAAATTAGTCGTATCCATCACGGCCGTCTTAGTGATGGCGAGCTGCCTGACTTTGCCTTGGATGGGTGGCGAATTCCTACCGCCCTTCAATGAGGGTACGGCCACGATCAATCTTCGACTTGAACCGGGGACTTCCTTATCGGAAAGTCAACGTATCGCGGTCCGAGTCGAGAAAATGATTTTAGAAATTCCAGAGGTCTTGTCCGTCGCGCGAAGGACTGGCCGAGCTGAGCTCGATGAACATGCCGAAGGAGTGAACAACACCGAGTTTGAAGTGCAATTTGCCCAGCACAAGCAACCCAAAGCCGGCGTGATTCCAGCGATTCTTCGGAGCATCCCCTTTGCCCATCTTTGGAGTTATGAGTACCAAGGACGTCCTCAACCATTGGTCTTTGAAGACTTGCGCGATCGGGTTTCTAACATTCCCGGCGCGGCGGTGAATATCGGCCAACCGATCTCGCATCGTTTGGATCATATGATCTCTGGGATCCGCGCTCAGATTGCAATCAAGGTGTTTGGCCCCGATCTGCGAGCCCTGCGAACGGCCGCTTATGATGTTCAAGCTCGGATTCAATCGATACCCGGTGTCGTAGATCTACAGATCGAGCCTCAGATTGAGGTCTCGCAGCTGCAGCTGCGTATCAAGCGGGAGGAGGCTGCTCGCTATGGCCTGTCCCCTGGCGATTTGGCGGAGCTCCTGGAAACAGCGTTCCAGGGTCGAGTCGTTTCTCAAATCATCGAAGATGACAAGTATTTTGGTCTGGTGGTTTGGTACGACGAAAAATCACGCCGCGATCCTAACGTGGTACAAGAAACGATCGTAGAAACGCCATCTGGCAGGCGAGTCGCACTTTCGCAAGTCGTGGAAATTCTTGACGTCTCCGGTCCTAACGTCCTGAATCGAGAGAACGTCCAACGTCGCGTTGCCGTTTTCTGCAATGCTCAAGGACGGGACGTGGCGAGCGTTGTCAAGGATATCAAGCAATCGCTTGCGGATATTGAATCGGAGCTTCGTGAACTGCCTGGCGAATATTATCTCGACTACAGCGGACTCTTTGAAGCTCAGCAAGAAGCCAGCGTCCGGCTTTGGGGACTGGCTTGCTTGAGCATTGCAGGAGTATTGTATTTGCTGACCAAATCACTGGGCTCCTGGACGGCCGCTCTTCAGGTTATTGTGAACGTGCCACTGGCGGCTCTGGGAGCCATCTTGGCCTTATTGATCGTGAATCGCCCCGATGCTTCCGCGATGGAATTAGCAAGCTGGTACAACTGGCCGGCCATCTGGATTCAATCCACTCACCTGTCGCTAGCGCATTGGGTTGGCTTCATCACGCTCATTGGAATTGTGAGCCGCAACGGCATTATGATGATTTCCCACTACATCCATTTGATGCAGGTCGAGGGCGAAGAGTTTGGTGTTGAAATGATCGTACGAGGTTCACTAGAACGATTGGCACCGGTCATGATGACGGCCATGACTAGCTTTATCGGTCTGATCCCGCTTCTTTTCGGAGCGGGGGAAGCAGGTAAAGAAATTCTTCACCCGCTCGCAGTGGTTCTGTTCGGCGGAATGCTCGTTTCAACTCTGTTGGATCAATCAGTTACGCCAAGTCTTTTCTTACTGATGGGGGAAAAGCGATCATCGCGGTGATCTGCCACAGCAAAATTTGTACTTCCGGCCACTGTTGCACGAACAGGGTGCATAGCGATCCACCGGTACAGGCGCCCCTTCAGCAAGTGCGTTTCGAGATGCAGAACGAGATGAGAGCCTAGATCCAGAAGCTCTTTGCGTAAGGCTATTATGGCGTCTGTGGTGCAAACCTGGAAACATCTCCTGGTGCCTTTGAATCATGGGAATGATACAATCGCGACAAAGCTCGATAAACTCCACGTCACTCAAATTCATCGAGCGACGTAACTTGTCAAGCGATTTCACCCTGTCCTCTTCTGGGGTGAGCGCCAAGTTGTAGCATAGTGCGCTTAAGGAGAGTGCTTTGTTGACCTCTTCTAGCGATCCATCCGTCGAGTCAATCAACGGTTGTGCGTACGCCATAATCGATTCTGCGACCCTACCCATGTTTAGATCCTTCTTCCTTGGTTATTGTTCGACCACGCTTCCTGAATCCACACTTTAGCATTCCGAAAGTGCTCGGTAAACCAGGTCAAGTTCGAATAGATACCAAGACATTGCTCATCCATGTCGAGCGATCAACGCGCTTCGAAGAAAGTGAAATGATAGCATTTCAAGTTCGCCAAGAAATTCTTGCATCTCGACACGTCGAAAGAATCGGTGTTTTCAGACTACGTTAAGAAGCGGAGATTTCAACGAGGGAGAGCGTGAGCCCAAATCAATTTGGCGAGTTACCGGCCGTAGCCTTGCCAAGGATTTGAAATGGGATCCTTGAGTTCGTTTCGGTTCGCTTCGGGCAGTGGATTCATGAAGCCTCGAGGGCGTCCACCCACCACTTCTGGACCGATATCGTTGAGAGGATAGGGATCGAAATAAACGGCGCGAGCCTTTTGACGATCTTCAGATCCTTGGCCGTAATCGCTTCCGCCCCAGCGACGGGTTCCTAGTTGCGATCCCTTGCAACCTAAGGCAACGACCATCAACGAAAAGAAAAGGAGGCCAGCAAATTGGCTTTTCGAGGCTTGCTGCCCGCGTTGAGGTTTCATCCGGCTCATCCTTGAGTTGACGCGGTTCTCCCGCAAAGACTTCTTTTCCCTGCTGGATGCTATCGATTTCGGTCCAGCGGTTGCTAGACTGATTCGCACCATTAAACCCGGTTTTCAAATTCGCGAGGGCGGTTGAGTATGCCAGCAATGAACATGCGGATTTGCGAAAGCCGGATACTTAGGAGGATTGCAACGTCCGGAAATGAACGATTCCCAGTACCAAGTTCCAACGCAGGATTCCGAAATCGATGGCTATCCAATTGTGGTTTTGGGCTTTAGCGCTCGGGCTGCCGCAGAATGTGCCGTCCGAGCTGGGTATCGGCCAATCGTTGTGGATTTTTGCGGGGATCGAGATCTGACCAGTTTAGGTTGCCGTTATCATTCAATGGCTGATCCCGCTTGGCTTGATTGGCTCGTGGATCAACCGACCAGTGGGCCTGTTTTGATCACCGGCGGCATGGAGCATCAATCCTTGCGGCTCTACGATTACTTTCGTCGGACTGGCCGTTCGTGCGAAGCGATTGATTCGATACTTGCGATGCGAGACATCCAGAATTGGCGACTTTGGGCGCATGAATCGGACATCGTTTGGCCCGAAAGCATTGCCATGGCCGATGCTTCCATGGTGCAAGACCCCACGATGGATTCTCTTTCGCGGTGGGTTCTTAAATCGTACCAGAGTGTTGGTGGACAGGGGGTTCATGACTGGCCCATCGACAACGCAACATCACGTCAGCATCTTTCCGTCGACTCGCAGAACTATTACCTTCAGCAGAAGCAGCAGGGGACGGGGGTCGGCGTTACTTTTTTGACGAGCGATTTTGGAACAATCTTACTTGGGGGCGCCGAAAGTGGCTTCCAAGATACGCAGAGCTTCATGCCAAAGTACACCTATCGCGGCTCGATTGGTCCCTGCCAATTGTCAGAAACATCTTTGGCTCGATTGCGATCGTTTGGTCAACATGTTGGAAGCGAGGCTCGAATTCTGGGGCTGTGGCAAGCTGACTTCATCATGAATCAGGAATCCATGGCCTTGCTAGAGATCAATCCTCGTTGGAGCGCTAGCATGGAACTGCTGGACATTGCAATGGAGGAACGTCTAGTAGGATGGCATGTTGCTTGCGTGAACAAGTCGGTGGAACTGAGTGCGTGGCGAGCATTGTCGCTTCGTTGCGACCAACGAATCCTAACCGCACCCCAACGAATCTTTGGGAAATTGATCCATTACGCTCCCTGTGATTTTGTTGTATCGAAGTCACAGGCGTACCAATGGTGGGAAGTCCGCTGGGATGGCGGTAACGCGTTGCCGGCAGAATCGGCTTGGTTTGCTGCCGACATTCCACCAGCAAACACTCAAGTCACCCAAGGACAGCCAATAAGAACTTCGATGATCGTTGGCAAGACGAAAGAGCAAGTCGTTGCTGTTGGGACGCAATTATCCAGCAACGACTGACTTGGGTCTCTTGGGAACATAAATCGCGGCGAGTACCAATGCCAGCGACAAGATCGCTGCGGCCAAGAAGAAAGGGGCACCTGGCCAATAGTTCGGTGAGTCAGGTTTGATCGTCATGGCAAAGATGGTCGTGAACAAGTAGGGGCCAATCATCCCGGAGATTCCATTGAGTGAACTGTTGGCTCCGGACAGTTGTCCTTGTTCTCTGGGGCCAAGTTGCTTCGACATGACACCTTGAATGGACGCGTTGAAAAATCCCATGAAGGCAAACAGCAGCGTGCTCGCGAAAAACGCGCTGCCGTTATCCACAATTCCATAAAAAGTGAAACCAGCAATTCCGCCCATAAGACCTACGAAAACTAATATTCGCTCGCCGAACCGTTTGTTGAACGGTCGAATCAAACCACCTTGGACGATGAAGTTCAAAATGCCTACGGTAGCGAGCGTTCCACCCACGGCTGCTCCGGACCAATGGAATCGTACATCGGTATAGAGCACAAACACGTTTTGAAAGACCTGATGGGACAACTGATACAGGAAAAGAGTTAAGGCCATTGGCAACAAGCCTCTTTTGGACAGGAGCAGTTTGAGCGAGCCAAGCGGATTTGCCTTCGCCCACGTGAACTTGCTGCGTTTGTCGGGTGGTAGTGATTCCGGCAATACGAAGTAGCCATAAAACGCATTCGTCAGCGTAAGGCCAGCAGAAATCCAAAAGGGAAGACGCAAGTCAAAGTCCATCAACCATCCACCCAAGGCGGGCCCCAAGATGAATCCCAGGCCGAAAGCTGCTCCGAAAAGACCGTACGCTGCCGATCTGTTTTCGGGTTCAGTCACATCTGCCATGTAAGCTTGAGCGGTCGAAAAACTGGCTGCCGTAATCCCAGTGATGATTCTTCCCACAAACAGCCAAGCAAGATTGGGGGCTAAGGCAAGAAGAATATAGTCCAATCCTAAACCGAAGGCGGAGATCAACAGAACCGGGCGACGCCCAAATCGATCCGACAACGCCCCCATGATGGGCGAGGAAAAAAACTGCATGAAAGCCCAGGTTGTTCCGAACAAGCCAACGTACCAAGCCGCAGTCGATTCGTCGCCGTTGACGAGTTGCTTGATCAGTTTGGCCCCGACAGGGATGATCAGACCCAAGGACAACACATCTAAAATGATGGTGACAAGGATGAAGGCCAAAGCGGCTTTGCGTTGATTCATTGCGGGTTTCGATAGCTACTTGGATGGTGTTGCGTTGGAGATGGGGTTCGCCTTGATCGCAAGTTGTACCATCGAATCGAAAATCGCTCGCTGTTCCTTCATCGCTTCCGGTTTATTTTTTGGATCGGTTCTGGCCTCCATCAATACCCAGCCAGTGTACTCTGTTTTGACCAAAAGCTTGATTAAGTCCTGATAGGGGTAATCATTAAGATTTAGTTCGCGAAGATGCAAAGTATCTCCAAACCGAGCCCGAACCATATTGAAATTGTCTTCAAGCCCTGGTGGTGCCAGGTCCTCGTTGTTGCTGTTCCAACACACGGTAGCATTGGGGTGAGTGGCAACCTGGAAGATGTCTCGAACGACACTCAATTCACTTGTTCCTTGACCGTGCACTTCCAAACGGATTTGTTGACCATATCCTTCCCCGTACTGGGCAAGCTCGTTCAGAGCATTCCCGATCTGTTCGATTGTCTTGGCTCGCGGAACATCGGGGGCGAATGCATTGGGCTTCACTTTGACCCCTGATCCACCACAATCGTGCATCAGATGAATGTAGTCCTTACAGAGTTTGATGTTGGCCGCAAGAACTTCAGGCTTTGGCGAATGAAATTCGCAATTGGATCCATAACCAACCAAAGTGATACCGCTACGATCAAACTGTTTTCGAACCTCTTTGCGTTGAAGATCGGAAAGGCTGGGTTCAACGCCATGCTTATGCTCCGTGCGAAGCTCGACACCAGCCATGCCTGCATATTCACAGGCCTCGAGCAAAGCTGGGAACTCCATATCCTTGCCCCACAAGTAGGTCACCAACCCAAAACGAGGCGATTTGAAGTCCGCAAGGCGAGCCGATGCCACTGGCTTGGCATGAATTCTGCTGATAGGAAGCATAATCGAAGTTGCCAACGCAGCTCCGGCCACCAGCAGACGGCGTCGGTCAACGATTTCGCTTTGGTTCCTTGGCAGAAACTTGGCGCGTGAAACCGGCGAGGACGTGCTTGATTGTGGCTTTTTTGACGACGGATCCAATCGAAATGACAACATGCAATTCCTTTTTCAGGCTCAACACGGATGGGAATGAGGAAAAAACAGAGTCTTTTGGTTTGGTTTCCGGGTACAAACGAGCCTCGATCGGCATTATACTCTTGTATACCACTCGGCACACCCAGGTCAGGTTATCCCTGCTGGCAAGTGCCAAAAAATCCCTCCCAAATCGGTTTGGCATCCCTAACGGGGCGTCAGCCATCACAACATCAAGAACCTTTTTTGATTCCAGTTCATGGAGAACGTACGCATGAGATGTCTAGGTAACCCACTTGGTCGACGCGGATTTATGACGGTCGGTGCGTTTGGTGGTCTCGGGTTAACGATGGGCGATTTATTTCGTCAACGTGCTTTGGCAGACCAAAAGCAGTATGACTTTATGGAAGCGAAGGCTGAAAGCGTCATCCATATTTATCTTCCGGGTGGGATCGCTCATCAAGAAACCTTTGATCCCAAGCCCTACAGCCCCTTGGAATATCGGGGCGAACTAAAGCCGATCAAGACCAAGACAGGGGATATTTTTTCGGAAACAGTCCCGCGCCTCGCTGGCATCTCCGATCGATTGACGATTCTTCGAGCCATGTCACACGGGGAGGCCGCTCACGAGCGTGGAACGCACAATATGTTCACGGGGTACAAGCCGTCCCCAGCTCTTATTTTCCCTAGCTTTGGTTCCGTGGTCAGTCATGAATACGGCCCTCGAAACGACTTGCCTCCTTACGTAGCGGTTCCAAGCACCGCGAATGAGTTTGCGGGCACGGGGTATCTAAGCTCTTCTTATGGCCCATTCAGTTTGGGTGCGGATCCAGCCAATGCGGGCTTCCGAGTTCAAGACTTGAACCTTACCAACGGGGTGGATGCCGCCCGATTCCAGCGCCGCCGTTCTGCTTTGGATGCGGTCAATTCGTACTTTGCGGAGAAGCAAAAGTCGGACAATATCGCGGCCATGGACACGTTCTACCAACGAGCCTATTCGTTGATCAGCAGTGACAAGGCGCGAGAAGCTTTCAACATCGAAGCGGAGGACGCTGCAATGCGCGACCGATATGGACGCAACGCAGCTGGACAGCGATTGCTGATGGCTCGCCGCTTGGTTGAGTCTGGCGTTCGCTTCGTAACGGTAACCTACGGCGGCTGGGACATGCACAACCAGATCTCGGCGGGAATGCGTCGGGATATGCCACCATTGGATCAAGCCTTGGCAGCTCTGATTGAAGATTTGGAGTCGAGAGGTTTGTTGTCGAAGACCCTGGTTATGGTCAGCAGCGAATTCGGTCGGACTCCGAAAATCAATAACGAGGCTGGGCGAGATCACTGGCCCAAGGTTTTCTCGGTGATGCTGGCTGGCGGTGGCGTTAAGGGTGGGTTGGTATACGGCGCTTCCGATGCGACCGCAACCGAACCTGAATTTGATCCCGTTTCGCCTGAAGATCTAGCTACAACCATGTATCAGCTTCTCGGGATCGTAGCGGATAAAGAACTCATGTCCCCCGGTGACCGCCCTATCGAAATTTGCGACGGCGGTAAGGTCATCCAAGATATCTTGGCCTAGTACGCCAGCTCCGTTTTGAACCGTTTTTGCAAATCGAGGCATCGCCTCGATTGCCCCGGTTGCCTCCCAGGCAATCAAGCTCCCGCCTGTCTTTTGCCTTGCTTTTGTAAGAACTGTTTATGCAACACCGGAATTTCTTAATGCGTACCAAACTGTTTTGTGTTACCGCAACGTGCTTCTTTGCTTTGTTGACGCTGCGCTACAGCGATGCAATAGCTGCGGCCCCTGAAGCGGTTTCCATGTCGCTTTCGGGTATTCAACGCGGAACTTCTGCGGAGATCACGATCTCGGGCGCCCGACTTGGCGATGCTCACTCGTTGGTGTTTTTCTCGCCAGGGCTGACAGCCTCCAACATTACGAAAGTCGACGACAATAACATCAAGGTAACTGTCGCTGCTTCGGCGGATGTAACCTGTGATTTGCACCCGTTCCGAGTCGTAACCAACACGGGGCTCAGCAATATACGTTTGCTGAACGTCTCCGCGTTACCTTCTGTAGGCGAAGTCGAACCAAACAGCGAATTCGCTGCAGCTCAGGCAATTCCTTACAACTCGACGGTCGATGGAGTCGTGCTCAACGAAGATGTGGATTACTTCTCAGTCGAATTGAAACAGGGGCAATTGTTGAATGTCGAGCTGGAAGGTCTTCGCCATTCTTACCTGTATGATTTCTTTGACCCCTACGTAGCTGTCTACGATGCAAAGCGTTTTGAATTAGCAGCCAGCGACGACTCAGTCTTCTTGCAGCAGGATTGCCTCTGTTCCATGGTCGCGCCCGCCGATGGTCGGTATGTCATCGAGGTTCGCGAAAGTAGCTTTGGTGGTAATGAGCGTGCACGTTATC
>JBIKLJ010000116.1:0-15725 GCA_044359895.1 Pirellula sp.
GTTCGCAATGCTTCCACGGCACGATGCACTGCTTCGAGCTTCTTTAGTTGAAGTTTAGAGAACGCATCGGATCGCACATCTTTCGCGATCAAAACGGCAATCAACAGTCCCAAGACAAGATGGATGGTTCGCAAATGTCGCATGGAAAACAGAATCGAAGGTATGGAGGGCAGAAGCGAAACCGCAAAAGCATTGTCAGCATACCAAATGAAAAACGCACGCGATTCGATTAGAATGAGAATTTCACAACAAACTGTGCCACACATCGGAAAAGTGACTTGGCCTGGAATCTGAAATTCAAAAGAAGACTAAGACAAGCCGAGTTGCTATCATAAAAGAATCCCACCCCATCTGCCGCCGCAATCCCATGAACCGTGGCCCCATTCCAAGAATAAGCACTCCGCTAACCAACCAAGGTCGCAATCCTTGAACCCGTTCTGCCCTATCTCTCGACACGACTTCCGCACCGGCATGAGCAGCGGTATCGCAGCTTCCAAGAAGCCATTCAATGTCCGTACCTCCGAGACCCTTCGCCATGGTCTATTGGTCCTGATCCTACTAGGTTTTGCGTTGGCCCTGCCTGTAGCGGCGACTTCGCCAGCGGAAGAGAAAAATTTCGCGGAGCGGCAGGCGGAGACGAAGAAGGTCTTCGAGGATCGTGTTGCGCCCTTTTTCAAGAACTACTGCACGGATTGCCACGGGATTTACAGAATGGAGGGTGGCATCAACTTTGCCCCAACGCTGACGGCTCCCGGAGTCGCCTCTTCGGCCAAGGCATGGAAGCAAGCGCTGGCCAATATCAAAGCTCACGCCATGCCCCCTAACGATGCAGAAAAGCAGCCGACTGAGGAAGAGCGGCAGATGTTCGTAGACTGGATGGAGACGATCAAGTATCTCAGCCCAAAGGACCCGGGGGCTTTTGTGATCCGTCGACTGACCAAGATGGAATACGGTAACACGCTGCGGGATCTCTTTGGAGTGGAGCCGTCGGTCGCGGCGGATTTGCCAGACGAAGTATTCGGCGAGGGGTATTTGAATACACTGTCGCCACTTCAATCCGAAAAGTATTTAGGCATCGCCAATGAGGTGCTGAATCGGATTTTTCCATCGAAAGATGCGTTGCCGAATGAGATACCAAATCGATTCTTCGGTGAAACGCCAGGACCCGGCGAGGACCTCCGCGCGGCGGCGAAAACAGCCGCGCGTTCGCTGACTCGGCAAGCCTTTCGCCGACCCGCATCCGAAGCGGAACTGGACGTGCTGCTCGGAGTCTTCGATCTGGCTCAGGCTAACGAACTCGACTACCGAGCGTCGCTTCGCTTAATGCTCAAGGCGGTCTTGGTATCCCCACAGTTCCTGTTCATCACGCCCACAGCAGAGGTCACGCCGGGGCAGACAATCGCACCGCTCGATGACTATCAACTCGCTTCGCGCTTGTCGTATCTGCTCTGGGCGACAACGCCCGATGCGGAACTATCCGCGCTCGCCGACAGCGGCACCCTTCATGAGCCTGCAACGCTCCAAAAACAGGTGAAGCGACTGCTCGCCGATCCGCGTTCGCGGGCGTTGTTCGACGGCTTCGGCGCTCAGTGGCTCGGGCTAATGGGGTTCGAGAACAAGACCTTCGATTCTGCCATGTTTCCGCAAATGACCACCGAGATGCGCGCAGCGATGGTTGATGAGGCACGGTTGTTCTTCGACAGCATGATCCGCGAAAACCGCAGCGTGATCGGTTTCGTGGACAGCGATTACACCTTCCTCAACGGCACTCTCGCCACGCTGTATGGGCTGGAGAAAACAGTCACTGGACCAGAGATGCGGAAGGTCAAGATAGAAGATGCGAACCGCGGAGGTATCCTGGGCATGCCGGGTATTCTTGCGACGACTTCGTTCCCGAATCGCACCAGCCCCGTCAAGCGCGGCGTGTGGGTGCTTGAACAGGTTCTCGGCGAACGCGTTCCGCCAGCGCCGCCGAATGTTCCGCCATTGGAAAAGCAGGACAAGCAAGCCGTGGAAAATTTAACTCTGCGGCAGCGCACTGAGCTACATCGTACGAACGTTGTTTGCGCGAACTGCCACAAGATTCTCGATCCGATCGGCTTTGGTTTAGAGAACTTCGACGCCATAGGGCGTTGGCGAGATCAGGACGATTCCGGCGGACCAATCGACGCTGCGGGCGAGTTGCCAGGCGAAAAGCGATTCTCAAATCCTCGCGAACTGAAAGCGATCATCGCAGCGCGGAAGGACGAATTGGCTCGGAACCTCACCCGGAAGCTACTGGCTTATGCCCTGTGTCGCCAGCTCGAAGGCTACGACGAGATCGTGGTCGATCAATTGATGGAAGTCATCGCGAAGGATGGCTACCGCATGCAGACGCTCATTTCCGAGATCGTCACCAGTTATCCGTTCGTTAATCGCAGCATCCATGAACCCGAGGCCCTGACGTCCAATGGTCAATAAACTCCGTATCGATCGTCGTACCTGTTTGAAAGGACTCGGCGCTACCCTCTCGCTGCCGCTCTTAGAAACCATGGGCTGGGCCGATGCAGGCAAGGGCAAGTTGGTCGCACCACCGGTGCGCCTTGGCTTCATGTATATGCCGCACGGCGTCATTCCGGATCAGTTTTGGCCCGCGAATGCCGAGAGTTTTTTGACTTCGCCTCCGCCTGCTTTGGAATCGCTGAAGCCTGTGCTCGACCAATGCCTGCTCATGAAGGGCATCTCGGGCGTTCCGATTGCGCCTTTCGATGGAGCGCCGCATGCGTTGGAACTCTCGACCTGGCTCACGGCGCAACTCCCGGATGCAGACACGCGGAGCCAGATCAACATTGCAATTTCCGCGGATCAGATCGCGGCCAACTATGTGGGCGGCTTCACCTCGTTACCCTCACTGGAGCTGGCCACGATGCCACAGACGCACAAGGAGAATCAGGAGGGGTTGAACGAAGGATATTACACGCACTGCAGCTTCCGGTCGCCGACGCAGACCGTCCCTGCCGAGACAAATCCTCGCAGTGTGCTCAATAGGCTTTTTGGAAAAACGGACCAACCTGGACAGCTTGACGAAGTGGACCCACTTGATCGACAGATGCTCGACCTCGTGCTCGATGGAGCCAAAGACCTGCGTCGGAAACTCTCGAAGGACGACCAGCACAAGCTGGATGAATACCTCGACAGTGTGCGCGCCGTGGAGCGTCGCATCGCCGCCATCGAGTATCGCCAAAAAGAGGCTGCGATGGAGAAGGCTGGGGTTGCTTCGAGCAAGCGCAATGCTTCCGATTCGCCGCGGATTGAAATCAAGATCCCGTTGGGTGACAAGCGCAGCGAATACATGCAGGTCATGTGCGATCTCAACGTGCTTGCCTTCCAATCCGACACGACTCGTGTCAGTACCTACATCGGCTCTACGCCGAATGGCGTTTCCTATCCCGAGCTCGGTTTCAATGACGAGCATCACTCCCAAACCCATCACGAAAACAAACCCGAGCCGGTTGCGAAGGTCGCCGCGATCACTGCGTTCAACATCGCTCAGTTCGCCTACATGGTGAAGAAGATGGCCAACCTCCGTGAAGGCGACGGCAGCCTGCTCGACAACTGTATCATGATGTGGGGATCCGGACTCGAAGACGGAGACAAGCACTCCCGCGAAAACCTCCCTTTTATCCTCGCAGGCAAAGGAGGTGGCACGATCAACTCAGGACGTTTCCTTCCAGATACCAAAGGCAATCAAGGGGATTTGCTTACCACGATCCTAGCGTGCGCGGGCATCCCGCTGGATAGGCCCATCGGCATCGCGACCAAGAAGATCCAAGAGATGGCCGTACGTCTGTAGGCGAGCAGCTATGTACGAGTCAAGTGGCAAATCAAGTGGGGCCACAAACCCTATCGGACTTGCCGGCTTCTTTTAACCGAAGATCACTCGTTACAGACTCGTTCGACAGAAGCGATTTCTCTTCATCTCGAAATCAAGCATCTATCTTTAATCAGATTGTGGACATGACGCTAATAGTCGAGCGTTCAACAGTAGGCCAACAGCTGGGTTCCTGTTTGTTCAACGGTTTGACCTTGGTTTCACTGGCGTTCTTTAAACATGCGACGCAATTCTGTCGCGTCTACGGCGTCTTTCGGTCGCCCAGTTGATTCCTTGTTTCGCAACAGCATTTGTGGCGAAATGACGGGGATACGCAATCCATCCAGTTCGATGAACAAACAGGTCTTTTCGACTTCCTCGAAGGAGACGCCGTCAATTCTAGTTAAGATGTCGATTCGTAAGGGAGGACGCCCCAGCATTAATATCTTCCCCATCACCAGAAGCGGAATCGTCGCGTCGGGTAGTGAAGCACCAAACCCAAAATCGATCAACGACTTCCTAAGAAGTTGCTCGTTGGCGTCAGAGATTGCGACGAAAAAATCGATGTCACCCGTCGCTCGCGGGTTCCGATAGAGGTTGTAAGCGTAACCCCCAATCATCACAAACCGAACGTTCGTAGAGATCATCAACTCGATAAACTCTTTGAAATCCTGGGGAAGCTGCATAGTAGGGTGCCATTAGTTGCATGAAGTTTCTAAATCGATCTTGATAGCTTAGCTGCTCATCGTCGGCTCGCTCGGCAAGTTCTGCTTGTTCAAAACTCTCAAACACTCGTATCGATTTATCCATGATTCTTGTTTCTTCACGTCAGACTTACTTGATTCTAACCCGTTGATCGTTCGCTTCGTAAGGTTCTCGTCAGCAGGAATCCAACGCGGCCGAAAGTCAACTTTTCGGATTACTTGGTGACGGGAATATTGTTGGTGTTGGCTGGCTCAACCACAGGGGCCATCCAAAGTTCAACGCGATACGGCCACGGATGAGTCCACGGATTGGGCCATGGGATGGTGCTCGAAAAAACACTCACGACCAATAACCCGCCGACGATCCACCTGGCTCGAACCGATCTCGCGGCGAGCTGAACGGCCGGCACGCACAGCCAAAGCCAAGCTGGGATCAACCAAAACGACCATCGGAATCCGCTGCAAACGCCGCCGTAGTTCCGGTCTTCCACCGACCGCGACACATAGAAAACATAACAAGATAAAGTCATCAGGAGAAACGCGGTCGTCATGCCGTGATCCGATAACGCAAACTTGCGAATGCCAGTGAATGGCGAATCGCTCTGTTTTTGCTTGAAGCAAAGAATTGCGCCGAAGATACTCAATAGCCAAAAGGGTGTTAGGGAATAAATCCCGTGGTGCCCGATCAAAAAGTGGACCAAGTAGGCAACGCGATCTTTTTCACCCAAATCCACCCCTTTCTTGTTTCCTGGCAGCCAATACGATTTCGGAAAATCGTACCAATCATCCCAACGGTAGATCGCCCATGTTTTTGAATCCGAGCCAAGCTGGATCGCGACCCGTTGCCCGTTGTCCTGGTCGATACATTGAAGAACGTCGGTCAGCCGAGCTGGGATGATTTGGCTAGCTTCGGACATCGAATAGCCATTTTGGTTGGCCTGTTCGATAACGCTCGCGATAGCAGGTTGCGTTTCGTCACCCGTCCTGGCGATAGAAGCGATCGGCTGACCCACCCCACGATGCGAGTAGGGAGGTCTCCAGTCTTGATGAGCCCAATAGTTTGTTCCCAAGAACGCTACCGCGATGCTGGCGGTTCCAAAGCCATATCCGATAAGAAATTTCTTCCAATCGATCATCAAGAGAATCGCCCCCGCAACGGCCGCCCAGGACAAAGCCGGCAGTTCGCACGCGACGGTCAGTCCGGTCAGCATGCCGCAGCCTATCCAAGTCCACCACGACTGACTTTGCCCTGCTTGAGCCTTGCGAATGATTCCCCAAAGAATAGCCAAGCTCCATGCAAACAATAAAGCCGCATGCAAATGATTATTCAGCGTGGCCGCAAAGGTCGTTAAGAAGGTTCCCCACAATCCCATGTTCAGCATCATGAATCGCGACCAAGCGTCTGCAACATGGTTCTCCAACCATCGATGGTACCACAGCCACCAAATGAACAACGGCAGAACATTCACAATCAACAGCACGGTTCGGCCAATCAAGAATGGTTCTTCGGTTAGCTTTTTACCTGTCACGAACGAAACCGATTTTGCGACCACCGCGTACATGGCCGTCAGCAGCGGTGGCTTGCTTGAGTAAAAATGTTCGCGTCCATCCGCCCCGGTATGGCGAACCATATCGATGGTGTTCCAAATCTTGGATTTGCCTTTGCTATCCAGAATCTCGATCACCCGATCGATTTCCCAGATACCTTCTTCGGTAAGAGCGGCCATGGCGGACCATCGCGATCGATCATTGGCACTTAAGAACGGGAGCTCGCCGTGGGCTGCCGTCATTCCAACGACCCTCGCAATTTGAATTGCGGTCGCAATGGCGATCAATAACCAGCCGATCTCTCGAGTGGTCCAGGCGTTATTCGAATCACGCTCGCTGTTCATGATCATCGGTCTGTTCGGAGATGGAGAAATTGGAAGTTTTGCAACCGGAGTTTGCGACCACCAGTTCAGCCAGCAGGCCCGTACCCAGGAGCTGTAAGCCGGCTAGAAACAAAAAGATGGCCATGTAAAAAAGTGCTCGTTCGTGCAAGTGGATTGGGTCCATGCCTGGAACGCAACGTGTAATCACCCACGCAGACAATAAAACGAACAAAAGCAGACTGCCAAGTCCACACGCGACGATACCAAGCCCTCCCAGCAGATGCTGAGGTCGGTAACGGAATCGAGTCAGGAAAACCACCGTGCCAAGATCCAGGAAACCTTTTAGGATTCGCGACGTCCCGTACTTGGAAACACCATGCTGGCGAGCGTGATGCTTGACGGCAATCTCCGCGACGCGAAAACCTCGGGCCGCCGCTAAAACGGGGATGAAACGATGCATCTCGCCATACAACGTGACTTCGCGGAGCACTTCGGCGCGATAGGCTTTCAGTCCACAATTGAAATCATGCAGATCCATTCGGGTGAATCGACGCAAAATGCCGTTGAACACAAGCGACGGCCAACGTTTATGCCAAGGGTCATGCCTAGTTTGCTTCCATCCGCTGACGACATCAAAGCCGCTGTGTAGTTTATCGATCAGCGGTTTCAATTCATTCGGGTCATCTTGCAGATCCGCGTCCATGGTGATCACGATCGATCCTTTCGCCATGGAGAAGCCGGCAGCCAGCGCAGCCGCTTTCCCAAAGTTGCGACGAAAGCGAACTCCCTTGGTAAAAGCATGGGTGGAGCAGATCTGCTGAATCGCTTTCCAAGATCCGTCCGTGGAGCCGTCGTCAACCAAGAGGATTTCAAAGGGACCCAAGTTTGCCGATGCGACCGACGTTTCGATACGCCGCACCAGTTCGGCCAACGAGTCTTGCTCGTTCAAGAGCGGAATGACAATTGAAATCATGGATTCATAGGGGACAGCGTGCGAAACCGGCATCAAAAGGGCTAAAAATCAAGAATTCCTATCGTACTTGCTTCCTTCGATAGAATCGAGTGGAGCCGCTGGTTGTCCCTCAACAAACGTGCAAACACGGTTATACTGCCTGTTTCCAATTGATTCGCATGGGATTCGCGGTCCGCATCAATCGGTTCTAGGCACCGTCTGCAATGCCTAACCCTATTTTTTTCAAGGTCACACGTGGTTTTATGGCAAAGAAGGTTTTGTTTATCGTCGGGGATTTTGTCGAAGACTATGAAATCATGGTCCCCTTTCAAATGTTGTTGATGATCGGCCATGAATGCCATGCGGTCTGTCCGGACAAGAAAAAAGGGGACTCGATCCTGACCGCAATCCATGATTTCGAAGGGCACCAAACCTATAGCGAAAAGCCAGGGCACCGCTTCGCCATCAATGCTGATTTCGCGACCACGAATGCCTCGGACTACGACGCACTGGTTCTGCCCGGGGGGCGAGCTCCTGAATATCTGCGATTGAACGATCGCGTTCTGGAATTGGTGCGGTCCTTCGCGGAATCGAACAAGCCGATCGCAGCCATCTGCCACGGGCCGCAAATTCTCGCTGCGGCAGGTGTGTTGGTCGGCAGGCATTGCAGCTGCTATCCGGCAGTCCGATTTGAAGTCACGGGAACGGGCGGCAAGTACGTTGAACCTGCTGCCGGTATGGATTCAGCGCACGTCGACGGAAATTTGGTCACGGCCCCCGCATGGCCAGCACACCCAGCTTGGATTGCCAAATTTGCAAAGCTCCTCGGCTCTAAAATTGAGGCGTAGCGAACTTGTCCAGTTGTTCTCTCGACGAAGCGTTCGAGGTCCTGAAGAGACGTTTCGGTTATTCCGAATTCCGAGGTTCTCAACAGAAGATTATCGAAAGGACCATGGAGGGTCGCGACAGTCTTGTCATCATGCCCACCGGAGGTGGAAAATCGCTCTGCTTCCAAATCCCCGCATTGGTGCACGCCCAGCGTTACTCTGCGGCGGCAAAGACGGCAAAGCGTCACAACACCAAAGTGCCATTGACCTTGGTGCTGTCGCCGCTGGTCGCTCTGATGAAAGATCAAGTCGACACGCTCCAAAGGAAAGGAATTGAAGCCACCTTCGTCAACTCCTCCTTGGATCGCCAAGAACGGAATCGACGTTACAAACAGATCGCCTCCGGTGAGTTCTGCTTACTGTATGTGACGCCCGAACGCTTTCGCAAAGAGGAATTCGTATCGGTCATCGACCAGCGTGAGATCGTCCTGTTGGCGGTAGATGAGGCTCACTGCATCAGCGAATGGGGACATGACTTCCGACCCGATTACACGCGTGTTGGCGAGTTTCGTCAATCGCTTGGCATACCAACCACCATCGCATTGACCGCCACGGCAACTCGCGATGTTCAGCTGGATATCATTCGGCAGCTTGGTATCGCCGAGTTTGGCGACGGAGCGGATCAATGCAAACTTTACCACGAAGGCATCCAACGCCCCAATCTGGCATTGTCGATCGAGGAGGTTTGGGGGACGGACGAGAAAACGGCCTTGATGGAACAAGTGGTTCAGCGTTGGCCCAACCAAAGCGGTGTCGTTTACTTTACCTTGATTCGATATTTGGAAGAAATGAGTGGCAGGCTCCGGGCCCTCAACATTCCTCATGTTTGTTATCACGGCGATCTGTCTCGACAAGATCGCAAGCGCATCCAAGACGACTTCATGCGGAATCGGTCGCCGCTGGTGCTAGCCACCAACGCGTTCGGAATGGGGATCGACAAGGAGGACATTCGGTACGTTTTGCATGCAGAGGTCCCCGGCTCCATGGAGTCTTACTATCAAGAGATTGGGCGTGCGGGACGCGACGGTCTGCCGTCGGAGTGCATCCTGATGTACGATCAGCGCGACCTCAACACCCAAGTCGAGTTTCTCGGCTGGAGCAACCCGGACGCTGATTTCTATCAACGCACCTACGATCTGCTGGTCCATGATGGAGATTCTGTCCGTTCGTTTGGAATCGAATGGCTTCGGGAAAAGCTGTGCGCTCGCAACAAACGGGATCGAAGGCTGGAGACCGTGCTGTCCATGCTGCAGCGGTACGGAGTGATCCAGGACGAGCTGGATCTGGGCCATCTCGAGATCGCCGGCCCCCTCCCCGATTCGCTGGCAAATCAAAATGACCGCAGTGAAAAACTGCTGAGAGACCAGAAGAAACTGTACGCTTTGGTTGAATACGCCAAGGCTTCCGACCCTCGCGAATTCGTGCATAAATACTTTGGGGCGGTTGCGAACTCTTAGCTACAACAATACGGTCTTCACGTTATATTCATTTTTTCTTCACAATCTCCGGATACTGTATCTTCAGGAAACCAACGATATGTCGCTCCATTTGAGCCAGGACTTGAACGATGCACACAATTCTTTACTCAAGCTTTCAGGAAGTGTTGAGGAGATGATTGGGGCTGCCGTTCAGTCCCTGATGGAGCGTCGCGGAGCCTTGGCAGCAGAAGTGATTGATCGCGACACGGCGATCGATCGCAGCGAGGTTCGAATTGAAGACGATTGCTTGAAGATGCTCGCGTTGCACCAGCCGGTGGCTGCGGATCTTCGGCGAATCACCACCATGATGAAGATCAACAACGACCTGGAACGCATTGCGGACTTGGCGTGCAACATTGCACAGCGGGCAGACAGTCTCTGCTCGCACCCCGAATTTCCGATTCCCCCAGGGATTAAGCAGATGGCCTTGATGACGACCTCGATGGTTCGACGAAGCCTGGACGCTTTTGTGCAACGCAACACGGAGGCTGCGCACCAAGTGATTAAAGAGGACGACTTGGTCGATGCCAAGAATGTCGAAGTGATTGAAATCCTGAATTCACTGATGTCGCGCGACTCCACGCAAATTGGAGCCGCCATGCATTGCTTTTCTGCTTCGAGACATCTCGAACAGATCGCAGATCATGCCGTCAGTATTTCCGAAGACATTATTTACATGGTGGACGGAGTCATTGTCCGTCACCATCAAATCCTGGAACGCAACCAAAGTGCCCAGCAACCACCGCAGTTTAAACCTGGCGATGTGAATCGCTAAACTCATTAAGCGTACGAATGTCCTATGCCAAAGACCAAAGTTCTCGTTGTTGAAGACGATCAAGCGATCTCAGAAATCTTGGTTTACAACCTAGAGAAAGCTGGCTTCGACGTGTTCAAATCCTCGGACGGTCGCGATGGACTCAATCAAGCACAATTGCGATTACCCGATCTGATTTTGCTGGATGTCATGCTCCCGGTCATGGACGGGACAGAGGTTTGTCGCAGACTAAGAGCGCAACCTGAAACTGCAACCGCGACCATCATCATGCTGACTGCAAAATCCGAAGAATCGGATGAATTAATCGGCTTCTCCGTAGGTGCGGACGACTACGTCACCAAGCCTTTCAGCATACGAGTTCTGTTGGAACGAATCAAAGCGTTACTGCGTCGCAAGTCCAAGATAACCGGAGACGAAACGGATGTGGTCACACGCTTAGGAATCACGCTCGACCGCCGACGGTATCGCGTTACCGTCGACGAAGATATTATTGACTTAACCAAGAGCGAGTTTCGGCTGCTGGACACGTTGATTCGGCAGCCTGGCCGAGCGTTCGACCGATCGGAACTGATCGATTCCGCCTTGGGGGAAGACACGCTGGTTCTGGAGCGAACCATTGACGTCCATATCCGTGCCTTGCGGAAAAAAATCGGCGAAAAGTCAGAAGTGATCGAAACCGTGCGAGGCATTGGGTACCGATTTCGCGAAAACTGAGCCTCCATCGCCATTCTTTTCCCTTCGCAGGTCGATGAATTCGATCAGAATAAAAAAGAAACGAATAAAAACGAATAAAAAAGGACAGGCACAGCAATCCAGTGACGCGCAAAGTCCTGTCTGCCAACGATGCCTTCTTCAGATACTATCAACTGACTTCAGATAGGCTGCCCATGAGACGCTTCGCTGAAAGAGGTTAGATCAAAGGGGTCAGGCCTCTTTGATTCGAAGTGCAAGTCTGCTTCCAGCGTTTCTTCGCCTCGGAAACAATGTTCAGGAGCGATCACTACAAGTAGACGAGTCGGATGTCTCAACGCTTGCTGACCCAAAGAAACCTCCACGCTACCATCAAAGAGGCCTGACCCCTTTGATTTTTCTCGCCTCGGAAACAATGTTTAGGAGCGATCACTACAAGTAGACGAGTCGGATGTCTCAACGACTTGCTGACCCAAAGAAACCTCCACGCTACCATCAAAGAGGCCTGACCCCTTTGATTCTTTCGACCCAAAGAAACCTCCACGCTACCATCAAAGAGGCCTGACCCCTTTGATTCTTTTCAAATTGCGTGCCGAACACTATTAGGCCTGACCCCTTTGATTTTTCCCCGCCGGCAGGAAAATGTCGCCCTACCGGGCTACAGCACTCAATCAAAGGGAACCCGATCAAAGAAGCCTGAACCCTTTGATTTGGGCTCCATTGACCTGCTCTGCTTTTCATCTTGCAAGCGGGACGAATCTGATGCCCTTCAAATTGAACGCACTTATCGCTTGATAGACCTTGTCCGAAACAATTAGGGCCCGCCATGCAGATCCACCTGAACCAAAGAACTCACACGATCTCACAATGTTTCCATTAGTTTTACGTTCAAGCTTAGGAAAGAACCCTTTATTATGCATATTGAATTTTCCTTGGCCACATTGGGAGCAATACTCGTCAACAGGGCGATCAATTACTAACGGGACATTTGGAAGTGAATCTGTAGCCAACTGAAGAATCGATTCTAATGGTCTTTCTGATTTGTGATTAATGACCTCACGCGATTCAATACCGAATGGTTTGAATACTGACTCGTAGGCTTCTGGTGTTACAAAAAACTCGTCAAAGACCCAGTTCAATTGCAAGATTTGGTTTCTGCCCCATTTTGGTTCTCCTTTCATCCGAAATGGCGATTTTTGTTGGAGACCAATGCCGCATTTGCTACACCCTGAATTTGCATCGTAAGTGATTGCAAGATAGCCCGAGTCATCGTCAGGCATAGGGTAACTGTAATGCCAGCTACTTACGACATTCAAATGAGATGCGTTTCTGAACTCACTCTGCGTGAACTTTGTTGTGATTTGCTCGATTGCATTCCACCCCCGTGAAGCTTTGAAAACGATAGGCCAAACCGGGTTAGACTCACTCAATTCAACGGAGACGAGACCTAAAGCATCACTTGCATTGGGGTATGCAGAGATGTTGTCGAATCGATATTTTAGTCGCAATTCTGCTAGCAGCTCCAACTCGGAGCCGTTTTTTCTCGCATTGAATACTAGTCTATGCATGGAGTCCATTTTTAAAGACCTAGTGCGTCAAGAATTCCCGGAAAGTCTGCATAAATCCGCCTAGCAGCAGCTTCCGGGATTAGCTTGGTGGATGATTAGCTTGGTGGATGGCACAGTTCGTGGCACGCTATCATTGCCGCAGGTCCGCAACTCAAAATTCAAGCAAATCGAAAGCTTCAAATTGCGTGCCGAACACTATATGGCCTGACCCCTTTGATTTTTCTCCGCTGCTGTGTCCCTTTGAGGTCCTGCTCTGGAACTACTGTCCAAATCTGTGCGCTGCATCAGCCTGTAGCATCTTCGCAACATCAAAAGTGAACTCATTTGCGACCTGCCATAACAATTCCGCAAAACTCAAAAAACATAGATCGTTGAGATCATTTCCGTTCGCGTCTTCGTAGAACAGGTAAAACTGATCGTCGCTAGATTTGGCAGTTCGCAAATAGCACACCATATCGCTGACATTTAAGTCTTTGCGAATATGGCGGGTTGAACCTTTGCCTTTTTGCTGGTCGGGTAGTTCAATTCTTGCTAATTGTTTCATGATTTTATCGAATTAAGGTGTAAGTACTTTCAATCACTTTGCCTCCAATATCCCACGGCAGGTCATAATGTTCAAAGTGGATGTGCATATCGAGAGGGTTTAATTCGTGACTACCCCATCGAATCTGTCGCAAGCCATCCGCTGACAGAAATCTGCCCTTGCCCATGTCGCGATAACCAGTTTTGAGGAAGGTGGTGGCACCCTGCAAAACATTGTGTGCGGAAGCGATTCCTCCATCAACGTGTGGACACGCGTTATGTACAAGCAGCCCAAACTCACTCGCTTGGTACACATGCTCACCGTGGACTTCGATATTGTAGACGGTAACACTGGTGTTCACGATGGCTATGGATACGACAGTCGCGAACCCTTCGGCTGCTTGTAGGCATTCGCCTTCTTGCAGTTCACTGAGTTGGACCCAATCATTACGATCGACCGACCAGATGGGATGGATGGTAGTTCCTTCGAGTACCTCAATTTGGCCGTCGACTCTACGAATCTCTACACGTGCAATCGTGTTCACTTCTTTTGTAAGGAACTTGGCTATTACGACGCTTCCTTCACCGTCAGCAATTTCGGGACAGTCTTCAATCGATGTAACCAACGCTGAGCCGTGGACTTGCAACTCTTCCATGTTCATCAGCAAGTGTTTGCCAGCCATAATGCTGTGTTTGGCGATCCACGACCGTGGTCTAATCAACTCAGCATCGACAACACCACCATCCTTGCGGTGCATCGTGATCGAGATTTTGGCCCAGTCCGTTTGCACAGGATCGGGCAGGTTATAGTCGTATTCCCATGGCTTCGGGTTCTTGGTTGGCACTCGGGCTCCGAGTGGAACCTGCTCGATTGGGATTTGTCTTGCAGGCTTGAGCGATGAGGCTTGAGACTTGAGGTTCACACTTCGAGCTTCAAACTTCTCACTTCCAAACCCCTCATCCCCCGGCCCCTTCTCCCCTGAGTACAGGGGCGAAGGGGAGAAAGAACTGTCTTCGTCATTTAGCCAATTGGTTTCGGACCAGATTGTGGATTCTCGTGAGGCGGAATAGGGAAGTTCGGATACCGTGACTTGTGTCCCCGCCACAAAGCAACCACCGTGAACCAGCTTGGTGAATGTACTAGCGCAATCACCCAAGTCATCGAACTTGTTGTACGCTTTCCAAAGTGCTGTCCCGGGCTTTGCAATCGCGCTTGGACCTGGCATGAAGTTTCCTGCCATGTCACCTGCAAAATATGCCCAGGTGTCTTTGTCGACATAGTCCATGCCGTGAAGCTCGCGCATCTTAGCAGAGATTCCAAACGTAACATTGTCCCCAAACCCTGACAGCACATTCACCCCTTGGTCGAATGCATCTCCCTTGCTGCCTGCAAACATCTCAAGGCCCCACTCGGACCAAGATTTCGTTCGTGGCGCGGGTATCACAACCCCAGCAGGCTGCGTGGAGGCTGTAGCAGGAGGGTTGGGATCAGGGCTGCCATCCAAAAGATGCTCGTAACTGTTTCGGCCATCCCAATTCGGCGTTTGATAGGTTCCGTTCAGTGTGCCACTACTTGACTCCCCATCTTCTCCCATCGTGTTGAAGCCGATCGTGGATTGAATCGTTACGATCCCCGTTGCTAAATCCAGCGTGGAGTTTACCAGCGCGTCGATCGGTCCCGAATTAGAATGATAGGTGCCTGAAACCATGACTCGGCTATCGCCCGAATTCGTCGTGCTTGGTTCTCCAGATCCGTCTAGGGTTGTGTTGGCTGCAATACTATAACGAGCGGATCGGCTATTGTTCGTGGATTGTTGATGGCCTGGAATTCCTGGTCGCCCCTCATTCCTCGACTGCTTGACATATTGTTCGGTCGTGTTGTAACTGAAGGATTCGTCGGCCTGGCCGGAAGAGGTGTTGGAGACCCCGACGCCGTCCGGTTCTGAAGAATCCGGAGTGGCCGTGATCTCACCTCCAGCTCCCGAATTGAAGGTCCAGGCTTCGCTGGCGGTGTACTTGGTAAAACTGAACGCTGGCGAGCCATCCAACGCTTTCCGTAATGGATCTGGATCGTACGCAAACAGGCTTGTCATGCTGTTGTACTTTTCGCTTTCGAAGCGAGCCATACTTTGCTTGTTCTTCAATTCGTTAGGCGATGTAGCCGCTGCGTTTGGGCCCGAGGCGTTGGATGCTCCCACTTGGACCGAAGCGGAATTGATCGTGGCATTGGAAGACTGGTTTTCTGCAGCCCATGTCGATCGCGAAAGAGCTGTTTGAGCTTCCCCAGCGCCGCCCACTCCCAGAAATTCAACATTCGCGTTTCCGCTGCTGACGGCTCCGTTGATGGATGAACCTGATTTGTCAGGCAAAGCAGTTAGCTTTCCGTCCTCGGTTGCACCAATCGCGACTCCGTTGTTGCCGAGCACGC
>JBIKLJ010000334.1:0-4511 GCA_044359895.1 Pirellula sp.
TTTCGTGCGCGACGTTCGCCCCATCTTCGAACAGCATTGTTACGAATGCCATAGCGGTGACAAGCAGGAATCAGGATTCAGGCTCGACATTCGTGAATTAGCCATGAAAGGGGGTGACAACTTCGGACCGGATATCATCCCAAACGATGCCCCCAACAGCCACCTTATCCGTCTCATCACATCGGACGATGAAGATGAAGTCATGCCACCTGGCAACCAACGACTTTCGTCCAGGGAGATTGATCTGCTGGTCCAGTGGATTGCGCAAGGTGCGACATGGCCGAACGGAGTGGACAAAGCCGTCCTGGAAGATCGCATGGACCATTGGTCTTTTAAGCCTCTACAGATCCAAGGTGACTTGGATTCCATCGATGCTTTCATCGACCAGAAGCTCGCAGATAACGGGCTTGTGCGATCTTCTCCTGCATTGCCAATCGATTGGCTTCGTCGGGCCAGTATCGACTTGACCGGCCTGCCTCCTACTCTTGAAGAACTGGCTGATTTCTCTCGAAAAGTCTCGATGGAGCCCGACCAATCTTCAGATGAAGCTTATCGTGATGTTGTCGATCGACTGCTGGCATCACCTCGATATGGCGAGCGATGGGCTCAGCATTGGCTGGACGTTGTTCGCTACGCCGACACGCATGGCTTCGAAGTCAACACCGAGCGTCCGAATGCATGGCCTTATCGTGATTACGTGATTCGCTCCTTCAACGACAACACACCGTACGACCGCTTCGTCCAAGAGCAGATTGCAGGTGACGCGTTGGCTCAAGACGCTGCCACAGGCTTCTTGGTTACCGCTTCGGTTTTGCTGCCTGGTCAAATCGGCAAGGATGCACCTTCCGTCCGACTTGCACGCCAGGATTCTTTGGACGAGATGGTGAACAACATTGGCCAGACATTCTTGGGGTTAAGTATTGGATGCGCGCGATGCCACGACCATAAATTCGATCCTGTCTCTGCCAAAGACTATTATGCAATGCAGGCCTTCGTAGCAGGCGTAGAATACGAGGATCGTGAAATCCGAAGCCCCGAAGCGGAGGCTCGCAAACAACAGACCGTTCCCCTTCGCGCTCGCGCTGCGGAGATCGATGAACGGTTGAATCTGCTGACTCCATTTGCAAGTCCCGGTACGACTTCCAAAAGTACCCAAGCCAAGGAAAACACGGAATCCTTTGCGCCGACCCTTGCCCAATGGATTCGATTTACGATTCATGATTCCAACCTGCACCCTTCGCTCGGCCTGATCGAGCCATGTATCGACGAGTTTGAAATATGGACAGACGAACCGACACCTCGCAACGTAGCCTTGGCAATGCATGGAACTAAGGTCACTGCATCCAGCAGTAATGTCTCCGACCTGCACAAGCTGGAGCATATTCACGATGGCAAGTATGGAAACGAACGAAGTTGGATGTCGGGAACTCCGGGGCAAGGCTGGGTTCTTTTCGAACTGCCCGAGGCAACCAAGATCTCGAAAGTGGTATGGAGCCGCGACAGAAACGGTATTTTCCAGGACCGTCTCCCCATCGCATTCACTTTAGAAGCGGGACCATCGGCCGATACCCTATCGATCCTTGCAGAAAAGAAACCATTGCGAACAACCGTGGGTGCTGGCCCCGTGAACTTGGACCGCATCGCTACAACACCCGCTCGCCGACTTCGCTTTACGATTCTTAATACCAATAGCCTGGAACCTTGCCTGGATGAACTGGAGGTTTATGATTCGGACGGAATCAACATCGCCCTTGCGGAACATGGCACCAAAGCAACCTTATCGGGAAGTACGCTCGACCCCAATCGACACGATCCAGCCTTCATCCATGATGGCAAATATGGTAATGAAAGCAGCTGGCTGGGGAACGAACCCGGCAAGGGCTCGGTGGAACTGGAGTTTCCTGCAGAGAAAACCATCACAAGAGTTGTTTGGAGCCGAGACCGTACCGGCAAGTTCGAAGATCGCTTACCGATCGAGTACCGTATCGAAGTCCTGCGGGACGACACCTGGCATTTGGTTGCCGATTCAAGCGATCGTCATCCGCATATCGCAGGCATGTCGCGAGGTCCATCGTTCACCGTTGTGGGGCTACTGCCAGAGGAAGCCGACGAGGCCAAAAAGCTACTTGCGGAAAAATCGCGATTGCTAGACCAAGTGAAGCTGGCAGAGCTTGGTGACAAAGCGTTTGCGGGCCAATTCCGAGCACCCGATAAGATCCATCTGCTCAACCGAGGCGATCCAGAACAGCCGAAAGAAGAAATTTCTCCAAGCGTCCCAGCTCAATTCGGCACGCTCCGATTGCCAGAAAATTCGCCTGAACAAGAACGGCGTATCGCATTAGCAAAATGGATTACCAATCCCGACAACCCGCTAACATCAAGGGTGATGGTCAATCGCATATGGCAAGGTCATTTCGGCTCCGGACTGGTAAACACGCCAAGCGATTTCGGCCGCAACGGTTTGAAACCGAGTCACCCAGAACTGTTGGATTGGCTTGCGAACGAATTCGTGAAAAGTGGTTGGAACATCAAACAGCTTCACAAGCAAATCATGCTTTCCAAAACCTATCGACAATCATCGAAATCGAATGTATCAAGCCTTGAGAAAGACCGCGAATCACGGCTCTTGTGGCGATACCCTTCACGACGCATTGAGGCCGAGTCTTTGCGCGATTCCATGTTAGCGGTCAGCGGCAGCTTGAACCTTCAAATGTATGGCCGAGGTTACGATTTGTTTCAACAACGTGGCGGATTAAGTGGCTTCAAGCCGATCGAAAAACCCACATGGGAAAACCAACGTCGCATGATCTATGCGCATAAGATCCGGAGAGAATCCGAGGCGGTATTTGGTGCCTTCGATTGCCCTGATGCAGGCCAGAGCACGGCACTGCGTCGCGCTTCGACAACCCCCATCCAAGCACTAAATCTTTTCAACAGCACCTTTACTTTGGACGTGTCGCAGACCTTTGCAGCTCGAATCCAAAAAGAAGCAGGAGATCACCTTGAAGCTCAAATCGAACATGCCTTTTTGCATGCGTTCAGCCGCAAACCAACATCGGACGAATTGCTTCATGTAGTCCCATTCGCTCGCGAGCATGGATTGGTTGGACTTTGCCGAGTCCTCTTCAATTCTAACGAGTTTTTGTTTATCCCTTAGTGAACATAATAGCTGCACGATGACCCCACCTAAGATAACTCGTTCTGGTTTTCAACTTCTCGACCGACGCAACTTTCTCAGCAACGCGGGAACTTCGCTAGGATCGGTAGCGCTTGCTAGCTTGCTCGGGAACGATGGTTTGTTGGCTTCCTCCGATTCAACGCCGATCATCGATCCTGCACGACCTTACGCGCCAAGAGCATCTCACTTTCCCGCCAAAGCCAAACAGGTCATTGTGATTTTCTGTGCCGGAGCAGTCAGCCAACTCGAAACATGGGACTACAAACCAGAGCTCATCAAGTGGGACGACAAACCCTTGCCCGGTGGTCCAGAAGTAACGTTTCAAGGTCCTGCGGGCAATCTGGCCAAGCCACAATACACTTTTCGTCAACGAGGCCAAACGGGGAAATGGGTCAGTGACTTAATTCCGCATTTGGCGGAACTCACGGACGATATTGCCTTCGTTCATTCGCTGACTAGTAAATCGAACACGCACGGCCCTGCTGAAAACTTTCTTTCTACCGGCTTTGTTTTGGACGGATTTCCAAGTCTTGGCTCGTGGGTAACCTACGCTCTTGGAAGCGAAAGCCAAGATCTACCAGCGTACGTTGCAATCCCAGATCCAAGGGGTGTTCCTCAGAACGGTTCGAATAACTGGGGCCCGGGATTTCTACCAGCGGCGTTCCAAGGAACGACCATGAGTTCCAAGGACCCAATCCGCCATTTGGTCGCACAAGGTGTTTCGCAAAACGCCGATCAAGCAGCCCGAAGACTATTGCAACAGCTCAACGAAAAGCACTTTGAAAATCATGATCAGGACGAACAACTGGCGGCTCGTATCGCAAGCTATGAACTTGCAGCCAGAATGCAACTGAGCGTTCCCGGCCTCAGCGATCTTAGCTCCGAACCTGCTCATATTCTGAAACTCTACGGCGCCGATGACACCAAGAATGCAGATAAAGCAGCGTTCGCGAAGAATTGCATCCTTGCTAGGCGACTCATTGAACGCGGTGTTCGCTTTGTCCAGCTCTTTAACGGAGCCTACGCAAGCGGTGGC
The DNA here is from genome assembly GCA_044359895.1 of Pirellula sp. Lineage (GTDB taxonomy): Bacteria > Planctomycetota > Planctomycetia > Pirellulales > Pirellulaceae > JBKCUI01. Next base: position 4,215 of record JBIKLJ010000334.1, read on the forward strand.
AAGCTCAATTGGGATGGCCATAACGCTCTCAAAGAACAGTACGACGTGCACGCCGAAATCTTGGACCAACCCGCGGCTGCTCTGATTCGCGATCTGAAACAGCGAGGATTACTAGAAGAAACCCTTGTTGTTTGGTGCACCGAATTTGGTCGGATGCCTTTCTTCCAAAAGGGTTCGCAAGGTCGAGATCATAATCCCGATGGCTTCACGTGTTGGATGACTGGGGCTGGAGTCAAAGCGGGGGTAAGCCACGGCGTAACCGACGAGCTTGGCCAAAAGGCCATCGAAGATGTACAC
>JBIKLJ010000015.1:0-44117 GCA_044359895.1 Pirellula sp.
ATTGAAAAGCACTATCGATCTGTGAATCGTCCCTTACGACGGTGCCACGCTCGAGATCTACTGCACCAAATCAAATGCCTATGCCTTTATCGAGACGAACGCCCGGAGCTGCGACCTGAACTTTTTGATATTGCGTGCAGAAATTATTTTGGAAATCAACCGATTTTCAAGTCTTCCGCCGAGGGTCTCGCCCCGCCCGTTGGTTGGCAAGTTCCAACCATGATGAAGTTCAATGCCACACCATTGCCAACACAAACGCAACCGATGAACTTAAGGCAAATTTCACCGTTGACGGAATCCCGAATACTATCGCAAGGAATGTCAGGAAGTGGAAACGGTCCAGCCCCATCGATCACCAGCCCCTCTCAAGCCTTGTTGTCCAAGCCACCCTCGGTGTCTGTGACTTCAAATCTTGCCTCTCCCTTAACTAAAACCAATATCGGTGACGGGACTCAGCCGCAAGCGCGCTCCGTTGCAACCGAAAGCACGCGCCCGAAAACGCTGCTCAGGAATAGACCTGCTGAATCCGTTCCCCGCCTGCCTAATCAGGGTAATGACTCTGCATTACCTTCACCCTCCGTTCCATCTGGAAGTTGAGCAAAGTAACATCCATGGCATCTACATCGACAAGTTTACAAGCGGGATTCGAGCCTATACCGGGGTACGTACTGCGTGAGAAGTTAGGGGCTGGCGGCTATGGCGAAGTGTGGTTGGCGGAAGCTCCCGGCGGACTCAAGAAGGCTATCAAGTTCGTTCATGGAGACATTGATGAGGATCGGGCAAATAATGAGCTCAAATCCTTGCAGAAAGTTCGCCAAGTGAATCATCCCTTCATCTTATCCTTAGAAAGGATTGAGGTGATCGAAGGACAGTTGCTTATTGTGACTGAACTCGCACAAGGTACTCTTTACGATCGCTATCTTGAATTTCGAAAAAAGGGCTTCGCGGGTATTTCGCGAGAACGCTTGCTTGCCTATTTGCGAGATGCTGCGGATGGTCTCGATTTTCTTTGCCATCATCACGACCTGCAGCACTTGGATGTTAAACCCGCCAACCTTCTTTTGGTCGCGGATAGAATCAAAGTGGCAGATTTCGGCCTCATCAAAGACGTTCAGTCCAATAGTCTTTCCATGATGGCTGGGTTGACACCCACGTATGCTGCGCCAGAGATGTTCGATGGCCGACCGGGACGGTTTAGCGACCAATACTCTTTGGCAATTGTCTACCAAGAAATGCTGACAGGAAATCTGCCATTTCGAGGCAGGACAACCGCTCAGCTTGCGAATGAGCATCTGCAGAAAGCGCCCAATCTTGAATCTGTTCCTCCGCTGGAGCGTCCGATCTTAAGCAAGGCTCTTTCCAAAAAACCTCAGCTCCGATTTAGCGATTGCCGTGAATTCATCAATTCTCTCGAACGCTGCCGAGCACAATCCGCCGGAACGGAAGATGATACCTCCGAAAGCTCTTCAAGAGTCAAGCCTCGATCGACGCGGTCCTCTGGTTTCAACCAACCTTTGCGACCATCTCAGACGCCGACGCAAAGCATCCCTGTTTCGGAGGCCATGGAAAGCAAGGGTTCGATCGACTTTACGCCTCTCCCGACGGATGAAAATGCATCCTCGAAATTTCCAGGTTCAGGATCAATCCAGATATTGCCTTCGATGAACGTACTTGATGTTCCCGCGTATGATTCCGACGAGTGCTTTGATTTGGAATCCATTCCGAGTCTTGCTAAATCGACGGGGAAATCGCTCACCATTGGGATCGGAGGGGTTGGTATCCAATCCCTCATGGAAATGCGTAGGCTATGTCAACAATCTCAGCCGGATCTTGAGGATCTTCCTCAACGTGGCTTTTTGATCCTTGATTCCGATGAGGAAGCGATTCAATTTGCGGTGAACGCAGTCCGTGAAGGACGCTTGCCTTATCACTGCACAATTCATATCCCCCTGAAGGCTCCTCAGCACTACCGCCAGTCTGATCGGGTCTGCTTCACTCAGATAAGCAGGCGATGGGTCTACAACATTCCAAGATCGCTCAAGACGGAAGGGGTCCGCCCTCTAGGGATGTTGGCATTTCTAGATCGAGCCAGTTTTGTATTTGAATCCGTTCGAGAGGCACTTGCAGAGGTTGCTTGTAGCAAAGGTAATGAAGCGGCACTGCAACCCATCGACGTTCAAGTGGTCGCATCGGCACACGGGGGGACTGGAAGCGCTGTGAGTGCCGAAGTTGGATTTTTTGTTCGGCAAATCGCAGCGGACTTTGGATTGGCGGTCAATCTTGAACTCGTGCTTACCTGCGCGGTTCCTTGTTCTAACGGAGCGATGGATCTTCCCCTTGCAACTGCAATCGCATGCCTCACCGAACTCAACCACTACCACAAGACAGAAGGACTGCACCCAGCCATCGAAGGTCTTCCAGAATCGAAGGCCATTCACCGAGCCCCCTTTGATCATGTTTCGTTAATCTATGGAGGCCAATATGGAAATACGGGCGATTTGGTTTCCACGGTTGAGCAAGCAGGAAGATACCTTTGGTCGCTTGCCGAAACCAGTTTGGGTGAAACGTTACGTCGTGCAAGGCAGTTCGAAGAAGCTGAGCTGGCATCGATCCCGGACCATGACATAACATTCTGGATCAGCACCGTCTCAACTCGAAAAACGGAGATATCATCGGTGGTGCCCGAGGAAGTTTCGGCCGCCAGAACTTGTCTTCCAATCGCACTTCCTTGGCTAGCGGCTCTCGATACGATTGTGTCTAGCAAAACGAGAGCGGACCAGACAACTTCACTAGATAGTCGAGCCCAAGAACAAATCGATTTTCTCATTGGGGATATGTTCCGTACCAATCGATGGACCGCTCAAGCATGGGTACATCAGTGCATGCTGTCGATTGTCGATCAAGTTCCTGCTTCCGATGCAAATTCAGGAGCCAACAACAAAGCCAAGGACTTTCGCCAGAAAGCATCGTTAATTCCAACGTATGACCTAGATAACGTTCAGAAGGGTGAACTCGATGTGATCAGCGATAGTCTTGCGATCGATTTCATGGATACGTACCAATCCGTGTCCCGCTTAGTTGCGCAAACAAGGGACAAATTGATCGTATCCATCGTTGGCAACTTTCTGACTTCGCCCTCGGCGTGGACGGCCATTCGTGAAATTATGGTGCGTATCTCCAATCAATTCCGTATCCACGCAAATTCCTTACAAGTTGTCGCCGATGCTCTTTCTAAAAAACACGATGACGCACTGGAAAAGACATATCAGAGCGAGCAAGGCTCTACGATTGAATTGGATCAACAACTTCAAGCCATGGCCCTTGAAGCCCGCTTTCACTCTATCGCTTCCAAAATGCTGGAGAGAATGGCAGAGCACGTCACGCACCTCGAGGAAATCTGGTTGCAGGAATGTGTCACACTAAGAAATGACCTGTTGCGCTGGGTAGAACAACTCTGTGCAGAAATTGGAATTCGTTGGGACGATTCTCCCGAAACCCAATCGGTGTCGATTTCACTTCGAAGATTGAACGCAGATGACGATCTGGTTCGTAATCTTAGAAAAAGCATTTTGGATTTAGCTAGTAACCGACTTCTTAGAGAATCTTTCAATCCGCTGGCTTTCGACGATGTTTTCAAACTCGCCTACTCGTATTTCACTGAGCTTTCTAAGAAACCTAGAGCTTCAGTGGCCGAGGATTCTTTTGAGAATGCAGACATTACGAACTCGATGGAACGAAATCCAACGACGGAGGCGAAGACATGGATGCCTAACGACTCGCTTGGTTCAACCACGGAGAAAGACCAATCTAAAGTAGAGCCTACCAATTTGGCTCATGAACTCATTCAAGCGCGTCCTTACCTTGTCGACTTTGGTGGCGCTGTTCGAAACATTCTGGTTCTTCCGCAGGAGGTCGCTGCACAATTGCAACCTGAACAGAAAACCGAACTAACGCAGCACCAAGTGACATTCATTCAAACCGAGCAGGGGGAATGCGAACTGGTGTGCATCGGTGAACGCCTGGTTCTCTCAGAAATTATCGATCGCGTCTGGATGCCCTCATCCCATAATTGGGAGCTAACAAAACGATTGTTTGCACGAGTTGATATCGACTGGCAACCAATTCAGTAGTGGACTAATTGGCTCCATAGATCGCGGCCCAAACCCTTGCAAAGGACCACCAACAAATGGCGGCGCAGCCCAGAATCATGAGCGTTGTATAAACCACGTTGATGATTGTCCAGATCTGCTTTTCTCGCTTCGAGAAAACAGGGCTCCACCATAACAGAGGCAAGCCAAGGAAGCCGGTGACGGCAAACAATAAAACAAGAATAGCACGACGCGAACCAAGCAAACGCGACTTCGCGTCGGATCGGGAGGGGGGCAGCCTTGGGGGTGGTATCGGATGCGATTGAGACAAGGTTTAGAACCGATTAGGTTGGTAATCTTCCTTCTGCGATTTCTTGTTCCCATTGTCGCATTAACGGCCAATCCGTCGCACAAGTACCAAAATCCGAAAGTGTTAAGTAACTGCGCAATCGATCCAGGACTCGATCGATCATCATGGGGTCCTTGCGGAAATAGGGACCGTGACTAGGCAAAAGCCAATCGATCTGAGCGTCTCGAATTCGCTCGAGCGATTTGATAAAGGAAGGAATATCGCTTCCATGGTGCGCATCGATAGCACCGACGCCACCATCTCGGTAAATGTTGTCGCCACTTAACAAAAGACCACCCAACTGAAAGGCTAGCTGGCTGTCTGCATGCCCAGGTGTGGACCAGACATGGAGCCCTAATCCGCCAATGCGAATAACATCGCCATCCTGGACATGATTTTCGACCGATACCGGCGGCATCGCTTCACTAATGCCTTGCGCATCGATTTCAGCAAAGGTCTGAAGTCGATCCCCAGATTCAAGCAATCGAGCCGCTTTCGGGTGTGCCGTCACCGTCGTCTTCAAAAGTTGCTTCGCCTTGGCTAATCCTTGGCAATGATCTACATCCGCATGAGTCGCAATCAGCGTTTTGCATTTGGAAAGAGGAAAATCGAGCTCTCGGACTAAATCAATGACTTCTTCGACCGAGTCCTCGTATCCAATGTCTACGAGAGCCCATTCGTCAGAATCATAAAGCAGATAAACGTTGCAGCCGATTAAGTGTCCAGCCTGGACATTCAGTTCGATTACATTTGGAAAAATCGGTTTTCGTTGAAGCATTGCAGATAGTTGACGAGTGCGTAGAAGAACGTCGCGAGTAATCAAACCCGAATTCTACGGGGGAATGTCGCCTTGTCGCAACCCGTCTCGCCACCCGAAACTACTTCTTTTCCGCCACCCTTTCGCTAGGCAAACGGGTGGGTGCACCGCTGTTCTTCGAAAACTTTGGCGCTGTAATTCGTCGATGGGACTGATGCGTTACCTCCAGATCGTCTTCGCTGTCTTTGATTTTGGCCAGGGATTTTATCCCCTCCTTTCGCATCATCTGCAAGCCATTGCCTACGGTTTTCGAGGCCGGCCAATGATCTTCCAGCTTTCTGCCCCATTCATTCAGTCGCTGAAGCAATTGCTGGTCAATTCTCCGAACCCGAGTTGCCGCCCTTGCAATCACTAATTGCTCATCTTTTCTTAATTTCCAAAGCTGAGTGACCTCTTCAAAGTCAATCGGATCGTACGAGGGGTGAAGGAAAATGAAATCGCCTCGAGCTAGACAAAGTACCGATTCGACCGATTGCGCAGGGCCTTCCGACCGATTGTTCCGAATCACGTTCAGCTGCGGAAATTGTCTTCGCAAGTCATCCAAAACTTCGGGCGTTGCGTCGTCCGATTGGTCGTCGACCGCGATCAACTGAACGGTGTTCGATATTTCGCACAGTTGCTCCAGCAAGTCCTGGACTCGCTTCTGAATTTCCGATTGGATGTTGCGAACCGGAAAAATGACACTTAGTGATTCTCGCATGCGTCTGACCTGTTGGACTCATCGTGAAAACTGGATTGAAGCTAGTTCCGCATTGATCTCATGTCCTGGTATCGTCATTGCAAGCTAATCAGATTGGAAGTTGTCAAACATGTTGAGTTGTTACAGACGTAGCGAATTTCTGGCTAATCGGTAGCTTCGCTGGTTCCTTGGTTGCCTGTTGCATTTTCATAAACTACGGTTCCCCAAGCGATTGGCAAAGACGCTCCGTCGAGCTCCTGATTTTCGGAGTTTGCCATTTTTTCCGATTGTAACACGATGGTTTGCAGGTCGCTTCGATCCAAACACCAGCACCTATGCAAAGCGGACTGACAAAAATATGCCCAGCAACATCCAATCGACCCGTTCCCTCATTCCAGCTTTCCTTCACGCCTTGGATTCGATTCTTTTATGTGTGTCGTTGCCCCTGGTGCAATGGCTTACGTTTCAGTCGCTGAATCAATCCACGGTCACCTGCAGCCTTGTCGCCTGCGTTTTGTTGTTCGTTACTGGTGAGCTTTTTGGAATGTACCGTCCCAGTCGCGATCGATCCGCCGATACCGAAGTGCGAATCGCGACTGCAGCATGGACTATTACTTTCCTGGGATTGATCGTAATAGGGCTTCTGACCAGAACGACTGAAACGTTCGCCCGTTCTACGATTGTTTGCTGGTACGTGTTTGGTGGTTTGGTTTTGGTATGTTCTCATATGACGTTTCGTGGACTTCTTGAATTGCTGGGACGCAGTGGATTCGGAGCTCGAAAAACAGCAATTGTCGGGGCCAATCGGTTGGGACTCGAAATAGCACACAACGCCAAAATCTCCTCGGATAGTGGACTGAACATTGTTGGTTTTTTTGACGATCGAGGTGTTGGTGTACTCGGGGAAAAGGGGCCAGGACGACGAACCGCCCTGGACGCGGACCAACCACCGTTTCTTGGCAATTCCGACTTGTTGATTGAAATGATTGAACGTGGAGAGGTCGATACCATCCTTTTGACGTTACCCATGCGGGCTGAAAAGCGCATCCAGGCACTTTTGGACAGACTCGCCAATACGACAGCTTCGGCCTACATTGTGCCCGATTTTTTTGTCTTCGAATTGTTGCATTCGCGATGGACACATGTCGGTGGCTTACCGGTAGTGAGTGTGTTTGAATCACCCATGTATGGAGTCGACGGTTGGCTCAAACGGTCGTTGGATTTGATTTTGAGCTTGGTTGGATTGGTTTTGGTCGCTCCGATAATGTTGCTTTGTGCAATTCTGATCCGCACCACATCCAAAGGCCCGGTGTTTTTTAGACAGAAACGATACGGGCTGGATGGCAAGGAGATTTTGGTGTGGAAATTCCGATCGATGTACACATGCGACAATGGGCCTGTGGTGAAACAAGCGACCAAAAACGACCCGCGCATTACCCCTGTCGGCCGAATCCTCCGGAAGGCATCGCTGGATGAACTCCCTCAACTGTTCAATGTGATTGAAGGGAATATGTCTCTGGTGGGGCCTAGACCTCACGCGACGGCGCACAACGAGCATTTTCGAAATCTAATTCGTGGTTACATGATGCGTCACAAAGTGAAACCGGGCATCACTGGCTTGGCTCAAGTAGAAGGAAGTCGAGGCGAAACGGACACGACGGAGAAGATGGAAGCCCGTATTGGTCTCGATCATAGGTACATTCGTGACTGGTCTGTCTGGTTGGACATCAAAATACTATTCAAAACGATTTTTGTTGTTCTCAAGCAAGATGCCTACTGATGGCCATCGACCGCCTGTTTTTATCTTGGCTCTGCCACACGGTTAGCCAGTTCGCTCAGTTCGGACCAAAAAGTGACGTACTTGTTCCGATCTTTGATGTACTCTTCGTCAAAGACCGCCTTTCGTAGCTCGTCCCGCTGCTCGCTGAATTTGGAAAAATCGCGAGGGTCTTCTGGGGAGAAAATAGGGCACGGTTTATCGTAAACGATGGCGGCCCCATGGTCACCCTGGGTGTGAAATCGCGAAAGGCCGATGACACGATCTGCAACATAGATCGCTTCGTTCAGCTCGTGCGTTACCATCAAGATGGTGTATTCTGGGCGTCTTCCTTCCTGTTTTGCCAACAAGTTCTCTTGATAGAACCTCAACAGCATCAATTGCAAGTCCTCGCGCATGGCTTCGTCAAGCGCGCCAAAGGGTTCGTCCAAGAGGACAATCTTTGGCCTCATGATGAAAGCTTGAGCTACCGCGACGCGTTGCTTCATCCCCCCAGACATCTCGTGCGGATATTTCCCGCAAGCGCTTTCTAAGCCCACTTGCTTCAAAAAGTCCCTTGATTTGGATATGTGACTTTTACGCAAAGACAGATATTTTCTGATCGCAAACAAACGCATCAGGAAAGAAGTTTCATCCAGCTTTAAACCGAAACTGACGTTTTGCTCCGCATTCAAAAAATCATAGAGCGAGTAATTCTGATAGACAATGCCGACATTTCGGTTCGGACCTCGAACGGGGATACCATCCGTCAAGATCTCGCCGGAAGTGGCTGGGTTCGTTCCTAAAATCGCTTTAAGCAAAGTGCTTTTCCCACAACCACTTGGGCCAACCACTGCAACAATCTGCCCGGGATACACTTGCAATTGAATGTTATCGAGCACTCGATAGCTTCCAAAGGAATGGCTAAGCGATTTGACCTCTAATGCATATTGACTCATCGTTTAGTCCACGTACCAGGGGCACAGTTTGCGGCGCAAGGTGGCTAAGCCCCATTCGGCCACAAGTCCGATCAAAGCCAAGATCGCCAAATAAACATAAACGACACTCATGTTCAGCACCCGCGATTGCATCCGAATCTGATATCCCAACCCAGCACCTCCGACCACCATTTCGGCCGCCAAGAGAAAGACCATCGCGGGGCCAATCTGAAGCCGAATATTGTCGATAATCTTGGGTAAAATCTGCTTCCAAATGACCTCGTAAATGATCTCAAGCTCGGACGCACCCAAGGTGTATGCCTTATTGATGGCCTCGTCGGTGACATCTTGGCACACCGCCTGATAAATTGATTGCGTCATCGAAAAAAAGATCCCCAAGGCAACCATGGACGCAAACATGCTCTGATCTGTTCCCGCGAGTGCAAAATAGATAGGCATCATGGCGGTCGGTGGAACCTTCGACAAGAACATGACCACCGGGCCAAGCGGAGCTTCAATCCAACGATATGCACCCATCAGAACGCCAACCAAAACAGAAAAAAAGACACCGATGGTCATGCCTAAACCCAATCGCCACAGGGTAGCCCGAATATCCACCCAGAACATGGCTGGTTTTGGGTTCTCAGGTAATCCCTGGGGACGGAATATTTGCTTCAGTCCCTCGAAAAGCTTCCCGAAAGAGGGAATGGTCGTTTGCAGTTCATTGGTTCGAGTCTGCGCCAAGGACACCATCTCGTAGGAAACCAAAAGAGCGATGATACCCCCTATGGCCAACAACCAAAATAACCATTCGGGGATCGTTCGTCGTATCATGCAGGTGGAGTCCAAGTTGCGAGTGCCGGCACAGGTTTCCCCGTCATTTTCCGCTTGCGACTAATAATTACAAGATGGTGTCGCAGATGCTCAATGTACTTATCGAGCATCTGTTCTAATGTCAGCTTGCCTGATTCGGTATGGATGCCCGTCCTAGCAAAAGTTTCATCGGGTAGCGCTCTCAGTACAACCGCCGTCATTTGACGATTGAGTCTAAACACTTCGCAGGCATCCATGGCGTTCAACTTGGAAACACCCGGCAACGAGTTGAATGCCGATTCGTCATATCCGCAAAGCAACGGGTTCGGCATGCATGCAATTCGTTTCATTCGGTCAGAGCCAATCAAGTCGCTATCCATCATGTGGATCGCGTTTTGATGCAATGTCCAGGAATTATCCATAGGCTTCAGGTGCAACTGAGCCTCCGTCAGCCCTTCAAAAGCCTTCACGAGCGCATCGCCGCCTTGGGCGTAAATTTCAACTTTATTCCGATCCATTGCTTGCTTCACTCACTTACAAAACCTTGGATTACACCATCGTAATCGACCCAACATAGACTCCTTCCCTATAATAGCAGATCGAAAGGTTCTTACACTGCTCCAACGTACCAGAAAAGTATGCCATGCCTTGTCCCCCATCTATTTTCACCATTCAAGCAACCCTCTATTTACTATCAACCTTTTGTTTTTTGAGCGTCTTTCCACCGCAGACCAAGGCCCAAGTAACGATCCCGCGTCCCCAGCTGGTTGTATCCGAAACCCATCTTACCCAAGCTTCTTTTCCTGTCGTTGACATCCACACTCATTTTTTTGTCAAAGGCAAACACGATCCCCAATTGCTGGACAAATATGTGGAGTTGATGGACCGAAACAACATCGCCGTTTCGGTTTCGCTCGATGCTACACTCAAATTGCGAATCCAAGATCATCAGCGATTCCTCTGGACTCAATATCGCGATCGCTTCGTCTTGTTTGCCAACATCGATTTTCGTGGCAAAGGTATTCCCGAACAGCCAGAGACCTGGGATTGCAACCAAAGTGATTTTGTCCGAAACATCGTCGAAGAACTCAAGGCAGAAGTCGCTCAGGGCACCATTTCCGGACTCAAGTTTTTCAAAGATTTCGGCCTGCGATACCGAAATGCCGATGGCTCACTGATTGGAATTGACGATGCTCGATTTGACCCTCTTTGGAAAGCCTGCGGTGACCTTAAGATCCCGGTGATCATTCATACTGCGGACCCCAACGCATTCTTTGAACCGATCGATGAGGCTAATGAACGGTTGCGAGAACTTCAAGTCCATCCAGATTGGTCCTTCTACGGAAGCGATTTTCCTGCGCGTTCAGCCCTTCACGCAGCCCGAAATCGTGTCATCAAAAAACACAGCGGAACAACTTTTATCGCTGCCCACTTTGGAAACGATGCAGAAAATCTCAAAGAGCTTGCCGATTGGCTCGACCAATACCCCAACCTATTCGTAGAGTTTTCTTCCCGGATCAATGAACTTGGAAGGCAGCCATTCTCAGCAAGGCAATTTTTTGAAACCTATCAAGACCGAATCCTGTTTGGAACCGATGGGCCGTGGCCAGAAGAAAGACTTCGCATCTACTGGCGGTTCCTGGAAACCCACGACCAGTACTTTCTCTATTCAGAAAAAATCCCTCAACCCCAAGGTGATTGGCGAATCTACGGACTGAACCTCAGCCAAGACATTCTCAAAAAAATCTACTCGGAGAACGCAATACGAGTCATCCCCGGAGTCAAACAACGCATCGAAGCCTTCGAAGCAAAAGCAAACTAGGAACAATTCCTAAGCCGCGGGTGTTTGTAGCTACTTGTACTTAGAACGATTCGCTCTCTAGCGCTTTGGTTAATGGGTCCATAACGCTCTGGTTGGGTATCACTTGTGTCACACTGACCTTGTTGCGTTTCAGCTCTTCGATTTGAATCGCCATGCGCTGAATCAGAGACGCGATCTCGTTCCCAGCCGTTTCACCCAAGTGCACTGTGAGCGCTTTACGAGCACTGTACGACAGGCTCAAGTCATCTTTTTTCATTCTTCAGTTCCTTCGGGTTTTCGGATCAGATCGGCGAACATGGCCGGCGGGTCGATCTATTCTACGGTTACACTCTTTGCAAGGTTTCGAGGTTTGTCAACATCGCACCCTCGAAGGACCGCTATATGGTAAGCAAGCAATTGCAAGGGGATCGATGCAACAATGGGTTGCAAGAAATCCTCGACGTAGGGGATCTCGATAAAGTCGTCCACCAAGCCCTCCAGTTTTTCATCCATCTGATCGACAATGGCGATCACTGGCCCACGACGTGCCTTGACTTCCTGAAGGTTGCTCATGACTTTGTCATAAACATTCGATCGCGACAGGATGAAGACGGATGGCGTGTTTTCATCAACCAACGCAATCGGTCCATGCTTCATTTCGGCGGAAGGGTATCCTTCCGCATGGATGTAGCTGATTTCCTTCAGCTTCAGAGCGCCTTCCAAGGCTGTTGGGAAATTGTAGTGGCGTCCTAGATACAAGAAGTTGGTTGCGTCTTTATATTTTGCCGCGATACGGCGAACTTGGGTATCGCAACCCAGAGCGTGCTCCACCGCGGTGGGTAGATTTTCTAATTGATCGATAATCCGCAGCCCGGCTTCGAAGCTCAAATGGCGAAGTCTGCCAAAGTACAGTGCCAGCATCGAAAGAACACACAGCTGGGACGTGAAGGCTTTCGTCGAAGCAACGCCAATCTCGGGCCCTGCGTGCAAATAGATCCCACCGTCAGCCTCCTGAGCGATGCTGCTGCCGATGACGTTGCAAATCGCCAGAGTGTGATGGCCCTTGCGTTTCATTTCACGCAAGGCCGCCAGAGTGTCTGCGGTTTCGCCGCTTTGGGTGATGCCAAAGATAAGGGTGTCGTGGTCGACTGGCGGGTTACGATACCTCAGTTCGCTCGCGTATTCAACTTCGACCGGCATACGTGCCAATTCTTCAATCAGATACTCGCCCACCAAAGACGAATGCCATGATGTACCACATGCCGTCAAGATCAGTCGATTCACGCCTCGCAGTTGCGCCGGAGTTAAATTCAGTCCACCGAATTTGGCCGTAGCGTTTTCCCGATCCAACCGACCTCGCATCGCATTGCGCAAGGAAGTCGGTTGTTCATGAATCTCTTTGAGCATGTAATGCGGGAAGCCTTCGCTGGAGACTTCCACCCCGCGTTGCTCTAAGACTCGAACCTCGGGACGAATTCGCCCTTGGTCTCGGTGTACCACTTGAATGGAGTCCTTGCCAACGACCGCAATCTGATGATCAGCCAGGTAGATGATTCGATCGGTGTAGCCGACCAGCGGGGATGTGTCGCTTGCGATGAATTGCTCCCCTTTGCCTACCCCTAACACCAACGGGCTTCCAAATCGCGCGGCCACCAAAAGATCAGGCCGATCACGGAACATGACCACCAATCCATACGTTCCTCGAAGCATCGGCAAGGCTGCTCGTACGGCCTCTACATAAACAGCATTGCGTCCTTCGCTTCCAAGAAGAGGTTCTTGGCTGGTCATGGCGGGAGCATCCAACAGAGCTTTCAGATTCTCCGCTACCAAATGCGCGATGACTTCGGTATCCGTCGCCGATTGAAAGATATACCCTTTTTCAATCAAGGCCTGCTTGAGAACTTGGTAGTTTTCGATCACGCCGTTATGAACCACGGCGACAGTTCCTCGTCCACCTAGATGCGGGTGAGCGTTCTCCGTGGTGGCGGGCCCGTGAGTTGCCCAGCGCGTATGCCCCATCCCAGTAAAGCCGATCATCGGCGACTTTTGAATTTGAAGATCTAAGTTATCGATTCTTCCGACAGCTCGATTCAATTGGAACGCACCACCCGTCGCGGCTAAAGTCGCCACGCCCGCGCTATCGTATCCGCGATACTCCAGCCGCCGAAGTCCTGCTACAAGAAACGGAGTTGCATCATTCTTTCCGACGTAACCAACAATTCCACACATTTTACAGCCCTGACGGAAACGCAACTCAACGTAAATGGCGATCGAGATGATCGGCAAAGCTTACGTCAGAGACATCACCTTGCACGCGGAATGATTCAACTCCCTCCAAGTTTTCGCGACATGCACAAGGTCCCTAAACGAATCAATTCCTACAATCGTCAAGGCATTACAGTCCAAGAGACTCCCATGGACCTTGGATTGCAAAGGTAATGCCGGGCGTTTGGATATTCACAAACAACCACTTTCCATCCGGGCTAAAGCTTGCGTCTTATGGACGAACCGTCCCATGGCTTTCAGCGGCACAGGTTTTGTAATTCCTTGCGCAGGAACTTCGAAAATGTATCCATGCTTTTGAGCCAGTTCCAACACCTTTCCATCTTCTTGTTTCGAGCCATGTTCAGCGACCGATTCTTCACAGCTCAACCAAGTCTTCCAAGGCGTCGGCCGCCCGTCCGACAGCGGGTCTTGCGTCCATCCGAAAGATACGTACCGAAAACCTTCAGGCAACTGAAGAAGCTCTAGACCGGTAAGCTCGTCCTTAACGGGATGCATCGATGGAACGTTCGAGTAATTTACCCGGTGATTGCTTGCTCGATGATCGAACAAGCGAGATCGATGTGCTCGTTCGTGGTAACAGCGGGTGGCGGCAAGAAACGGATTCGATTCGGATTGCTGCCAGCCAGAAAGCCCATCAGGCCCAAATCGTAAAGTCGCATCAGCATATCCTTTGCTTCGTCCGCACCACCGTTGCCTGGGGTAAACGCGATCATCATCCCTTCTCCATAGGGACCACAAATCTTGCCGGGATATTTCTGCGCTAGCGATTCGAGCTTGCCCTGAAAGTACTGGTGTCTTTGCATGTTCCAGCCGTTGGGCCCAAAACACTTTTTGGACTCCAGTTCGTCAAGCACCGCAAGCCCGCATCGGATGGAGGCGGTGGCGCCGGTGAATGTTTGAGACAACACGGGGCCTTTGGGCTTTAACGAATCGCCGTACAGCGTCGCACAAACCTGAGTGATTTTCCCGAGCGTGACGATATCCGCGTAAGCGTCCAGTTCAAAGTGCTGGAAGGCAAATGGTTGGCTGAGTCTCGAAAAAGTCTGCACTTCATCAAAAATGACCAAGATGTTGTTCTCGTGGCAAATCTTGCAGAGCGCTTCAAAATAGGGCTTGGTACCTGGGTAATAGCCACCTTCACCGGCAACCAGTTCCAGCCACAGGCACGCATGTTGGCACGGATGTCGAGCGATTAACTTCTTCAGGCCGGCGATAGCTCCTTGAGTCGTGCCTTCCGGATCAGCCGGGTGGAACATTGGAATGAAATCCACGTCCAAAGTTTTTGGCAAACCAGCTCGATACGCAGGCCGATCGGTCAGTTGAGCCAGAGCAAGGCTTCTACCCGCAAAACAATTGTCCAAGCAGATCACTCGGGAGGCAGGAAACCGATTGTGGAACGCAATCTTAAGAGAATTTTCATTTGCCATCGCCCCACTGGTGCTGAGCAAACAATGATCCAGTTTGGCACCCTGCCCATTCGCCAATCCGATGAGCCGTTCGCACATGGCCAAGGAACCCGAATTGTGCTGCAAGTTCCCTTGCATGACCGTGTCTTCCAAGCCTGCGTCGATGGTTGCATCCAACATCAACGGGTGGCTATGCCCCATTCCGTGAACACCGATGCCAACAATAAAATCTAGCTTGACGCTTCCATCCCCTAATTCGACGAACGGCCCATTGCCAATTCCACTGGTCAAGTAAGGAAAATAGGGTGCGCCACCTCGGGCGACAGCCAAGCGGTCCAGTGCACTTTTGTATTGAGGAACCAGTGCAGGGTTGGGCGGTCTTACAGAGTCAATTCTTCCGCTGTAATCGTGCAATGTCTCAGACAGCAGCTTTTTCGCTTGAGCGATACGAGGGTCCGAAAACAGCTCGCCGGACACGAGCGATTCGTGATTCAAAATAGGCTGGTTCATGAACCGTTTCCCGATCAATGGAAGAGACGCAAGCGAACATAAAAAGCTGTCAAAATGGATGACAAGACATTAAGTTTACCGCAATGGTTCGCATCGGAATACTCGATTCCTCGGCTTCAAACGCATAGGACTTACTTGAGCCTTGGCAAAAGATCGCGTTCCACCCATTTGGTATCCACGGTTCCTTGTGCAAACTCGGGTTGACGCAGCACGGTTTCGTGGAAGCTAGCCGTCGTTTTGATACCGGTGATACGTAGCTCTCGAAGGCTTCGCAGCATGCATTCGATCGCTTGCTCCCGCGTGGGACGATGCACAATGATCTTTGCGATCATGGAATCGTAGTAGGGGGGGACGTTGTAACCAGGGTGGGCATGCGAATCGACGCGAACACCAAGTCCACCTGGAACAAACATTTTTTCGATTCGGCCAGGGCAAGGCTGAAAATTCTTATCCGGATCTTCGGCATTGATTCGGCATTCGATGGCCGCTCCGAATGGTTTCACATCTGCTTGTTGGAACGGCAGAGGCTGGCCGGATGCAACCAGGATTTGCGACTTGATCAAGTCGATGCCCGAAATCATTTCGCTGACCGGATGTTCCACTTGAATACGAGCATTCACTTCAATGAAATAGAATTGATCGTTTTGGTCGACGATGAACTCGACGGTGGCTGCATTGTGGTAATTGGCCTGTTTGATCATTCGGACAGCAGCATCGCACATCGCTTTTCGAGTTGCTTCAGGCAATCGGGGCGAAGGGCTTTCTTCAATTAGCTTTTGGTGTCGTCGCTGCACGGAGCAATCGCGTTCATGCAAATGCACAACGTTACCGAATTGATCGGAAATGATTTGAACTTCGACGTGACGAGGTCGGTCTACATAACGTTCCAAGTAAACGCCGCCGTTTCCGAAAGCGGCTTTCGCTTCCGTTTGAGCCTGAGACAAAGACGATTGCAAAGACGCTTCGTCCATGGCGACCCGCATACCCTTGCCGCCGCCACCTGCCGTTGCCTTGATCAAAACCGGGAAACCAATTTTTCGAGCAGCTGCGAGAGCTTCCGCTTCGCTTTCCAGAAGACCATCGCTACCTGGTACCACAGGCACACCAGCAGCGACCGCCATTTCCCGAGCGGTGTTCTTGTCCCCCAGTTTTTGCATGGCTTCGGGAGACGGGCCAATAAATTCGAAATTGCAACTTCTGCAAACTTCGTTGAATTCGGCGTTCTCTGCGAGAAATCCGTAGCCAGGATGAATCGCGTCCGCGCCAGATACCTCCGCGGCGGCAATGACCCGGTCAAACCGCAAGTAGCTATCAATCGATTTGGGGGGGCCGACGCAAATGGCTTGATCCGCCAAGTCCAGGTATTGTGCACCTCGATCGGCTTCACTGAAAATTGCGACCGTTTCAATACCTAGTTCGCGGCATGCTCGAATAACGCGCAAGGCGATTTCGCCACGGTTGGCGATCAGAACTCGACTGAACATAACAACTAGCCTCGGGTGTCGATCTTGAAGAGCGGCTTGCCAAAATCAACTGCTTCTTCATTTTTGACGAGCACTTGAACCACTTTGCCACGGATTTCTGCAGGGATTTCGTTGAAGACCTTCATCGCTTCGATGATGCAAACAACGGTGTCGTTTTGAACGGCAGAACCGCTTTCCACAAAATTCTTGGACGCAGGATTGGGGCGCGAGTAAAACGTGCCGACCATCGGCGACTTAATCATGGCAATATGAGGGCCATCTACATCCGAAGACGCAGCGGCCGCAGGAGCCGCCGTTGGGACTGGCAATGAAACAGGAGCAGGTTGGGCGTGTGCAGCTTGCACCATGTTTCCGGCAAATACTGGCTGTCCATGCCCGGCTCCACACAAGCGGATGCGTTGATTTTCATGACGCAGGTCGATTTCGCCTAATTCATGCTCTTTCATCAGCTCGATCAACTTGCGAATACGATCGATATCGAAAACGTCGTCCGCACGCTTGGTTGAGTCCGCCATCTCGCTAAGGGCCTTTCGGATTGAATGCCTACAAGGAAAATTACTTTTTTGAGACTGGTTTTATACATTCCAGCGAATCTACCTGGAAGCCCTGAAGGCAAGCCGTTTTACGATCCTTTCACTATTTGGCTCGTCTTCACGCGTCGATTTGCGCCTTTTTGCCTTGGTTTGGCCTTGGGAGGGATAGATTTCGCAGTTTAACGGTTGCGACAGCGGCTTCCCCACTCATTCCCAACGTTGTTGGTGGGCTTTTGGTCCGTTGTCTCGATCGACATCTTGGCTGTCGTCGCGGTGGCTGTTGGCTGTGGCTGGCTTTTCGACCCCTTCGGCTCGTAAATTCAATGCGTCGCCTGCCCCGCCTTCTGCACCACTGGCTGCAGGAACCACGGCGGACTGGAAATCCGAGGCTCTCAAGTGCACCTTTTCTTCGAGTCGCCGAAGATCCTCGGTAAGAAAAGGCCGAGGCAGAACAAGTTCACGAGATTCGATGGTGTAGTGGATTCGGCCAGAAGGCTTGTGAAATCGGATTTCTACCACTCTGCCAATGCATGGTTCGTTTTCCAAGAATCGCCCGAGTATCTCAACGGGATCGCCGATCGAATATCCTTCGTCGTCAACACGATGCCACATCGACGGTCTGACTCGAATTGCTTGATTGCCATAATGGAGTCGGTAGTAGCCATCCTCCCATTGGGAGCGTCGCCACACTCGCGTACTTGGAATCCACTGCGATGCTAGTTCAGCGTCCTCGGGGTGAATCCACTGAGAACCTTCCGTGGGCCAAACCAAATAGACACCGCAGTCCGGCATGTCAGGCCAAAGAGTCATCGAACCATCTCCTTACTTACCTATTCCACTTGCATACTCAAGCATAACCGATTCGCATAGCACAAGCAGCAGGTTCCATGTAAACCGCAAGCTCCACTTGGAATCATACACATTTTCGAGTGGTTCGCGCCGCATCTTTTATTCTACCGCGCAAGCTTACGCAGACGAAAGCGACACGACGAACGAAGCCACGACGATGACCATTCCGAAGCCACACTTCTTACTGTTTTGCGATGGGAATGCCTCCACCGCCAGCGAGAGTGCGAATGCAAATCGGGGCCGTTGGAAATTCGTTCTGGAGAATGTCGAAACAGGCGAAAGGTCGGAGGCAACGGACATTGAGCCATCCTTCGCTACAGAACGTTGCGCCCTGGTTTCGGTTCTTCGCGGGTTGGAATCTTTGGAACAGCCCAGCCGAGTAACGCTTGTCACCACCAGTCGCTACGTCACTCGCGGTTTGCAGTACGGACTGACCGAATGGCGAGACAATGATTTTTCGTGGGAGCACTTCGGGGCCGTTCAACCCATTCGCAATGCGGACATTTGGAGACGGATCGATCGAACGTTGGCATTCCACCAAGTCCAATGCCGCTGGATGTCGCAAGAAGAATTGCCCCCAGAAGCTCCCAGTGAAGACCTCCAAAAACCAGCAGAAGAAACCATTCAAAAAAAAATCGCGACCAGGCCCTCCAGCCCTCGCAGCGTCACAATCGCTTCAGTCGTCGACACCAAAACCGTTCCATCCCATTCCAACAAGAAGCACCAACGCATTTATCCGGCCACCCCTGTTTCGAGCACTCGCGGGCCGGTGCATGAGCCAGCGCTCGGCAAGAAAACGCCAAACAGTTCGCTTCCCAGCAACGCAACAGGGATGCCCAATGCAGAAAAGCCCAAGATCCGGTCCTTGCCTTGGAGCCGATTGGTTTTGATCGTGTCGGCTCCTTGGCGAAGCGGCAGAACCGCGTATCGCTACCTTTGGAATCGGATCTTGGACTTGGACGAGTGCTTGGAATCCTTCATCAAATGCCTGCTACTGCTCGAGCCAACGCTTCAGCGACCAAGACAAAAAAAATGAAATCGACCGGGCTTGCTCGGCGATACACGCCTTCATCATCATTCGGTATAACTTTCGGAGTACTACGTGCAAACTCAAATCAATCTAAATTCCTTATCCAGCATCATCGATGGCGTGACTGCCGATCCAGCGAGTGTCCTTGGACCTCACCGTATCCATGTCGATGGCAAAGACGCTGTGGCTGTACGAGGCTATTTCCCTGGATTTGATCAAGCTTGGCTGTTGGACGAACGCAATGCATCCGCACGCCCCATGCGACGCATTCATCCATCGGGTATTTACGAAGGATTGATGCCGCAACAAGATTCCACCGCATCCCCTCAATATCGATTTCGACTTTCGAACTCGACAGGAAAGACGATTGAAATGCAAGACCCCTACGCTGTCCCGTCCATGATCAGCGATTTCGACCGCCATCTATTCAACGCGGGGCAACATTGGAAAATCTACGAAAAGTTAGGCTCGCACCTGCGGGACGTTGGTGGACACACGGGGGTGAATTTCGCGGTCTGGGCTCCCAATGCACAAAGTGTGCAACTGATTGGCGACTTCAATCACTGGGATGGCCGGTCACACTGCATGCAAAAGCAAATCCCTTCCGGAATTTGGGAATTGTTTGTTCCCCAAATCGGAGCGGGGCAAAAATACAAGTACCGTATCCGAATGCAAGATGGCCAAGTGGTGGACAAAACGGATCCATATGGTGTGTACGCTGAACTCCCACCACGCACCGCCTCGATCGTCACGTCGCTCGATGACTACGCCTGGCAAGACGATCGCTGGATGGAACGTCGTCGTACCGAAAACCAACTGGACAAGCCGATGTCGGTCTACGAAGTCCATTTAGGTTCATGGAAGAAGTGCGAACATGGCGTACACGGCTGGATGAATTACCGCGATCTGGCTCATCAGTTGGTGCAGTATTGCAAAGAGATGGGCTTTACCCACCTGGAGCTTCTGCCTGTCTCGGAACACCCGTTCACCGGTTCATGGGGATACCAAACGGTCGGGTATTTTGCTGCGACCAGCCGATATGGCACGCCCGAAGACTTCATGTACTTTGTCGATCATTGCCATCAAAATGGAATCGGCGTGATCATCGATTGGGTGCCAGCTCACTTCCCGAAAGACAGCCATGGGCTGCGACAATTCGACGGATCTGCTTTGTACGAACATTCGGACCCACGGCAAGGCGAGCATCCGGACTGGGGAACGATGATCTTTAACTTCGGACGAAACGAAGTTCGGAACTTCCTGATTGCGAACGCATTGTTCTGGTTGGAGAAGTACCACATTGATGGACTTCGAGTCGACGCGGTCGCTTCCATGTTGTATCTGGACTACTCTCGCAAACAAGGGGAATGGGTTCCCAATGTGCACGGTGGACGTGAGAATTTGGAAGCCATTCACTTGCTGCGTGAATTCAACGTTCAGGCTCACGCACAGCACCCCGGAGTGCTTACGATTGCGGAAGAATCGACCGCATGGCCCGGAGTCAGCCGCCCAACCGATTTCGGAGGCCTTGGCTTTTCGCTCAAGTGGAACATGGGCTGGATGAATGATACGCTTCGTTACATGCGTCACGATCCCATCCATCGCCAGCATCATCACGGCGAACTGACGTTCAGCTTGATTTATGCCTTTACCGAAAACTTTACGTTGCCTCTGTCGCACGATGAAGTGGTGCACGGCAAAGGGGCTTTGATTGCCCAGATGGCTGGCGATCTATGGCAGAAGTTTGCCAACTTGCGATTGCTTTATAGCTACATGTGGACTCATCCAGGCAAGAACCTGCTATTCATGGGCTGCGAATTGGCTCAATGGCATGAATGGAATTACGACAGCCAGCTCCAGTGGGACTTGCTGGATTGGGACACTCATCGCGGCGTGAAGAAGCTGGTCGCAGACTTGAACCATCTTGTCCAGCGCGAGCCGGCTCTGTACGAGCAAGATTTCAACGGGGAAGGATTCGAGTGGATCGATTGCATGAACGCTCAGGACAGCGTGCTTGGCTACATCCGCAAGGCCAAAGACCCGAACGATTTTGTGGTGGTTTGCAGCAACTTCACGCCCGTCGTACGACAATATCGCATGGGTGTTCCTAAACCAGGTTTTTATCAAGAGATCTTCAACAGCGATTCGGTCCACTATGCTGGTACGAACGTTGGAAATTACCCGGGAGTCATTGCAGAAGAGGGTGCTGGCAGCCACGGCCGTCCATCGTCGATACTGATCACGTTGCCACCTTTGGCGACCCTAGTCTTCAAGCCAGACTAGTCTTCAAGCCAGAGTAGATCTTGTAGCGAGGCCAGATCTTCAAGCCAGCCTAGTGACGCGTAACCAAGCGAAGCATAAAAGCATCGTCGAAGCGTGTTTCGCCGGCTTGCGTTCGGAATTCCAAACTTCGATCAAAAACATATCCAAATTCGATTGCGGACCAAGCGTTGTCAGAATCGCGACGCTCGAACCCAATCAACATTTGGAGATCGCGGTAGGTCATGACGTCGTTGGCATTATCGGGAAATTCGATATCCCAGGAGCCCCCTCCTAACCGACCAGCCAAGTACACTCGGTTCGAGTCGGTAAGGGAGTAATCGATTCTGGGACGAGGGAAAACCATGTCGATTCGAAGATCCCGCATAGCCTGAGGTCTCCACGAGAACCCCATCACGGGCAAGATCTTAATGTCATCCCGGCTAAGGTAATCCACCCCGAAAACGATGTCGAATTCCGGTGTGTAATGGAGCATCCCGACCGCATGTCCGGGATAACGAATTCCTTCTCGTGCACTGTCTTCAAAATCGCTAAAGACGCCGATGGTACTGGCCAAGTCATAGCTCATCGCATCCTGAATACGACCACGCTTCTGATAACCGACTGAAAAGTCATAAAGCCTTGCCGGCAATGCAACGGAATCGGGCCCCGACAAGAGATGCAAATTGAAACCCGTGATGAATCCAGACTTGTAGCCACTTTTTTTGTACGGAGCATACTGGAACGACAGCCAGCCAAATTGGTCGCCGCCACCCGGCATGAAGGAGATGTCGTCCTCGTCCGTGCGGTAGTTGGAATACGGCTCGCGGGCAAAATACGAAAGAGGCGGAAGCTGGAATTCACCAAGCTCCAGATGGGGGGCTTGCTCCATCTCCGCTCCCGTCTGCTCGGGCGATAGGGAAATGCGAGAGGTGTCCTCGCGATAAATACGTGGGTCGTCTACGGCCCCCTCGATGGAGACCAGCTTTCCCAGTTTGCGAATCTTAGGAAAGTCGCTTGGTGCCTGGGCAACCTCAGGAACTGGAGAAACCGAATCGCCGAGAGAAAAAGTCTCGTTGAACCCGCCGTTCTCGAATTCCTGAGCGTGAACACCCAAACTCATCCATCCAAGACAAAATGCCACACTCAGCATGAAAAGGCTGCGAAAGGGATAGGTTTTTAAGTTGGGCAAAGCCGAAAGCGCGGTCATTCTTTTCCTCGTAGGTAAACTATCGGGTTTGCAGCCCGGATTCTAGAGACATTCCAAGCGTCAAGAACTTGAACTACGCCTTGAAAGCTAGCGAATAGCGGAATACAACTGAGCCTTAGTTTGGCTGTAATGGAGCCTCGGAACACCCAGTTACGAGACTTACCTATTTATTCCCCGTGTCGAATTGCGAGTCTCCGAATGTCTGGAACAGGCTTGGACGAAGGTTTAGTATCGTCGGATAACGTAGCGAAGGTTCTTGATCACGCTCTGGATGCGGGAGACGGTTTGCTTCGTCTGACCCCAACATGGGTGCCACGAAGTTTTCTTCACCCAGGGCGTCGCATCAAGCTGTATCCGGGCGACCTGTATGCTTTTGGTGCCAACCGAGGCGGAATCGACGAACGCTGGTTTTCAAGCACAACCGAAGCGGCGAACGAAGGCCGAGTGTGGCATGAAGGGTTGAGCTTTTGCTTGTTCGAAGGAAAGAAATTCCTTTTGAAGGATGCTGTCAGCGAACAAGGTAATCGATTGGTGGGTGAGCCTACCTACAAGAAGTACTCGCGCTGGCCGGTTTACTCGAAGTTTTTCGATAACATGGGCCCCATCCCGCATCACATGCACCAATCTCAGGAAGACGCCGCATTGGTTGGCCAAGAAGGTAAGCCAGAAAGCTACTATTTTCCTCCCCAGTACAACAACGTCGACAACAATTTCTCCTACACCTTCATGGGCTTAGAGCCTGGCACCACCCAACAAGACTTGCGCCGTTGTTTGGAAAACTGGAACAAAGGGGATAACGGTATCCTTGATTTGTCCAGAGCTTACCGGCTGAAGCGCGGCACAGGCTGGTTGATTCCGCCCGGAGTACTGCATGCTCCTGGTTCGCTTTGCACTTATGAACCGCAATGGGGTAGCGATGTGTTTGGAATGTACCAGTCGATCGTCGAAGGTCGCTATGTACCTTGGTCGCTTCTGGTCAAGGATATGCCCCCTGAGAAGCACCAAGATCTGGACTTCATCATTGGCCAATTGGACTGGGAAAAGAATGTTGATACCCATTTCAAGGATAGCAACTACATGGAACCTATCGTCGACAAGCAAAAGAGCGGCGATGGCTTCACCGACAAGTGGATTGTTTACGGTTCGATCGATAAAGCGCAATTGTTTAGCGCCAAAGAACTGACTATCGAACCAGGTGCCAAGTGCATTTTGAAGGACAACGCCGCCAGCGGCTGGATTACCGTTCAGGGCAAGGGGCGTATCGGCAAACTAGCCTTGCAAACTCCGGCCATGATTCGTTTCGGTCAAAACACCGAGGACGAAGTTTTCATTAGCCACGACGCTTCATCGCGTGGGGTCGAAATCGAAAACACCGGTAGTGAACCATTGGTTGGCCTACGTTACTTTGGTCCCGACGCTCATACGAACATGCCGACCAACGGAGCTTGGAAACTGCAATAGCAACAAACCGAGTAAACCTCTCACCCAATAAACCAATTACTGAACCGGAGTTTTTCGCATCGTGAAACAATCACCCAAATTGCATAATGCCATGTGGCCAGGCTTGGTTGGCAAAGGAACAGACCCTGGGCAAGAGCCACCGATTACGCTGGAGCGTATGCTAGAACTGACCGCTGCCGCGTCGGTCAACGGGCAGAAATTTGACGGTATCGATTACTTCCTGTTTTTCCCTCATACGGATCCCAATGCAAGCGACGCAGATCTCAAGCGTATCGCGGACATGATTGCTGGCCACGGTTTCGCGGTTGGCTCCTTGGTTGCACCCGTTTGGCCAGGCACCATCGGTGATTCTGCCATGGGCGATCCGGTTGCAAGAGAAAAGTTTCTGTCGGCGGTGAGAATGGCCTGCCGGATTGCTAGGGTGTTTGAAGATCATGGCGTTCGGAAGTACGGAGTCATTCGTATTGATAGCGCCGAGTTTGGGATCGAGAAGTGGCGGCAGGACAAGACCGCCAATACCGCAGCGATTGTCGAGACCTTCAAGGAAGCGGCGAAAATAGCGAAGGACAATGGGCAGCGTTTGGCCGCCGAGGGGGAAATCTGCTGGGCGGGCATGCATAGCTGGAAAGATATGCTGGATGTGCTTGAAGGGGTAGGAATGCCTGAAGCTCTAGGTTTCCAAGCCGATTTGGCTCATACGTACCTGTACCTTATGGGTTACAACGCGCCGGAATACGCGTTGCTTCAAGAGGGGTACACGGAAGCGGAATTCTATGCCGCCTACGAAACCATGACCGATAAGCTGCGTCCTTGGACGATTGATTTTCACGTCGCGCAAAACGATGGTCATGTCCACGGTGCTGGCTCCCATGACAAAACCGGCAAGCATTGCCCCGCCGATGATCCGAACGGAAAATTGGACATCGTGCGCTGCGCTGGATACTGGCTGAAGGACGCTCAATCGCGTGGAATCCAACATATTTGCTGGGATGGATGCATGTTCCCCAACGCAACGTTAGAAACACCCAATACTTGGAACCAAATTCTGGACGCGATGATCCGCGTTCGTGATTCCCACGGATGGTAACCCAACCGCATCAAAAGCACTCCTAGAGAAGAAAAGACAAGAGAATGAAAGAACTGCGTATTGGAATGATCGGCTACGGTTTTATGGGAAAAGCCCATAGCAACGCGTATGCTCAAGCGAACCACTTTTTCCCATGCGAATACAAGCCCGTCTTGAAAGCCTTGTGCGCTCGCAATGCGGACAAGGCAAAGTCGTTTGCGGCAAACTGGGGCTACGAATCCATTGAAACCGATTGGCGAAAGCTGTTAGAACGAAGCGATATCGACGCCGTCGACATCTGCACTCCGAATAACATTCACAAGGAGATCGCCATCGCCGCCGCCAAAGCGGGCAAAATGATTTTGTGCGAAAAGCCTCTCGCCATGAATACGGCCGAAGGCGAGGAAATGTGCGAGGCCGTCGAAAAAGCAGGTGTTGCCAACATGGTTTGGTACAACTACCGACGCGTACCGGCAGTGACTCTCGCAAAACAGATTATCGATTCGGGCAAGCTCGGACGAATTTTCCACTACCGAGCCAACTTCCTGCAAGACTGGACGATCAATGTGGACGTTCCGCAAGGTGGGGCTGCGACATGGCGTCTCGACGCGGAAGCCGCCGGCAGCGGTGTTACAGGTGACTTGCTCGCGCACTGTATCGACACAGCGATTTGGCTGAACGGATCCATCAAGGACGTATCCGCAGTCACGGAAACTTTCGTGAAAGAACGAATGCACGCTGAAACCGGTAAAATGCAAAGTGTGGGAATCGACGACGCTTGTTCGTTCTTCTGTCACTTTGGCAACGGTTCGCTAGGACTGTTTGAATCCACCCGATACGCTCGAGGCCACAAGGCGTTGTACACCCTGGAGATCAACGGCGAGCATGCAAGTATCGCTTGGGATCTGCATGATCTGCATCGACTCAAGTACTTCGATCATTCGGACGAGTCGATTGTACGAGGCTGGAGAAGCATTCACGTTTCTGACGGGAACCAACCCTATATGGGCAATTGGTGGGTCCCCGGTCTTCAAATTGGCTACGAGCATTCGTTCATCCACCAAGTTGCCGACTTCCTAAAGAGTCTAGAAACTGGCGAACCAGCTCATCCATCCTTCCGAGACGCCTTGGAAACTCAGCGAGTTTGCGATGCTGTCCTCAGCAGCGCTAAGACTCGGCAATGGGCGGATGTTTAAGTTAGGGTTGAAGTTGAGGTTCGAAAAGCTAATTGGTTCATCAGCAACCAATTAGCGAACGAGTTTTTTCGTACTCGTACTCAGCACCAGCGGTACTCGTACTCGATTAGCGTGTTTCGAGTACGAGTATGTTGAAGTTGAAGTTGAAGTTTTGGGATCGAAGAGTTTAGTGGCTGAAACGCGGCTAGCGCCCGCGGCTCAAAATGTTGTCGCCGGTGTTCGGTGAGTTTCGCTAGGATGGATGGACACCGATCATACCGATGGCACATACAGCTCATTTACTGATGGCACATACAGCGAACTGCGAGACGGGATGCTATGCCGATACGAATCCTAAACAGACTCCACACGAAACTCATTCTGGCATTGTTCCAGGATGCACTTTTGATTTCGTCCTTGCTTAGCTTGGCATTCGTTACAGGCTGTTTCAAATCTGGTCCAGAACTCCCCAAAGGCAAAGAAAATGGAACCAGCGAGATCGATTCGACTAGCAAAAGCCAAGTCAATGCAACCACTCGAATCGCTTTTCGTGAAGTAAATAACCCGCTACTCTCGTCCGTGCTCTTTAAGAACGGCTCAGATGCCGGCATGAACTCCATCCTGGAAATCATGGGTGGAGGTGTGTCGTGCTTTGATTTCGATCTGGATGGCAACTGCGATCTGCTGTTTTCCGGCGGCGGGGTCATCGATCAAGCCAAGAAAACCGTGGGTGGCCAAGCAAGCTACTTCCTGCGCAACCGAGGGGAATGGCAGTTCGAAGATTGCATCCGCCAGAGCTCGATCGACACATCCGCCATGTACACTCACGGCGCCGCGATCGCAGATTACAACAACGATGGATTCGAAGACGCTCTTTTCTATGGGTACCGGGGAATTCTTCTGTACCAAAATCAAGGGGATGGGACTTTCTTGCAGGTAGATTTGAACCTGCCTACGATCTCCTTTCCATGGCTAACGGCAGCCGCTTGGTTTGATCTGGAAAACGATGGCGATCTGGATCTCCACTTGGTTTCTTACGTTAACTGGGACTTCGAAACGCATTTTGTTTGCGCGTCCGCAAGTGGGAAAGCGGATGTTTGTTCTCCGACCAGCTTTCAGGGAAGTATCGACCTTACTTTGGCCAACCAGAACGATGGGACTTTCGTCGACGCAACGCAACAACTGCAGGGAGAGAATAACGGACGAGGATTGGGGGTAGTTGCCGCAAGAATGGAAGCCCACTTACCTACGAGCTTGTATGTTGCAAACGATCTTTCCCCCAATTTCTTCTACGCGCATGACGAAAAAAACAAAATAGTGGAGCGGGGGCTGCTGTCTGGCCTTGCTGTGGACGCTCAGGGGAGAGCGAACGGCAGCATGGGGGTTGCCCTGCTCGATTACAATCTCGACGAAAAGTTTGATATCTTCGTGACAAACTTCGAACACGAGGATCTCGCGCTATACCAAAATAATGGAAACGATCTTTACCGACACTCTAGCCGGGAAACGCGTTTGAGTGGATTGACCAATGGGGTCGTTGGCTTTGGCGTGGTGGCTGCCGACTTGGATTTGGACGGGGATGAAGATGTCGTGCTTACGGCCGGACATGTTTATTATCATCCTGCCAAAGGAACAACCGCTCAGAAGCCGGTTGTGCTCGAAAACCAAGCTCACTCATGGTTTCAAAGAGCGTCCGTGACGTGCGAGTATTTGAATCAGGCTCACATTGGCCGCGGGCTCGCAACCGCAGACTTCGACAACGATGGCGATCTGGATCTCGTGGTTACCCATTTGGACGCCCCCCCTGCCCTGCTCGAAAACAGGGTGAACCAAACAGACCATCACACGCTTCGGCTTAAGATGATTGGAACTCGGACCAACCGATCTGCGGTTGGGGCGATTGCAACCTTGGAAGTGGACGGGGTTCGAATGAGCCGCCAAGTCTACGGTGGCGGAAGCTACCTTTCTTCCAGTCACTCCGCCGCACAATGGGGTTGGAAGGGCAACCCAAAAGGGAAACTGAAGGTAACTTGGTTGGATGGCCAATCGCAGGAAATCGAACTAGGCGCATCCAACCAGGATTACACCTTGATTGAACCGTAACGTCTCGCGAGAAACAGGACTACACTTCCTCCAGCGAGCTCGACGCATCGCCGAACGCGGGTAAATTCACGCCAAACTTACCCATCAAAGACATAAACAACCGACATAACTGGCGATCGGATTTTCCCTGATAATCCAAAACGCGTCCGCCTTCCACAAAGTCGCCGCTTCCGCCGACCATGACAATAGGAAGTTGGTCGTTATCATGCTTGGCACCTGCCATCATGCTCGAACAGTGAATGAGCACAGTGTTGTCCAACAGCGTCTTAGTGCCCTCCTGGATCGAATCGAGACGCTTAGCCAAGTAGGCGAATTGATCCATAAAAAACTGATTGACGGTAAGCCAATCTTCACCATCGGTATGCGACAACAAATGGTGAATCATATAATCGATACCAGCTCCCACTTGGTCGACACTGCTGAGATTTGGGAAACGCAAAGCGCTGTGATCGTTATTCAGTTTCAAAGTCGAGATTCGAGTCGTATCCGTCTGGAACCCTAAAACAAGGATATCGCACATCAATCGCATATGTTCGGCGATATCTTGAGGGATCCCATCAGCAGGTCGATCCCGGTCGGGTTTGTCCAGCGTTGGACGCCAACCTTGAAGCTCGCCTCGTTTCCCAGCGTTATCAATTCGGCTCTCGATGTCTCGGACCGAATCCAAATATTCGTCTAACTTACGCTGATCATCAACGCTGATGCTCCGCCTGAGACTGCTTGCATCGGAAAGGACTGCGTCCAAAACACTCTTGTCGCTTGGCGATACCGAATCTTTGAACAACCGGTCGAACGCAAGTGCCGGGTAGATCTCAAGGGGCGTCGGTGTGGTTGGCGAGCTCCAGGAGATATGCGAGCTGTACAACATCGAGTAGTTTTTATGAACGGACGGATTCACTCGTTCGCAACCAAGTACCAGGCTGGGCACCTTGGTCGAGCGCCCGTAGGTTTGAGCCAGTACCTGATCGAAGCTTGTGCCCGATCGAATCTCGCCGCCGGAGGCAATCGGGGCTCCCGAAAGGAGATTCCCTGTTTGCGAGCTATGAATGTTGCCCTTTCTAGCTTCTTCGTGATACAGGCCTTTCACCAAGACAAGCTTATCGCGAAAGTCATGCAAGGGCTTTAGAACTCGCCCAAGTTTCATCTCTTGCCCTTTTCCTTCGGCCCACCATTCTTTGGAATGGAAACCATTTCCAGAAAAGACGACAGCCAACCGTTTAGGGGCTTCGCTCGCCGGTTCCGATCCTTGGGGTTCATCCCCCCAGACGTTTCGGGACTCGAACCACGGCAAGGCCATACTCACCCCAACGCCACGCAAAAAATGACGCCTGGAATACCGATGTGATTTCATCATAGCCTGCTATTCATTGGAAGGAACAAAGGACAAACCACGCACTTCACGAAACTGTGAGCTTAGCACAATTGCTTCGACAACGGCTTGAACGTGATCGTTGTCTCCACGCGTTTTTTCTAGAATCGATTTTATCAAAGGTGCATCGGAAAGCTGGACACCTCTGCCAAGTGCGTACCCCAGAAGCTTTCGGCAGAATTGTTCACGAAAGTCTTCGCTTCGTTCGCGCACGAGATAATCACGTAGGCCGTTGAGTCCATCGATCTCAGTACCGTTCTTCAATCGAGTATCCGTATTGATGGCCTTGCCAGCCGCATCCACCGTACGATGGCGACCGATAGCGTCGAATGATTCCAGTGCAAAACCGAATGGGTCGATCCGCTCATGGCAAACGGCGCATTTGGCATCGCTGCTGTGCCGTTCGATCAGTTCACGTTCCGACAATCCCGCTGGAGCTTCTTCTGGCAAGATGGGTACATCTTTGGGTGGCTTAGGCAACTTTTCGCCCAAGATCACCTCGCTAAGCCAAGCGCCACGAAGTATCGGGCTAGTTCGGGAAGCACCGCTTTGCTTCGCCAAAGTGCTCGCCAGGCCCAGGATTCCTCCGCGACCGCTGGCCCGAAGACCGTCCACCCTTTGCCAAGAAGTCACTTGCTGAGCGAGTTCGTAGTGTTTTGCTAGGCCTTCGTTGATAAAGGAATGGTCAGAGTCCAATAAGGAAATCACAGCCCGGTCATTTTCAAACAGGTCCATGAAAACGCGAACTGTCTCCTCTTGCATGGCGCCGCGCAACGATACAAATGTTGGGAAGTGCCGCTCGCTCTTTTCATCCAAGCTTTCCACGTCCCGCACTTGCAGCCATTGGCATCCGAATTCCGTAGCAAGGCGTCGGACTTTCGGGTCCCGCAACATACGTTTCATCTCGGCCGAAAGAACTTCTGGGTCAGTCAATTTCCCTTCAGAAGCAAGTCGCCTGAGCGGTTCGTCAGGAGCGGAAGACCATAGGAAGTAGCTGAGCCGTGCCGCAAGCTCCCAATCGTTGATGGACGAAACTTTGGTTTGCTGCGACGGCAATTCGCAACGATAGAGAAAGCTCGACGATACTAGAACTCGCGAAAGGAGCGAGCGGATTGTATCGACGTGAGACAATTCGTTGCCCCGAAGTTTGCGGTACATTTCCTTGAGTTCATTTTCCTCGGACGCCCGTAGGGGCCTTCGCCAAGCCTTGGCTGCAAATTCCAACACGCCTTGGATCTGAGCTGGTTCGGCCTGCACTTGCCATAACTTAAATGCCGCTGCCTTTTGCATGATTGGTTCTCGAAGCGGTTCGAGCCGTTTGTCACCATGAGGTGCATCGGGACCGTCTTGCGTCGAGTACTGCCAGATCTGTTCGAATGCATCCACTAACATCAACGCGTCTTGGCTAACGAACCGAAGCTCGTCCCACATCCGATCCAGTTCCTGCTTCTGCTGGTCATTCAACATCAAACGTACCAGGTGATCGTCCTCGCGGTGAAAAAGGGTCAGCGTAACGACTTCGTCCACAGGCACGATTTTGGAATAGCAAAGTGCGGTCGGAAACAACTGCCGAAAGGAATCAAAAGCCGATTTGAATCGGATTGCAGATTCACTTCCCTCATTCACCAAAATGGGGGCCTGGACAAAAATGGGACTGCTGTCCGTCCATGCGCCTTGCAACGGCACAGTACTGACTTGACTTGGAGTTAAATCGGAGGTTTCAACAGGCTTGTTGGCTTGCACTCGAGTTTGAACACTGCCTTCGCGCCCTTGGTCAGCATGCAATCGCGTGGTTGCTACCAGTTCCGTTCCTTGGGCAAGCGAACTCGGCAATCTCAATTCAAGGACACTGGGGGCTTGAACGCCAAGCGACTTCGGGTCAATCGATTCACCGGAGGGTAGCTTTCCGAAAAGGGCTGGTTCCAAACCATAGGCTTGGGACGCTGCCGTTTCTTCGGAAAGCGATTCGTCGGGAGCATTTGGATTCACGACGATTGAGTTTGCCGCGAAGGGGCTGTCCCAAGATCGTGTCCATTCGTAGAGCTTGTTGTCAGGGCTGTTTTCCGCTGCGGAATTCAGCTTGCTTTGGAGCAACGATTGAATCTGAGTGGCCAGCTGTGCACGCTTGGTTGCGTCCTGTGCGTCATTCCACAAGTCTAGCAATGATCCAGGCGGAACACCGCGAACCGAATTCGACGAAACTGGCTCTCCTGAAAAATACCAAACGCCTTCGCTACCGACACGTCCAGGATGAGGGTTGGACTTCAAGATGTCAGGCGAGACATCGGAAGCCAAATCCCATCGGCTTGTTCCATCGGACAAAGTAAAGTCGACGGCAGTTAAATCGCACGAATGATTGTTATCCAGCGGTGAGATCGAAAGTGCGATAGCATCACCAGGCCGGACTCGCACATTTTCAAACGGGCCAACCGGCATTGGCGTTGCGCCCTGACTTCGCCCACTAGCAAGGGTTCTTCGAACCTTGCCGCGGCGCACTTCTAAATTCCAGCCGATGCCATTGCCGCATTCTGCATGCGCGTGCTGCACGAGCCCTTCGATGCGCAAGTTGCCGCCAACTGGACTCTTCCACAGTACAACCACCGATTGCGATGGCGACGGATGCACTGCAACACTGTTTGGTTTCATCAACCCTGGAACACGCACCGTATTCGCCGATGAATTCGCCAGAACGCTCAGAGCGTTTTCGCCTGTCCAGCCTTGGATGAAGTCATAATCCGGGGACCGCTCCATACGTCCCGTTAGACGACCCTCCACGGATGTTTCGGCCTGAGCTCCTATCCCCAAAAGCTGCAGCCAACCTTGAAGCACTTCCATGGGGACTTGATGCTTCTGAGCAAGCTGTTCTAACGCAATCGGTCCGGAGCTTCGATCCAATTCATCCGCAGCTGCCAAGCTCTGGGCAGCAAAGGCCATCGAACGATTGAGTTGCCATTGTCTGCGACCCAAGATTTCTCGAATGTCTCGCAGCGGTATTTCTTGCCGATTGGGTAGCACAATTCTAGGATTCTCCCAAATCGCAACGTCGTGGCTGTTACCATCCCCCGCATCACTGGAAACCAGGTAAAGAAGTACGTCCTGACCAGGAGCTGCGGCTGGGATCTTCATCTTCACTTCTTGCTGACTTGCGAGAGGATCCACCGGTTCCATCCAGGCTGTGGCACCACCTGTTTTGCCGATATGCCCCACGCTCGTAAATCTCCATAGGGCATCTTGCCATTTGCGAACATCTTCTTCTGCTAGTGATCCGTCATTCCATTTCTTTTGGAGTCCGGCCAAGATTAAAGAAGGATTGGGGGCCATCAGTGACTCTTGAAGCAATCCTAAATACTTTGCGTTCAAGCCCCGTTCGCGAGCGACTTGCTGCACGTCCTTTTTCTTGGAAATTAATGCGACACGTTCTTCATGGATTGCCTTCAAGTATTTGGCAACAGGGAGTCGCCCTTCGCTGTTGGTTACGAACTTGATACCTTGCAAATCAACCGCCGTGCCTTCGGTAGCATCCGTGAAGACGGAATAAAACTGACGGATCCTGAGTAGCGATTCATCCGCCCAATCTCTAGCGGAAGTGCTGTTGGAAAACCGTATCGAATCCGGGAGCAAGACAGCATGCTGTGAAACTTCTTTTGCGGCATCGAGATACTTAGTAAGCAATGAAGGGGACATGGACAACGCCGAAGCTGCGTTCGTAAAACCTTCTCCCGCGGCACCATCGGCCGGAAACTCACGAGCAGGATCCAGTGCATCGACTCCGGTAAGGTCGCGAAGCGTGTACGTGTATTCCGCGTTCGAGAGTCGTCGCAAAACCACGGGACCTGGATCTCCAGCACTAGCTAATGCAATCGCATCCAGCACTTCTTGATTCCATGCAAGCAGCAACCGCTTGTCCTTTTCGGAAAGCTGTGGCTGGTCTTTGGGGGGCATTTCGTTGTCTTGCAATTGCTCCAGCGTACGCAACCATATCGTCGGTTCCTTGGTGATCGTGTCGATGGAAGTAAATCGTTCGAGATCCAGTTCCCCTTCTTGCTTTTGCGTCGAATGGCATCCGATGCAGTGCTTGGTTAGGAGTGGTCGAATGTCGCGATCAAAATCTGCACCCTGCGAATTGACCGTCCAGAGAAAGAACTGAACGAGAATGACGAAGCTGCAAGCAGCACAGTGTCGTACGAAGCCAAGCGGAGATCCCCAAGAGCTTGAGCGCAATTGACTGATCCAGAGCGATCCATTTGCCATGCTGTTATCCTAGCCGATGAAGCACAAGGCATCGCTGGTGCTTCTCGAATCAAAACGGTGGGGTGAATGCAAGGGTTTTCCAGGCGTCTCCTGGGGCGGGCGTTCCCGCTATTGTACTCATTAGACTCCGACGGCAACAGGCGACGTCGCAAACACATTCCACGAGTTGCCGATCCGGAGAGTTGCCGATCCGGAAACTACAAAAGCCGGAATTCTGATAGTAAGGTGGGACGCGTTAAGCCCCTCAAACGATGTTGTTTCGAACCGCCCACACCGCCGCTTGCGTCCGATCCGTGACCCCAATCTTTCTCAAGATGTGCTGCACATGCTCTTTGACCGTTTCGTAGCTTATGCCCAAGGACATGGCGATTTCTTTATTGGTCAACCCGTTCGCAAGATGCTTCAGAACGTCCCCTTCCCGTTGAGTGAGAGGAATCTCCGTTTCGGTACCCAGTCGAATGGTCGCCAGCGAGCCCGTGACTCGGCGGAGCTCGTCGCGACTCCAGATGCTTTCGCCGCGAGCCGTCCGATGGATCGCGTCCAAGATACGGTCTACGCCATCGGTCTTCAGGCAGAAACCATTGGCCCCCAGCGCAACCGCTCGGGCCAAATAGGTAGGGTTGTCGTAGGCTGAAAAAATGAGAACTGGCTGCTTGGCTGAAAACGACTTAATCTTTCCAAGCAACTGAAGTCCATCACCTCCAGGAAGACGGATATCCAGAATGACGAGATCAAACTTACCTTCCTGGAACTTTTGAAATCCTATCTCGGCGGTGGCAGCCTCATCGGAAATTTCAAAATCCGATTGACTTAGCATTTGACGCAAGCCAACTCGGACTACCTCGTGATCATCCACCATCAAAATCTTCTGAACCAAAACTAGAACCTGACCAACTTTCTACACGTCTATCACTTTCGATTTTCAACTTCCGAACAACGAGCCTAGGCTAGCAATCCGAACGAGAGAAAATACGAGCTGACGTGTTGGGACATGGAAAATCGCCAAACACCTCCCAACATAGCATGCATTGCTTGCTCGCAATATAGAATTATGGCCGCATACCAATAAGTAAAGTTTGTCCCAACAAATAATCTCGGTTGGAACGACTTCCCGCAGTTTCAGAATATCCGATTGTGTTTTTTGCATCGAGCAATTCAATGCCGTTCGTGGTTTTTTGCTGACTGGTATGGTTTCTGAATGGAAAGCTTGCTAGTAACTGCAACATCGGAAAGCTTCTGCTGGATCCCGATTCCGAGCTGACGGTTTAAGTTGAGAGTTTCATGCAAAAGGATGCGTGATGTATAAGTTGCTTTTGTGCTGGCGGTACTTGAGAACACGATGGATTGCCCTCGCGTCGATCGTTTCCGTAACGTTAGGTGTGGCGACGTTGATCGTCGTCAACAGCGTCATGGATGGATTTACTTCGCAGATGCAAGATCGGATGCATGGCATTCTTAGCGATTTGGTTGTGGAGACCCGTGCTTCGAACGGAATATCTGAACCCAATTGGTACATTGATCGAATCAACAAAAGGCTTGGAAGTGATGTCGAAGGTGTAACGACCGTAGTCACGTTGCCAGCCATGATGACCTTTCATCACAATGGTAACGCACATACCCAGCAGATCAATCTGATCGGTATCGACAAAAAGACGTATGCGAGCGTCAGTGACTTTAGCAAGTATCTGCTTCATCCCGACAACAAGCAGCAGCTTGACTTCGTGTTGAAGCAAGGGGGATATGCTCCCGAACGAGATGCTCTGCAACCATCTGGCTGGGAGTATCGAACTCGAGTGGAACAGTTGAAGAAAGACCGTTTGAGCGAAATGGAACGCTGGCGAGAGCTGCAGGCCAAAATCGCAATCGAACAACAGAACCAAGTCGCCAAGGACGCGAATGCTCTTGGCCAAGGTACCTCCGAAACCTCTGGCAAAGCCAGCACCAACGAAGCGGATTCGATCGCCAGCGCGCCGGAAAGAACTTCTTCGTCAGAAACGGCTTCGTCGCCGGATGCAACGGATTTGGACGAGATGCTCAAGGGGCCCAGCACGCCGCTAGTTCAAAGCCCCAACAAAGGACGTTTGTTTGACGCCTCCAAAGAACAGCGAACAGGAATTGTGCTTGGGATTGGAATTGGAAGTGTTCGAGGACGTGACTCCGAAGGCCAAGTGAAAGACTACTTCTTCATCCGCCCTGGCGATGATGTCAGCGTGGCCTTCCCAAATGCGGGCACCCCACCGCGGGCAATCGACGAACAGTTCACGGTGGTGGATTTCTACGAGAGCAAAATGAGCGAGTACGATGCCACTTTTGCATTCGTCCCCATTGAGATGCTTCAACGTTCTCGCGGCATGATCGATCCAATTTCACAACAAGGAGCCGTCACTTCGATTCAGATCAAGTTGGCCAAGGGTGCCGATCTTTCGAAATGCCGCGACATTTTGCGAGATGAATTTCCGCCTTCCGAGTCGTATGTTCAAGTCAATTCCTGGCGAGACACCCAAGGACCGCTGCTCGCTGCTGTTCAATTGGAAACAACCATTCTGAACATCTTGTTGTTCATGATTATTGCCGTTGCCGGCTTCGGTATCTTGGCAACCTTTTTTATGATCGTGGTGGAGAAAACTCGCGACATCGGAGTTCTCAAATCGCTGGGAGCGCCGGGAACGGGAATCGCATCGATCTTTCTTGGATACGGCGTCTTACTAGGTACGGTTGGGTCAGGCGTCGGTGTGATCTGTGGACTGTTGTTTGTTTGGAAGATCAACGAAATTGCACGCGTGTTGGAATGGATGACAGGCCGCGAGGTCTTTGATCCTACCGTCTACTACTTTGATAGTATCCCAACCATCGTTCATCCCCTCATGCTGGTTTGGGTCAGCATAGGCTCAGTCATCATCGCTGTGTTAGCGAGTGTTCTACCATCGATTCGCGCTGCCAGAATGCATCCCGTGGAGGCTTTACGCTATGAATAGTTTAGTCAAAAAAACGACTTCTCAGAATCAGCCCTCGACTGGCAAGCTTCGGGTCGTACATGCAGAAATAGATGCTGGAAATGAACCTCGTTCGACAAGCACTTCAACCAACAGTTCGGCTCCGCGTCTACAGATCACTGCGGAGCCTTCGATGATTGTTGCCAAAGATGTCACCAAATCGTATCGACGGCATAAAACAAGCGTCGCGGTTTTGAAGGGAGTCGACTTCTCCGCGGAGCATGGAAAAATCACCGCAATTGTCGGACAAAGCGGGTCAGGCAAAAGCACGCTTTTGCATCTTCTCGGAACACTCGATCGCCCAGACAGTGGGGAGATCTGGTTCGCCGACGAACGCATCGATAATCTTTCGAGCCGCAAGCGAGACGCATTTCGAAATCATCAGCTCGGTATGATCTTCCAATTTTATCATTTGCTTCCCGAGCTGACTTTGCTCGAAAACATCATGGCCCCCGCCATGATCGGGCAAAGTGTTTTTTCCTACCTGCGCAATCGGTCCAAGATCATCCAACGGGCCAAGGCCTTGTCAGAAATGGTTGGGCTTTCCCATCGATTGAACCACAAGCCAAACGAACTTTCGGGTGGCGAGATGCAACGCACCGCGATCGCTCGAGCCCTCATCACCGATCCGAAGCTGTTGTTGGCAGACGAGCCGACTGGAAACCTGGACCAGGAATCCGGTCAATCCATCCTGCAATTGCTGAAGAGTCTCAATCAGGAAACAGGGCTAACGATCGTCATGGTAACTCATGACGAAAATATTGCCCAACAATGCGACTCCTTGATTCGGCTCAAGGGTGGTAAGGTAGAACGCCTCAAGTAGTGCGTCAATCTACTGGTAGAACCATCTTCGTAGAGGGCGTTGGGGATTCCCACCGCGACATCTGACTTTCGTGCTCGGACGGGGTATACTAACGCCAACCGCCGCTCTCTTTGGGTTGGGGCTGTACGCCCTAAGTTGTACGCCATCAGAAGACCAGCGGTGGATTGAAAGCTCGTGCACGGAAGGATTTTCGATGTTGCTTCATATGCCCAATCATTGGCTCGGCTTCGATTGTTTGAAGCTTCTAAGTTGCTTTTTTTTGTTCGCAATCATTTTTTGCGCTGCGTCTGCTCCTGGACAATCTCAAGTACCTGATCGTGAACTAAACGCCTTAGAACGAACTGCCGCAATCAATAGGGATGTTGCCAAGACTGTCTCGAATGACGCCAAGCCCGGTATCGACTTCTTCACGCTATTAGTCCAAGGCGGCGTCTTCATGATTCCCATTGGAATCGTGAGCCTCGTCGTGGTTACGATTGTTTTTGACCGAATGATCGGTTTGCGAACCGGTCGCTTGATCCCAAGCAAGCTGAAAAGGGATCTAATCCAACTCAATCGACAAGGTGACCTTCATCCCAATGAGCTCTTTCAAGCCTGTGGTGATTCAAGATCCGCATTAGCAAACGTGATGCGAAATGTTTCTATGGTTGCAGGCAGGCCATTGAAAGACATTCAGACGGTAGCTCAGGAGACGGCTCAAATAGAAGCGGATCGGGCCTACAGCAATGTACGTTGGCTGAATTTAGCTGCGGGAGTTGCTCCTTTGCTTGGCTTGCTTGGAACGGTGTGGGGGTTGATTCGAGCTTTCCACGATACAACTCAATTGACGGCAGGGCAGAATCGTGCGGACTTTCTTGCGGTCGGGATTTACGAGGCCCTGGTTACGACCCTGGCTGGCTTGATGGTAGCTATACCAGCGGCTGTCGCTTCCCACTATTTTGAAGGTCGAGTCACTAAAGTTTTTGGAACGATTTCCGAAATCTCCTCGAGTATGCTTGCGCGTCTTGAGCATCTTGAAGGCAAATCAAGATTCGAGCTGATCGGACGTGAACTTGTGCCACGCGATATTCGTTCTTCGCTTGCTTCGGGACTAGCGGGGCCATCCATGCCTGTCCCACCACCTGTATCTACCCGAGCAGAAAAGATGGTTAAGAATAAGCCGCTCGGCTAACTTCTGTGGATCAGCAGCAGCGCTGCCAACAAATTCGGCCTCCAAGGGAGTGTGAGGTGGACAATGCCATTGCCTTCATTGCCACATTTTTACTACCTTCCGAGAGAATGTTGCGGTCAAATCAAGCAATCACTTTCACCTCGAGATCAAAAAACTAGATGCACGTTGTCTTCCGATTTTGGCCCGGCTTCGATAAGCTTTGGAATCGAGGCGATTTTCATTCGCTCTTGGTTTCGATTCTTTTCGCCTGGGCCTTCATGCTAGCATGGTCGGCGACTTTTGTATGGCCAGAATGGCTTGGGAGCACTTTCAATAATGCGTGGATTGCTTGGTCTTTATTGGTAGCGGTATGGATGACACTTGTTTTTTCGGCTGTCGGATCGGCGTTGCAATCGCTTCGGCCATCAAACAACGACGGCCCCTCGCCAGCCGAAGCCGTCAAACATCTTGAATTGGCTCAAGAGTATTATTTGCAGGCAGACTATTTCGAAGCCGAACGGCAAATCAAAAAAAATGTACGTCGGTCCAAGTCAGATATCGAGTCCTGCATGCTTTTGGTCGCTATTTATCGAAGGACTCGTCGAATTCAGCAAGCGTTGGACTTGATTGCGATTCTCGAGTTATTGGAAGCCTCGTTACCCTGGATGTCAGAAATTCGGGTAGAGAAGGAGCATTGCCTGCGTCTCAAGCTCCAGACACCCCCTGCACACGATTGACAAAACCGTTACGATCGACACATGTGAAGCGACACATTCGGCCGAAAAAGAAGGCAGAGCTGGAATCGTATCACCGACAATACGGCTACTTGGCTGAATTCCCACACAAGATATTCACACTCACGAATTGGGGTGGCAAGCTTGGTGGGGCTTCGCACAATAAGACAAAATGACAGTATCGCAAATTTGGAACATCATTTGCATTCATAGAATGCTAGTGATGCGATTGTCCTAAAAAGCGATCGCAGACATGGAAACCAACGACGCAAGGACCGCGGGCGGTTGGTGTACCGCCACTTTGGCACAACACTATCCGGTCGACGCTAACCGATCAACATGAAAGAAAAGGTCTGAAAATGTACGAAAGATTTACTGATCGCGCTCGCAAGGTCATGCAGTTGGCGAACCAAGAAGCACAGCGATTTAACCACGAATACATCGGTACCGAGCACATT
This sequence comes from Pirellula sp., assembly GCA_044359895.1. Lineage (GTDB taxonomy): Bacteria > Planctomycetota > Planctomycetia > Pirellulales > Pirellulaceae > JBKCUI01. The sequence continues at coordinate 40,392 of JBIKLJ010000015.1, forward strand.
CTGCTGGGCCTTGTCAAAGAAGGCAGCGGCGTTGCAGCGAATGTTCTCAAAAACCTTGATGTCGACTTGCGCAAGATCCGCCTCGAAGTCGAAAAACTAGTTCAAAGCGGGCCGGAAATGGTCACCATTGGCAAGCTCCCGCAAACGCCGCGTGCCAAGAAGGTGATCGAGTATTCCATGGAGGAAGCTCGGAATCTGAACCATAATTATGTCGGAACCGAGCACATTCTTTTGGGGCTGTTGCGAGAGCAAGAGGGCGTCGCTGCCCAAGTCCTGATGAACTTAGGGATGAAGCTAGAAGACGTTCGCGAGGAAGTCCTGAATCTGTTGGGCCACGGCATGGAGAGCGCCGAAGTGGGTGAACGCGGCGGTCGTGAAGGGACCGGAGCCAGCAGTGAGCCTGGCCAATCGGCTAAAGCCGGCAAGAGCAAGACACCCGCTCTGGACAGCTTCGGTCGGGATTTGACCGAATTGGCTCGTCAAGGAAAGTTGGACCCTGTTATCGGTCGCGAACGTGAGATTGAACGCGCTACGCAAGTTCTTTGCCGAAGAACCAAGAATAACCCGGTTCTGTTGGGCGAGGCGGGCGTTGGCAAGACTGCGATTGTCGAAGGCTTCGCGCAACGTGTCGTCAACGGCGAAGTGCCCGAGATTTTGGCCGACAAGAGAATCGTGGTTTTGGATCTTGCAATGATGGTTGCCGGTACCAAGTACCGAGGCCAATTCGAAGAGCGGATCAAGGCGGTGATGAATGAAGTGCGACGCGCTCGCAATACCATTCTGTTTATCGACGAACTTCACACCTTGGTCGGGGCCGGTGGAGCCGAAGGGGCGATCGATGCGGCAAACGTCTTGAAGCCTGCACTCGCTCGAGGTGAAATCCAATGCATCGGTGCAACCACTTTGGATGAATACCGAAAATATATCGAGAAGGACAATGCTCTTGCTCGACGATTCCAAGAGATCATGGTGGAACCCACTGGAACTCAAGAAACCATCCAGATCCTGAAGGGGCTCAAGTCTCGCTACGAAGAGCATCACCGCGTCACGATCACGGACGACGCAATTGCCGCTGCGGTTGAAATGAGCGAACGCTATATCACTGCTCGCTGCTTGCCCGATAAGGCAATCGATGTGATCGACGAATCGGGCGCACGCGTGCGCTTGCGAACCATGAGCAAGCCACCCGATTTGAAGGACATCGATGACGACGTCGAACGCCTGAACAAAGAAAAAGAAGACGCTGTTGCTAATCAAGACTTTGAAAAGGCTGCAAGTCTGCGGGATCAAGCGGATAAGCTCCGACGCAAGAAAGAGCAAATCACCCGTGACTGGCGCGAAAAGAGCCGGGAAACAGACGGCGTTGTGGACGAAGAAGTCATCGCCGAAGTGGTCTCCAAGATGACCGGTATTCCGCTAACTCGTTTGTCCACCGAAGATTCCATGCGTCTGATGAACATGGAAGCGGAACTGCACAAGCGAGTGGTCAGTCAAGAGCAGGCCGTGAGCGCTGTTGCCAAAGCGGTCCGAAGAAGCCGAAGCGGGCTAAAAGATCCAAAACGTCCAACCGGATGCTTTGTTTTCGCCGGTCCGACAGGTGTCGGTAAGACCTTGCTGGCAAAGGCCCTGGCCGAATGCTTGTTCGGTGATTCCGATGCACTGGTCCATATCGACATGAGCGAGTATATGGAAAAGCACAACGTTAGCCGTTTGATCGGTGCCCCTCCGGGTTACGTTGGCTACGAAGAAGGGGGCCAGTTGACTGAAAAGATTCGCAGAAGACCCTACGCCGTGGTTCTGCTCGATGAAATCGAAAAAGCCCACCCCGACATCTTCAATATGCTTTTGCAAGTGATGGAAGAAGGACGGTTGACAGACAGCTTCGGTCGGAATGTCGACTTCCGAAACACGATCTTGATTTTGACGACGAATGCCGGGGCGGATGCGATTAAAAACGAGTCTGCATTCGGATTCCAAAAACCAGATGGCGACGCTTCGTACGACAGCATGAAGTCTCGCGTGATGGATCAAATCGAACGAGTTTTCCGACCCGAGTTTCTGAACCGATTGGACGATACGATCATCTTCAGGCACTTGAACAAAGAAGACTTGAAGAAGGTCATCGACTTCGAAATGTCGAAGGTTCGTGAACGATTGAAGGAACGTGGATTCGATCTGATTTTGACGGACGAAGCGAAAGAGTTCATTATCAAGCAAGGCTCGAACTTCGATTACGGTGCTCGGCCACTTCGCCGTGCAATCGAACAACGAATCGAAGATCCTTTGGCGGAAGAACTGCTACGCGGAACATTCGAAGGGAAGAATACTTTGATCGTCGAAGCGTTTAAGGACTCCGAAGGAAAGGTCACACGACTCGACTTCAAGAGCGAAGCTCGCGAACCATCCGCTGCAGCGGAACCAGCTCCTGCTGGCGCGTAAGTCGCATATTGAGCCGCGGGCGCTAGCCGCGTAAAGTACTTTCTTCCAGCAGTGCAAATCGCGGCTAGCGCCAGCGGCTCAGTTAGCGGCTAGCTCCCGCGGCCAAGGAAGATTAGATTCAACAGAGTGGACCGAGTCGAAAGGCTCGGTCCATTCTGTTTTTACAGGCAACGAGTTTCGTGGTTAGCGTCCGAGACTCCCAACTTTATCAGGAACTGAACTTGTTCGATCTCGCTTCCATTCGCCGCCAATTCCCATCCTTACATAGAATCCAAAATGGCAAACCTGTTGCCTACCTGGATGGTCCCGCTGGTACTCAAGTGCCACAATCGGTCGTAGATCGAATTTCGGAATCCATGTTGCACCATAATGCGAACCGGTCCGGACGATTTGCAACGAGCCAAGAAGTGGATGCTGGCATGAAGCACGCGCATCTGGTTTTCGCTGATTTTCTAGGCGCACCATGCCCCGAGTCGGTGGCTTTCGGTCCGAACATGACCTCGCTGACGCTTCAGTTCTCGAGAGCGATCGCTAGAGAATGGAAGGCTGGAGACCGGATTTTGGTATCGCAGCTGGATCACGACGCGAACTTTACGCCTTGGGTTTTAGCTGCCCAAGATAGGGGCGTGGAAGTTTGCCAAATCGCGGTGAACAAGCAGGATGTCACATTGGATCTGGATTCACTTCGCAGTTTATTGACGGACCGAACGCGGTTGGTCGCGGTGACTGCGGCTTCGAATGCGGTTGGCTCTTTGACTCCCGTCCGTCAAATTGCGGACATGGTCCACTCCGTGGGTGCAGAGCTATTCGTGGACGCCGTCCATTATGCACCTCACAGAAGCGTTGACGTGTCCGAGTGGAATTGTGACTATCTAGTTTGCTCCGCCTATAAGTTCTTTGGTCCGCACATCGGCGTTCTTTACGGACGACCTGAGCGCATGATGCAACTGAACCCTTACAAACTGCGTCCGGCGCCCGACAGTTTACCCGTGCGTTGGATGACTGGTACTCAGAATCATGCATGCATTGCTGGCGCGGCTGCTGCCGTTGAATACATTGCATCGTTATCCGCATGTTCTACGTCATCGCCAGTCGCAGCAACGCCAGTCGCAGCGTCGGCGTCTAGCTTGCGTGCGAAATTGGTGAACGCAATGGATCAAATCCAAAACCACGAAATGCAATTAGTCCAAAGATTGATCGCTGGCCTCCAATCGATTTCGGGAGTCCAAATCTTTGGTATTGTCGAAGGGGCAAGAATGTCAGAACGAGCACCCACGGTTGCCTTTC